>JAPZRK010000066.1 GCA_027531445.1 Leptospira sp.
AAGAGCAAAAACTATCTTTGCAACTCATTACCATGAATTGACAGAATTAGATAAAGGTAATGGAATCTTCAATTTGTATTTAGATACGTATGAGAAAGAAGGCGAGATCTTATTTTTAAAGAAAGTAAAAAAAGGAAAATCAAAACAATCATTCGGAATCTATGTAGCAAAACTTGCAGGGATACCTAATCAGGTTACAAATCGTGCAAAGGAATTATTATTGGGATTAGAATCGAAGAAGAAAGAAATTAAAATCAAACAGGAAGAACCAAGTTTATTTTCAGGGATTTTAGATCCAAATGTAAATAAAGACTCAAAAACGGAAACGGAGACTAAGATTTTAAAAAGATTGAATCAAATTGATACCAATCAAATTCCACCGATGGAAGCATTACAAATATTAGATGAACTCAGTCGTTTAGCGAAAGAGAAATAATAGAGCGCTCATATCACAAAAATCCAACCAATTTACAATTTGATCTTTTAAGCCTTGTTTTGCGTGAAACCCGACACCAATAGCTGCCTTCTGCAACATGGCTCCGTCATTTGCCCCGTCACCTACTGCAACAATCTGTTGGTCGGGAATCTTGAGCTCTTTGCTTTTTGATTCTAGATAGATTGCTTTTTTTTCTTTGTTGATAATCTCACCCAATACTTCACCAGTAAAGGCTCCATCTTTCTCTTCCAAACCATTGGCTCGAAAAAAATGGATCGGATATTTTTTTGCAAATAGCTCAAGAACAGGAGTAAAACCACCGCTAAGAATCATAATCTTTGTATTTTTTGATGGCAATTCTTGAAACACCATATCCATACCAGGATTTAATGTCAAAAGTGAATAAACCTCTTCAAAGCTAACGCGAGATAAACCTTTTAAATGTTTGACTCTCAACTTCAGGGCTTCATCAAACTGCATCCCTCCATCCATAGCTTGTTTTGTGACACTTGCCACTTCTTCGAAGACGCCATGTTTTCTTGCCAATTCATCGATGACTTCTTGTTGGATGACAGTCGAATCCATATCAAAACAGAAAATGTTGGGAAGAGTTGGATTAATGTAAGACTGTATCGCCAAAACATCGATTTTTTTTGCAGAAAAAAAACTTCGACACTCGAGAAGTTCGGATCGAGTGGGAATCTCATCTACTTCGATCTCTAATGAAGAAATATTGAAGGAAAACCTATGTCTGATTTCACGATTTTGTTGTAAATAAAACAGGCCTCTGTCGTTCGATTTGACTTCTTGAATCAATTCATCTTTTGAAACTTGACCTTCTTTTAAAAAAAGTATATATGCCATTTAAATTATAGTAATGGTCGAAGTTTTTTACCCCAAACCTCATATCCCCTTTCATTAAAATGGA
>JAPZRK010000128.1 GCA_027531445.1 Leptospira sp.
CTCAGACTTGCTTTTTTTTGAAGTATTTTCGATCAAAACATCAAAGATCTTTCCGACTTTCTCTGAATTCTTTTTTAAGGATATAGAGGATTGTAAATCTACCAATTCAATCAACCTTTGTGCTTTTTCTTCCTCAGGAACATCATCCACAAACTTGCGCTTTGCGATCGTTCCTTCTCTTTCAGAATACTTAAACATATAAGACATATCATAAC
Organism: Leptospira sp.; assembly: GCA_027531445.1. Taxonomy (GTDB): domain Bacteria; phylum Spirochaetota; class Leptospiria; order Leptospirales; family Leptospiraceae; genus Leptospira_A. The sequence goes on from JAPZRK010000128.1 coordinate 216, forward strand.
CAACTTCCGATACTACTTCTAAAGTTTCGCGAAATTCTGAATCTGTCTCACCTGGAAAACCAACGATGATATCTGTCGTAATACCAACGTCCGGAATTTTGTTTCGGATCATTTTGACGAGATCCAGATATTCCTTTTTTGTATAACTACGTTTCATATCACGTAAAACTTTATCGTTACCGGCTTGTAAAGGTAGATGGATTTGCGATGAAAATCTTTCTTCCCTTGCCATAAGATCAATCAGGTGAACAGGAAAATCCTTTGGATGTGGTGATGTAAAACGAAGGCGTTCGATTGAAGTTTCATTTAGGATGGTTTGAACTAAATCAGCAAAATCAGCTGTTTCATACAAATAACTATTCACATTTTGACCAAGTAGTGTAACTTGCCTTACTCCCAATTCTTGTAACTTTCTGATTTCATTTACAATAGAAATGGGTTCCCGACTTCGTTCTCGACCGCGAGTATAAGGGACAACACAGAAAGTGCAGAAATTATTACAACCTCGCATGATTGTTACAAAGGCTTGTACACCATTCACTACTTTGGGCTCTAGTTCATCGTAAGTTTCCGTTTTGGACAGTCGGGTGAGCTGGACATCCCGTTCTCCACCGCGAATTTTTCGAATTAGTTCTGGCAAAGACCGGTAATTATCTGGTCCTACAATCAAATCTAGCGGTAACTCCAAATTGAAGAGATCTTCTCCCAAATTTTGTGCCATACATCCGAGAACCCCGATTACAAGATTGGGATTCTTTTTTTTGAGGTAGCCCAACGATTGTAAGCGACCATAAATTTTTGCGTGAGCATTCTCTCGCACTGCACAGGTATTCAAAAAAATAATGTCCGAATCTTCTATCTGAGAGGCAGTTTCGTAGTTCTCTTTTCTAAACAATTCACGAACGATCCCAGAATCATATTCGTTCATTTGGCAACCATAGGTTTCAACGAAAACTCGCCCTAGTTCTTTCGAAACTTCGGTAGGTATGGTACTGGTGGCAGAAAGGCTCATAATTCTATCATTTTTTGATTTTTTAAGTTGTAAAGCAAAGATCATACAGATTGACACCCAAATCGGATTCGTCAAAAATTAAACCAGAAGCCGTGGCACTTGTTCGAAAAGAAAATCTATATGAAATTTTGGGTTTGGACAGAAAAGCACCTCTGCCTCTCATACAAACTCAATTTCAAACACTTGAATCCTTCTGGAATAATATCCAAAAGCAATCACCCATTGAGGCTGAGCTGAAGCTAATTGAAATTAGATACGCATATTCGATTCTTTCTAATGAAATTGAAAAGAAAAAGTATGATGAGAGTTTAGATTTTTCCTTCGTATTGTTGGATGGAAAACCAAAAGATGAGGACATTGAGGAAGCATACGGCGTTTATCGAAACAATCATTCTAAATCATACCAATCCATATTTAAAGAGTTTAATGAGTTTAAAATCGAATTGGGAGCTACACTGTGGATGTTAAAAACGACCACAATGTATTTGTTACTTTCCCTGTTTTGTTATTCAGGTTTGATTCTGCTACTTGCCCATTTTGAAATAACTGTTGCTGGTAGTATATTCGTTCCGACCTACTTCGCGCTTTGTTTTTTGGGTTATGTGCTATTTAGAAACTACTATCAAATACCAAATCTAAATAAACGAAAAGCAAAGTTGTATGAAACTAATCTCTAATTTCCTTTGGAAATAAAATTGGTAATAGATTAGGGAAACATGCACCACTTAGATGGAGAGCATCCACAAAATCTTTGCATTTCCATTCATTACTATTACTAGGATCAACGATAAAGAATTTTGTATTTGATTTGGTGTTATGCTCTTGAATGAGATCCTTAGTTTTAGCCTGAAAATCGGACAAAACCCCATTTCTTTCCAGACGTGTCTTTAGAGCAGGTGCGACGACTGGGTAGTAAAAAATTACTGGTATATTTTTTCCCTCCATCAAGTGCAATATCTGTTTGAAGAATGCAATTTGTGTAATTGAAATACGATACGGATTCATATGCGTTTGATAGATATTCTCAGCATCTTTCTCAAGGAAGAAATCAGCATTCGCAAATTTAATTTCATTGGGCATCGCACCTAATAGTTCACGATTCGCAACGATCAATTTTTTTAAAAACTCTCTTTTATGTTCCTTACCAGTAATCCCAGTGCTAAGGCCAGGTATAAAACCGATTTGTATTTCTTCATTATTTGCCTTGATCGCGCCTACATCAATAGGATACTTATATAGAGCAAAAAGTTTTTTCAAAAAATATGTTTCAGATTCATCAACGGAAAAACCAACGCTTGCTGTTTTCCATGGATCACTTGTAGAACTTCGATAAAAATCAGTGTGTTCCAGAACGAATTTGAAATCATAACTTCCATTTAACGAGTAACTGATGGCACTTCGCGTAAAAAGAAGCGGATCAATTTCGACCATAAAAAAGGAAACTGGAATATTCGAACTTAGGATCCGTTCCATCCAGTAGTATTGGAATGAAATTGGGCCAAACGGAGCGGCAAAATTGTAGGTATCCGTATTCGGGAACAACTTTTCAATTCCTTTGCTATCAAATTCTCCGGATCTTGAGCTTCCCAAGATAATTCCTATCTTTCTATCAGGATAGGATTTTCGATTTTGTAGCATTACCTCATATAGATTTTCTTTGTAATCATAAAAGGAACGTTCGATCTTCTTCCAGCTATGTGTATTTTCAACGATGACATCCAAAAAGAAAACTTTATCTAACACAAATAATACCAGACAAAGAAGGATTGGATAGAGGATATATTTTTGTTTTGATTCCGTAGTCATATTAAAATTGGAAGTAAATAAATTCCGTTCCTCCTGGTGCAAGATAGCCTAAAAGCACGAGTGAAAAAAAAGAAAAAACCAGTAGAAAAGATAAACTCTTTCTATCAGACCAATGCTCTCTAGGAAAACTTTTACCCAATTGTAAATAATTGAAAAAGAAGGTGATAGCCAAAGCATACATCAATGTTTCAAGTTTGGGAATACGAATACCTATATTTCCAAAAAAAGCATTGGAAAGGAGAGCCCCTGAAATACCTATATTTGCTCCATTAAAGAAAGCTGTCGTTAGACTAAAGGCTGTAAAGGTATAGATGACTCCCAAGATGATACGGTATTTTGGTAAAGGAGCATTTGGATCCCAACCCTTTGCCTTTTGAAACAACTGCCATTTTCTTTCAAAAGCTAACAGTGCACCATGGGAAAAACCCCATAAGAAGAATGTAATATTTGCTCCATGCCAAATGCCCGCAACAGAAAAAGTGATGAGTAAGTTCAAATAGGATCGAATTTCCGAAACACGCGATCCTCCAAGAGGAATGTATATATAATCCCTAATCCATGTAGCTAGCGTCATGTGCCAACGAGTCCAAGCCTCACTCATCGAGGTGGAAAAAAACGGAGCTTTAAAATTCTCAGGAAGATCTATTCCCAATAATTTACCTAAACCACGAGCAAGATCTGTATATCCTGAAAAATCACAATATGCCCTTGCCGCAAATCCAAACATCGCAAGTAAGTTGGATACTCCATCAAATCCGTTCGGATTTGAAAAAATAGGATCAATCACGGGGGAAATATTGTCTGCTACCACTACTTTTTTGATCAAACCCAAGAAGACCAAATAGAAACCTTCGAATAACTGGTGTTTCTTTACTTTCCAATTTTCAAGTTGATGGAAGAATTCTCCATGTCGAACGATCGGGCCTGCAACGAGTTGAGGAAAGAAAAATATAAACAAAGCAAAGTTCAGAAAATTTGGATTTTCCTTCGCATCACCACGTTTTACATCCACTGAATAAGCAATCATTTGAAATGAGTAAAAACTTATGGCTAATGGTAGTGTGATCGAATCAAAGCCAAACTGTGATTCGAGAAAAAATTTAATGCTATCTGGTTCGAAAATGGGCGATGCCGTGAGATATAACAAACTATCCCAAAAGAAATAAAAGTATTTGAATATAAATAGATTGGAGAGGTTGAAGCACAAAAGAAAATAGAACCAGAGGGATTTTGCATTTTTTTGAACACGCAAGTTGACCAAATGATTCAAAACAACAACAGCTAAAAAATGAAACGCGAATGGAATCGACCAGGCAGCATAAAAAAGAACAGATACAACAAACAGGAAAATGTGTCTGGCTTTTCCCTTTAAGATCCAGTTCATGATATAAACGATGAAAAAGAAGATCAGAAAGCTAAGTGATGTAAATTTCATACGAATTTCTGTCCAGATTATTGAAGAATCATTCTTTAATCAACTTGAATCACGAGACCTTTTAGGTATTCACCCTCAGGATGATAGATAGAAAAACCGTGATCCCAAGATTGACTGAGTGTATGAAGCACTCTCACGTTGCGTCCAGAATCCTTCGCTGCACCGAACACAATCTTTCTAAATAAATCTACTGAAATGTGTTGGGAACAGGAAAAAGTAAATATCACACCGCCTTTTTTGATCTTTTGCATTGCCCTCAAATTGATGTCTTTATACCCTCTAGCTGCCGCTTGGATCTTTGATATATTTTTTGTAAATGCAGGTGGATCTAAGACAATAAGATCATAAAAATCAGGGTCCATTTCCTTCAGAAAAGAAAAGGTATCAGCGACAATTCCTTTGTGTTGGAATGCTGTGAGTTGATTTGAAAAATTGAGTTTGATATTTTGTTCGCATAGATCGATGGCTGTCTTCGAAATGTCAAGAGTATGCACCAGTTTCGCGCTTCCCTTCAGAGCATAAACAGAAAATGCTCCAGAATAGCCAAATGCATTCAAAACCGTTTTATTCTTAGAAAAACTACTTAGAAGATATCGATTATCTCGCTGATCTAAAAAGAATCCTGTTTTTTGTCCTTCGTGACAATTTACGACAAATTCAAATGAATTTTCTTTGAATTGTACGAGACCACTATTACCTTTATGATGGATGTAACTTGACTTTTCCTTTTCATCAGATTTATCAATTTTTTCTATGATTGTATCAAAACCCTTTGCCATTAAAAAATGAATTAGTTCACTTTTGTGTCGCTCAGCTCCTGGAGTCCGAATGAGCATGACAGCCGTTTTGTCATAACAATCTACTATAAATCCAGGTGATAAATCTCCTTCCGAGAATAAAAATCGAAATCCATTGGTTTGTTCAAAATCTAATAGTGCCTTCTTTCGATTCCAAACGTTCTCCCACCTACTTTGCCAAAAATCGTTTTGATTATCTGATTCATTTTCAACAAAAGAAAATAGTCTAACGCGAATTTGACTATTTGAATCAAAATGTCCATATCCTAAAAAAATACCTGAATCTGAGACAACTTTGACCGTATCTCCATCTTTAATCCCTTTCTCTACATCGGAGATTGCACCGGAAAAAATCCAAGGGTGGAAGTTCAAAACCGCTTTTTCTTTTGCTTTTTTTAGTTTGATGTTCATATTTCGTTTAGTGCGATATGAAACAATGAAACCGCTCGCGTTAACGATCGTCTTTTTGTTTACTGTGGCTATCGCCGCTGAGGAAAAACTACCTACCTTCCAAGTTGAGAATATGAATTCTCCTGTCAGCTTGGATTCTAATTCTCAAACACCGAATCCCTGGTTTGTCACGTCTGGAAATATCTCAGAAACTCAAATAACCAATCTAGACAGGAAGACGTTCTCTGAACTCATCTGGAAGCCCATTTCTGTCCCTGGCAATCCCATCAAAGAATGGGAAGAATTTAAAGGTAAAAAACCTGTTATTTTAGGTAAATGGATTCTCCTACCTAAAAAGAATTACGGCAATCTATCAATCCGTCTCGGGGTAATCAATGATCGGGATCGAGTCTATTGGAATGGGCAAAAAATTGGTGAAACGGGTATCTGGGATTCGGAATCACCCCAAGCGTACGATAAAATCCGAATCTACCAAATCCCCAACCAGTTTATAAAGTACGGAGAACCGAATTTACTTCTCATTCACGTACAGCCTTATTTTGATTATACGATTGGAATCGAACAGGACACTACATCTATAGGTTTAAGTGGGCAAATTCTTCGCAAATTTTACATCGATGAATATACAAAATTACTATTTTTGACAGTCTACGTAACAGTTGGCGGTTACTTCTTATTTTTATTTATTAGAAGGAGACGTGAATCGGAAAATTTATTCTTCGCTTTATTTTCCTTTGGATTGGTCATTTATAATCTTTTAAGAAATCAAATCAAGTATGAATTCGGTATTTCATTTCTTACAATGAAACAAATCGAATATTGTATAATCATTACATTGCTTCCTTTTATGTTTCATTTTATTCGAAAGCTATTTGTATTTCGATATCATCTTTTTTATAAAATTCTTGATTCAATACATTTGAGTTTTATTATTATTTATCTATTTAGTAGAAACATCGAATTTTATAATTTTCTAATGACCAAAGTGATCCAACCACTATGGCTTCCTTATGCGTTGATCATTTTATATTTTCTCATTGTAAGAATGAAAGAAGGAAATAGGAAAGCGTATGTTATTTTTATAGGCATACTTTTTGTTATTATTTCTTCTGTTACTGATATACTCTCTACTCGGGGAATCATCATTTTTCCAAGATTGCTTGGTTATGCTTTTTTAGCTTTCGAAATTTGTTTGGCGATTGTGCTTGCAAACTCTTTTGTAAAGTTAAATGAAGAAGTTGAAGATCTAAACAAAAATCTTGAGAAAAAGGTGATCGAAAGAACTGATGCTCTCAATCAAACACTTTCTGAAGTAAATATTTTAAAAGACCAACAAGATGGAGATTATTTTTTAACATCTCTTTTAATCAATCCACTTGCACGCAATGACAATCGCAGTCAAAAGGTAGAAACTGAATTTTTTACAAAGCAAAAAAAGGTCTTTGAATTTCGAGGAACAAAAACCGAAATTGGAGGAGACATTTGCATTTCTAATAATATCTACATAGCTGATAAAACTTACGTTGTATTCTTAAACGGAGATGCTATGGGAAAATCAATCCAAGGTGCTGGTGGCGCCCTTGTCCTTGGTGTCGTATTCCATGCAGTCGTAACTCGCACAAAAGCAGATGAAATGGAACCGAATTTAAGTCCCGAGATTTGGTTGCGCGATCTCTTTTTAGAACTACAAAGCACCTTTGAAAGTTTCGACGGTTCTATGCTCACTTCGTTAGTCTTGGGACTTATAGATGAAGATTCAGGTTTTTTATACTATATCAATGCAGAACACCCGTGGACGATATTGTACCGGGACAAAAAAGCATCATTTATAGAAAATGAACT
>JAPZRK010000090.1 GCA_027531445.1 Leptospira sp.
GATTAACCTCGGATCGATGTCTGGAGCCGATACGGCATTCAATGGCACTGCACTTCCAAGTGTTTCGGTGACCAATACAGACAATGATAACGCCTCGGTGATTGTCACTCCAACGTCTGGACTTATCACAAATGAAAGTGGAACACAGGCTACATTTACAATTCGTTTGACGAGCGAACCTACTTCGAGTGTCACCATCCCAATCACATCTTCGAATACTGCCGAAGGTACGGTCTCACCAACGAGTGTCACATTTGATAATGTGTGCCCTGGAGCTAACTGCTGGAGTACGGATCAAACGATCACAATCACAGGTGTAGATGATGGTTTAGTCGACGGAAATATTGGTTATACGATTGTGACTGGGGATATCACATCGAGTGATACAAATTACGGAAGTATTTTAGATGCTGCCATATCTGACGTCTCCGTCACAAACGAAGATAACGACTGATATGGCAGGGATATAATTTAGGCGACTTGGCTTTCTTCCATCTCAGTCATTGCGCCGTCCCAATCTGGAAACGGATCTTCAAACTCGACCCAAAGATCGGGTCCCAGATCGAATTCAGATTTAGTCAATAGACATGAATCCAAAGACTTTCGAATTTTCTCTTCATTCATCTCGGTTCCGATAAACACTAACTCTTGTCTTCTGTCGCCCCAAGGTTCTTGCCATGCTGACTTAAGGTTAGTTTGAACATGCGGATCATCTGGGATGTCGGCCGGATCAATCGCCGCCCACCAGTATCCTTCCGGTTTGTAAGAAGTAAGGTTTCCTGCTTGGTTGTACATCACAACCCAATCCATCTTACTTGCAAGCCAGGCAAAACCTTTCCCACGAACAAGTCCTTTCTTTTCTTTTTCCAACCAATCCCAAAATCGTTTTGGATGGAAAGGAATACGTGATTTATAAACAAAACTTGTGATTCCATACTCTTCAGTTTCAGGAGTGTGCTCACCACGAAGTTCCTTTAACCAAAGCGGTGATTCAGATGCCTTTTCAAAATCAAACCTATTTGTATTGAGAATCTTATCTAAATTCACCTTACTGTAATCAGTTGCGATGATTTCTGCGTCGGCATTCAATCCTTTTAAAATTGAAAAAAGTTGATTTTTTTTCGATTCAGACAACAAACTAATTTTGTTTACGATGATCACATTCGCAAATTCAACTTGATCAACAAGTAAATCGGCGATGTCTCTTTCGTCTCCTTCACCTGCTTCCAGATTTCGATCTACTAAGGAATCCAAACTTTTGAAGTCTTTCATAAAATTGACCGCATCGATCACAGTAACCATTGTATCTAATTTTGCAACTTCGGACAAACTGACACCGTTTTCGTCCTCAAATGTAAATGTTTCTGCGATCGGTAAAGGCTCCGATACTCCGGTAGACTCGATCAATATGTAGTCAAACTTTCCATCTTCTGCGAGCTTTCTTATTTCGATCAGAAGATCTTCGCGTAGAGTACAGCAAATGCATCCATTCGACATTTCGACTAACTTTTCATTGGTGCGAGATAAATTCGCACTTCCTTTTGCGACAGATTGTGAGTCAATATTGACCTCACTCATGTCATTTACGATCACTGCTACTTTTTTCCCTTCTTTATTGTTCAGGATGTGATTTAGAAGTGTAGTCTTTCCAGCTCCTAAAAAGCCGGAAAGAACTGTAACTGGAATTTGTTTCATAATACCCACCTATGCAACAAAGTTGCAAATGCAATCTTGTTGCAGTGTTTTCAGATCAGGTATTCTTGTCAAATATTAAATGCAATCCTGTTGCACCAATTTCTTTAAAAATCAGGGCTTCATCCAAACGGCTTTATAATCCGCCGCATACTGCTCAAACAAGATAGGTGATTTTCCAGTTATTTTCGCTATTGAATCTGTGATTGGTGACGCATGTCCTTCACGAAGAGCTCCAGCGATATAATTCATAAAATCAGCATAATCATTGGAAAGTCCCGCACCGACCAAAGCTTTTTTGAAATCATCAGGTGTGATGTTCACATAATCAATTTTAGTTCCCACGGCTTTGGTGAGGATTTCACTCACTTCAGTATGGCTTATCGCTTTACTTCCAGTTAGTGCAAAGGCTTGACGGTTAAAGTCATTTTTAGTAAGTAAACTCACTGCAACACTTGAAATATCTCGCGTATCGATAAAACTGACTACCGCATCGCCACCTGGGAAGTAGATTTTTCGATCAGCTAAAATTCCGGAAATCCAATACGAGTTAAAATTTTGCATAAACCAATTGGGTCGAATGATATTCCATTCTAGACCAGAATTTTCTAACATAAGCTCTGTTTTGCGAAAAGGAGCTTCTGGCGGTGCAAACTCAACACCCATGGCCGTCATCAGCACTACTTTTTTTAACTTCACATCGATTGCTTTTTGAAACCAAGGTGCAAGGACCGAATATTGATCATTAAGGCCTGGAGGCGAAAGAAAAAATGCCGCATCCATCTTTTCCAAAATCGCAGATCCATGACCAGGCTTTAATGCATCCGCCTCAATCCAGGTGACTCCTGGTGTTACCTTCTTTTCACTTGGTTTTCTTGTTCCCGCAAACACTTCCACACCCATCTGAGTGAGACCAGTTACAACATTCTCTCCAATACTTCCACTTGCTCCGAATACAAAAACTTTCATAATATCTCCTTTGATACTGTAATATTACTCCCCTATTTTGATACTGTCCATACCCTAAAGTCTTATTTTTATATCCAATCGTATATTTTTGTAGACGATCTACCAAAATATGTCTATAATAGAAGAATGGATATTCTTTCAGAAATTTTAGAATCAGCTGATTGGAAAAGTGACTTACTTGCAAGAGATAGATTGTATGAATCCTGGGGTTATCGTTTTCCCTGCGATCGTAGCGGTGGATTTCATGTGATCACACAAGGATCTTGTTATGCGAAATTTTTAGGCAAAGAGCTTTTTTTACAAAAAGGTGACCTACTTTTTATTACACGAGGTATACCTCACGATTTGTTATCCGAGCCCAATGCAAAAATAATGGAAATCCAAAGGTTCCTCGAAGGGCAGAAGCAGATTGAAAAAAAAGGCAAACCTGTTACTACCTTTGTCTCAGTACGATATGAAGTGCCTAGTCGACCACAACATCCTTTCTTTTTAGAACTTCCACCATACATTCTCATTCCTTCGAGTGATATCGAATCCCACCATTCATTACAAGTGGTGATAAGTATGATCTCAAAAGAATTGGAACAGGAGCTATGCTCTGATTTAATTCTACAAAAGTTATCAGACATTATGCTCTATTATATGATTCGGTATTGGATGGAAAAAAACCCAAGCACACAGCCAGGTTGGCTCATGGCACTCAGCGATTCTCTAGTCATACGTGCTTTGGAAGCACTTCATAAAAATCTTAGTTATGATTGGACCATTGAATCCCTTGGAAAATCTCTTGGAGTTTCGCGTGCAAACCTTGCAAACCGATTCAAAGAGTTATTACAGATTCCACCTATGGAATATTTGGCGAAGGTTCGAATGGAAAAAGCAAGAAACCTATTCCAAAAAGGTGACACAACTTTGGAAGAAGTATCACTGGCTGTGGGTTATTCCTCTGCTTTTGCGTTTTCGAAGGCATACAAAAGAATCTTCGGCTCATCTCCTGCAAAAGAATGGAAAAAGGTTTCTATGGCGTAAGTCTTGATCCGAGATTAGAAATTTAGTTTCTTGTCTCTAAAATTGCCTGTAAGCGAATCTTTCCGACTGTAAATCCGTATTAATAGATAATAGCTTGATAAGCTAGTTACGTTGTGTACTGTTAAGTAAAACGAGGACGAATGAAACCTAGATATACGTTGTTGATCTCTCTCTTACTGATCTCATTTAGTCTCTACACTCAGTGCGCTTCCCAAAAGAAAACTCCGCCTTATTGGTTACTCCTTCTCCTCAACCAACCGGGACAAAATGCAACATCAAATACGCCCGCAACGACTGGAGAAACCTCAGGCGCAACTGAAAGGATTTCTTTGTTTGTTGAGCATGTTGAACCCAACAATCCGAGTGGAAGTTGTACAACCTATGGCGGTTTGCTTTTGAGTTTTGAATCCGAAACAAAGTCTACATGCAAAAGTCACTCCCTCACTCCGACCTGCTTTTCTTATGTTTTAGATGATACAGGATTTCCCAAAAAATTAGATCCAAGGTCCTATGCAGGATATGTACTTCCAGTCAAGCAAGACTTGGATATAAGCTTTCCCTTAGATGAGAAATCATTATTTTACTGTTATGACAGACCTAAGCCAGCGTCTGTGTCGGAAGTCTCCATGTATAGCTATCGTGACAAAAGACCTGGCGTAAACGAATCCACTTGTCACCAAACAATGAACGGAAATTTTTGCCAAGACAGATTGAATCTCCTCTCACCTGTAAAATTCTATTTACCCCGGGAACTCGCCCTCCTAACAAGCGACGGAGCAGGAAACTCTGGCTCACATATGTTGGAAATACGTTACATTTCCGAAACAGGAAAATTCGTTACCTGCACCTATGGAGGAAATTTCTTTAGCCAAACAGCGGGCTTCACTCGCAATGCCTATATTTCCGGAAATGTTTCTGAGCAATACAAACGAGGTCAATGTATTGAATGTACCGGTTCATTTTGTAACAATCAAATCAACTCTGGCAATGGACCATTTCAATTTGATCAGGCTTATCCTATACCAACAACAACAGAGATCATAGCCAAAGATTTTCTCTATCTCTCGGTTCTCAATGGGGATGGTTCCAAAAAACATGCAGTTCGATGGCCGGTTTCTGGATTTACTCCGGTTGAAGATCAGATCGACTTTACATCGCTTGCTGGATGGATCGGTGATTTTTCGGATGATCCCATTGTGTGGCTATTTACTGGAATCATCTTAATAGCGCTTTTCTTTTCAGTGATCAGAATCAAAAGAAAAAGGAAAAGCATTCAAAACTGATTTCTCTATTTTTCGAGAGATTTCTTTTCAGTTGTATTTCCATTTGGCCATTGGGTTATTTCTAAACCGTTCAATATATAAACTATGGTTTGGTTTTTGAAAAATGTTGCGGTATAATTTGGACCTTTGATCGTATAGGTTCCATCTAAAAATAAATAAACTTGTTCTTTTCGAGGTGTAGTAAACTGACCTTCCAGTTTACCTTCAATGTCTCTAATATCTAGTTCAAAGGCACTTTTTAAATTCGGCTTCGACGCCGTATCACCGGTGATGGGCAATTTACTTTCTTCATCTATAAAATTTAAAGTATAAATGTCCATTGCCCAATCCGCTAAGGTTGTTTTCATAAAATCATTTGCCGCTGGTGAATTGCGAAATTTTGCCAGATCATTGTACAATTTATTTAACAATTCCTGAGCTGAAAAAGAAGTTATACTTTTAAAAATTTCATTTTCATTTTCACCCTTACAAGATTTTGTCCATAAGTCTAACACAGTTTTTTCATCATAATTTTCTGCGATGTATCGAAAGAGTTGTCCCCCTAAAAGGTATGGATCATCTTTTGAAAGCTGAGGTTCTTTTCCGGTAAGCACATATCTTTCAAAAAAAAGGATTCGATCATTCCCACGTTTTTTACTGCTTCCGATATATCCAAGGTATTCTGCCATTCCTTCATTAAACCATGCAGAAAATTTTTGATTCGGGAAACTCTTATCTTTTCTGATCATTGCACATTGTGTCTGCTGTACATGGTGACCCCACTCATGGTAAATCATATGAGTATGATGAATGTTTTTGGCTTTTTCCATAATTTCTTTGTTTGTTCCCACATAACTTAGTAATGGCTTCGAATTGCAAAAACTCAAACCAAAAATACCACCCTTACCTCCTGCACAATCTAGATTTGGAACATTATGGAAGTTACCATAATCTAATTTATTTTTAAAAAATATAACGGGAATTATGTTTGAGCTTGTGTATCCATTTCTAGAAAGATAATTTTCAAATCGTGCGTACGCATCACCATCCGTAAAGGCATCAATCCATGCTTCGTGTTCGGGTTCAAAGTAAAAAACAAATCTACCGCTCTTCTTGATTTTTGTAGTAAAGAGATTGTTAGGGAATAATTGAAAATAATAATGATTCCGATAATCTTCAAAATAGTAAAAATAATTGTTAAACTGATTTTTAAAAACTCTACTTAAAATTGATCCATTCGGATAGGTAAGTCGAAAGTTTAACTCACTTTTATTATCTTTATCTCCATGCGTATGAAATGTAAACTGATCAAGTGACAAAATCCAATTCGATGGCGTCCAAAAAGCGATTTCTCCTCCCCTTTTCAAATTCCATTTGTAACTTCCATTTTTCCACTTATAAACATCGCCACCATCAGGTCCTTGCCCGGCACCTTCAGCTAGGGTCGAAACGTCTAATTCGATATCCTTTGTTAGTGGAAATTTTAAATTCGATAGATCCTCATATCTAAGAGGAACTTTTTCTTCAAAACGATCCCATTCAAAATTTCCTTTGGGATCCTTCAGTGGGAAAGCGAACAACGATGCAGAAAGGAGAAGGTAAAAAATATAAAAGTACTTAATGAATTTAAATATGAACATACAATAGTCCTCTACCTTTCCTTTTTGTCATCCAATTGATACAACACTGTAGTCTAGATTTCATACAACCGTCAAAGAAAATTGTATTTGTTATGTAATAATTAGACAACGAACATTAGAGGTCTACCTTTGCTTACAAATCAAATCTTTTACACCTTCCTACTTTGTTTTTTCTTAGCCCCATCCATTTTTTCCCAAACTTTGCGCGTAAAAGGCAGTGATACTATGCTTCCGATGATGCAACTCCAGGTAGAAGCCTACGTAAAAAAGATGAATGCTAACATAACCACAACTGGAGGAGGAAGTGGAAACGGAATTACATCTTTGCTTGATGGAACGGCTGATATTGCAATGTCATCTAGAGATGTAAAATTAGGTGAAAAGTTAAAATTTGAAGAGAAAAAGCTCGATATTGTAACGGAAAAAATCGCTGTTGATGCTCTCTCAATCATTGTCCATCCTAATAATCCGATTCAAAAACTAACGCGTGAACAACTTGAAGATATATTTACCGGAAAGATAACAAACTGGAAAGAAGTTGGTGGACAAGATCAAAAGATTACTGTTTACACTCGAGAATCTAGTTCTGGTACATTTGAGTTTATGAAAGAACATGTCATGAACAAAAAAGAATTTGCAAAAGACGCTATTTCAACAGCAGCTAGTGCCCAGATTGTGCATGGAGTGAGTAAAAACGAAGGAGCTATCGGTTATGTGGGTCTTGCTTATGTAGAAAACATTATAAAAGCAATCTCTGTCTCTTATAACGGTAAAGATTTTATTTTTCCAAATTTCAATAATGCACATAAAGGAATTTATCCAATCGCGCGGCCATTGTTTCTCCTTTATGACAAAAGTCAGGAGAAAAAAATCGCTCCATTTATTGAGTTTGTGCTCTCTTCGTATGGACAAAAACTTGTAACACACAAAGGCTACGTACCTGTCAACTAAGTCAAAAATTCCAGGCAGAATTATTTGGTCAATGATTCATGCCTCAGGCGTATTTACAACGATCATCATTCTCGCGATTTCAGTATTCCTGATTCGCGAGGGTTCTTCTATCTTTAATAAATATAAAATCGAAACTGGATATGCAGTAGTCGTAAGCAATGAAAACCCCATCACCGAACTCAATTCGGAGCAACTTCGTAAAATTAATACCGCTGAAATTGAAACTTGGGACAAATTGGGATGGGAGCCTACTAAAATTGAAATATTGACTCTAGAGAGTTTAGAAGATAAGTTTTCTGCAGAAGAATTAGGTAAACGCTACGAGAATGCGGAAACTGTAATATATGAATATATCAATTCTCACCCAAATGTAATCGGCATTTTTCCTAAACGATTTTTAGATCCAAAGCTAACGCGAGTCAAATTAGAAAAAGTGACTCTATTTTCTTTATTATTCCGCAATCACTGGTATCCCAATTCCAATCCTTTTCCTGACTTTGGTGCAGCCGCTATAATTTATGGAAGTCTATATGTTTCTATTCTAGCAATGATCATAGCAGTCCCAATAGGGCTTATCGTAGCCGTATTTCTTGCTGAAATTGCAACTAGTAGAATTCATAAATTTCAAAAATTCTTTATTGAATTACTTGCAGGTATTCCATCCGTGATCTTAGGTTTGTTCGGTCTAGTTTATGTAGTTCCTACAATTAAACTTACGTTCAATTTGGATCGAGGAGAAACTGTACTTGCTGGCGGGATCGTGCTTGCAATCATTTCACTTCCTTCATTGATTTCCTTATCCGAAGATGCATTACGCAGTGTAAATAAAGAGGTTAAGGAAGCTAGTTTAGCATTAGGTGCGACAAAGTTACAAACGATTATTAGAATCTCACTTCCTATGGCACGATCAGGTATTTTTTCTGCGATCATCCTCAGTGCTGGCCGGGCATTTGGTGAAACGATGGCAGTTCTTATGGTTACCGGCAATTCCACTCTCTTTTCAGTGAGTCCACTAGAATCAGTACGGACAATAACAGGAACTATCGCCTCAGAGCTAGGAGAGTCTCCCGTTGGTAGTTTGCATTATGAATCTCTTTTTATTTTAGGAAGTATACTATTCTTTATTACATTTTTTTTCAATTTGATTGCTAGTGCAATCATGGGAATGGACCATGCCGCAAAAATCAAAAATTGAAGCTTATGTTTTTGCATTCGCTCAATTCATTTCGTTGCTTGTATTTATTCTTATACTTTCGATCATTCTATTCATAGTTTGGCAAGGTATACCTCGTCTAAATTTGGATTTTATTTTCAAAAATCCCTTTGATGGAATGATGAAGGGTGGTATTTTTCCTGCGATCGTTGGCTCTCTTTTATTAATTGCACTTAGCTGCACAATCGCTTTTCCATTAGGTGTTTTTGCTGGAATATATATGGCAGAATATTCGGAAATACGCATTTTACGATATATCACAAGAATCATGACGCAAAATTTAGCTGGGATACCATCTATCGTGTTTGGTTTATTTGGTCTTTCGATTTTTGTGAAATGGTTTGGGCTTGGTGTTAGTTTGCTCTCGGGTAGTTTGACCCTTGCTATATTGATTCTTCCTTTAATTATCAAAACAACCGAGGAAAGTTTAAAGGCAGTAGATCCCATTTATCGCTTAACTAGTTATTCTCTAGGAGCATCAAAGATCCGAACCATCTTTGTCATTGTATTGCCTATGGCAATGCCTGGGATCATTACTTCATTTATTTTAAGCATTGGTCGTGTGGCAGGTGAAACGGCCGCAATTCTTTTTACGGTTGTTGCCTTTTATACTCCTAACGTCAATTACAGTCTGGACTCTCAAGTTATGGCATTACCTTATCATATTTATGTAATGGCAACAAGTGGGATCGATTTGAATGTTTCGAGAGAAATTGCCTTCTCTACTTCACTCGTGCTTCTTTTATTAATTATTATTTTAAATACAATCGCGGGTAGCCTAAGGCTACGAAAAAAAGGATAGAATGGATTTATTGACGATTAAAAATTTCAGCGTTTTTTATGGTAAAGAACGAGCCTTACATCGTATCAATTTACCTATAGAAAAATATAACATCACCGCGCTAATCGGTCCATCCGGGTGTGGTAAGTCTACATTGCTTCGATCCATAAACAGAATGAATGACTTCGTGGACGGTTTCCAGTCTGAAGGAACAATCACTTTTTATGATAAAGAAATCTACGGAAAAGATATTGATGTAAATTTACTTAGAAAACAAATCGGAATGGTATTCCAAAAACCCACAGCGTTCCAAAAATCCATTTTTGAAAACGTCGCATACGGATTACGTGTCAATGGCGAAACGGACAAATACACCATCGAAGTAAAAGTCGAGGATGCTTTAACCAAAGCAGCGATCTGGGACGAAGTTAAACATATACTCAACCGACCTGCCTCTACTTTATCAGGTGGTCAGCAGCAACGATTGTGTATCGCTCGAGCGATTGTCCTAAACCCCGAACTATTATTGTTAGATGAGCCAACATCTGCACTTGACCCAGCTTCCACTCTAAAAATAGAGGAATTGATTCGTGATTTAGCTAAATACTTAACGGTTGTCATAGTAACACACAACATGCAACAGGCAAAACGATTGAGTGATAAAACCGCCTTCTTTTACTTAGGGGAATTAATCGAATTTTCCGATACACAGATGCTTTTCAACGAACCTAAAGAAGATAAAACGGCAAGATACGTTAGAGGTGAGTATGGCTAAGAATTTTAGGATTTTCTTAGATTGTATCTTCACTGTTTTTTTAGATATGTTATGTGCTCCTTCTATTTACACAAAGAAGCACATAATATACTCAAGGCTAAAAACAAAATAAATAATTTGATGCAAAACGGAAAACTAAGGGGCCACCGTACTACGAAAGGCGACGCTCAGAGCAGTTAGCTTCGCAATTGTCAGATCAGTATCGGATCCACCGGACATTTCAGAAAAAAGTGAATCAACAGAAGCAACCGATGGATACAAATTTCCACCTGTATTAAAAGAATTTGTATCTGAAGTCACTCCATCTGTCACAAAATACTTCGACGAACCTGTGGCAGTTGGGTTGCTTGTTATATTGAAATAAGCATTGTTATTCGAATTGGCAGTCGTACATAGAGTTGAAGCGATGGCACCATCGTTGAATCCATACTTTGCAGTCGAATAAAAAGGAGTTACATTCTTTGTGATAAACGCAATGGCGTAATAATCTGAATTACCGCCAGTACAGGTCGTAGTTGTCACAGGTGTCGCAAGCGCCTTATAACTAATCGTACCAGCGGAAGCACTAGCCGTGACTTTGATGCGACCAGCTTGGATCCCACCAGAAGCTTCTATGGGTCCATTCCAAGAACAAATCATCGTACCATTGGTGGATCCGCCAGTCATTGCGCATTCGATTTGCCTGTTTGCCGAATTTAAGGTTGTATCAAATCTGTTAGGTTGCCAGATCGCAAGTACACCGCTACCAACCGACTTATCTGTTGAACTGTCAAAGTACAATTCCAGTGCTTTAGTGGCACTCGAGCCTGATCCAAGCCAAATCTCAAAACTTGATTTGTAAGTTTTTGAACCAAGTGCCGTACTTGTAACCGAAGAATTAAAATTGGGTGTATAACGGAGCGTATAATTTCCATTGACCGAAGTGACAGTCGTAGTTTGATTCAGAACAGCACTCGTTGCAAGTTGTGAAAGCAATGTGTCGATACCTTTGACAATGTCCTTTGTAAATTTTGCAACATCACGAACTCCATCCCAATTGGAACTTGCCGCAAAAACAGGTTTAACAGTTCCCAACTGGACTTGAAATTCGAAATGCTTATTTGAACGGGGTGAGTATTTGGAAATGGTCTCTTTCCAAGCCCAATCAAGAGATACTAAAAAGAATAAAGCGAGTGAAATGAGTATATATCGATTCATATGCTACCTACTTTGCGACTCCATCTGGGATATTGATAAAAAATCCAGTCGAATCAGTGGAAGTATTTCGATTCAAAAGAAAAAGAAGGAATAAACCATTTCTATCCTCTTTTTCTTCCTTTTTGCAGGAGAGAAAGATTGGCGAAAGAATCAAACAGGCAATCAATAGATTCCGAACTATCCGGGCCGGAATCGTGAAAAATCGTTTTTTTGGGATGGAAGACATGCGTTTACTACCTCAATTCTATTTATGATCTATAAAAAAAATCCAGTCAAACAATTTTTGACAGATTATAACTCATCTTTTTTGCCTTTGACTTTCAGATATGTCTAAACAAACTGAATTCGAAAAGAAGATGTACTCTTTGATGCTAAATTGTATTAAGTAATGGAATTATATCTACTAACATCATTCACATCTATCTCTCTTTTGTTCTTCTTGGGTGAACTAAGTTTACAAAAGAAAACAGACCAAAACTTTTTGTTAGCTTACATATTTTTAACCGGCGGAATTTTTTTCTTTCATTCCTTCCTGTTACATTCAAATTTAATCTACCATTATAGCTTTTTATTTTTATCGCCTACCCCATTCCTTGCTTTGCTCGGCCCGATATCCGAGCGATATTTATTTATCACCTTTGAAAATCGACGCGAACCTATCTCAAAATTTTATAAAAAAATCATTCCTACTTTGATCGTTTTAATTTTAATGATTCCATTCTATTTTCGAGATTTAAATTTTAATCGGGTGATCAGCGAAAATGGAAAAATAAACTTAGAGCACTTGCCGATCCAAGTCAAAGTTGCAGTGGTTCTAGCATTATCTTCGTTATTTTACTTCTACCTCTCTCCACTTGTAAAATTATTATTCTTAATTAAACTCGATCGATTATGGAAAGATCCAAAATTGAGAATATTCTTCATCATCTCTATAATACTGAATCTTTTTTTTCCAATTTTGTTTTTATTTTCCTATATTTATAATAGATCCCTCGCACATGTAGTCGTCTCCATTTATGCTGGTTTCATTTTATGTTTTTTTTATTTAGTCAAACAGAGATTCCCAAACTTTTTTTTGGACCTTCAGGAAAAAGTAATCTTTGAAAAGAAGTATCGCAAATCTCAGTTAGCGAACATAGACTTAGAGAAGTTAAGAACTACTTTTTTGCACCTATTCAGCGTTGAAAAAATCTATTTAAAAGATGATCTCTCCTTGGGTGATTTAGCGGAAAAGATGAATATTTCGAATCACAAACTTTCAGAGTATTTAAGAATTGTAGAACAAAAACAATTCTATCAAATTTTAGCAGAGTATCGAGTAGAAGAGGCCAAAGACAAAATTCGTAACTCTGGGAAAATGACATTTTTGGAAATAGCTTACTCTTCTGGATTCAATTCAAAATCAAATTTCAATCAAGTTTTCAAACAAATCACTGGTAAGACACCAACCCAATACAAAATTATGTCCAAGTCGTCCGATATGGACGACAATAAGAAATTTGTCAGCTAAGATTGCAGAACTAACTTTATCGAGATAAAATCTATATGAGAAATCGAATCTACACACTACTTTTATTGACAATCTTATTTACAAATCACTGCGAATCATCTTCTAGCGATAATGATTCGCTAACGAAAACGTTCACATTGCTTTATCTTCAAAGACAATTATTGAATGCAACAACAGGAATAAGTGAGTTCGACAATCTTTCTACGTATTACTCCACGATGAAAAAATTGGAAGTCCAAGTCATATACGAAGAAGGTGCGGAGCCATATACAGGTAGCTTTACCAATCCCGCTACCGCAACTACGAAAACTGTATGGGGAATTTTCGAAGACAATATCAAGGAAATATTCAACAACCGAGGTCAATCCGTATCCTTTACGATCCCATCGAGTACATCATCGATGACATCCTTATCTTCTCAAAATAAAACAAATTGGACGAATAGTGAGCTACTAGATTTTGCAAAAACATATCGAAAATCTGCCTCAACTTCGGATACGGGTAGATTTTTTGTCGCATTTTTAAATGGATATTTTAATGAAAATGGCAGTAGTAACCAAAATGTCATCGGAGTGAATCTAACGGGAACCCCTTATCTATTTATATTCAAACCAGTCATAACATCCATTAGTGTAGGCGTTGCAACCACTGCCACTAGAGTTTATGTTGAGCAGTCAACACTTGTACATGAAATGGGACACGCATTAGGTTTGGTTAACAATGGGGTTCCACTTTCTAGTGCACATCAAGATACTTCCAATGGGAAACATTGCTCAAATTCTACATGTGTAATGTATTACGCAAATACAGGCACAAGTGCACTTGTGACCTTTTTGCAAACATACCTTCAAACTGGATCAAATATAATGTTAAAAAGTGATTGTCTGACTGACATTAAAAATTATAAGTAGTTCACTTTTTAAAAACAAAGACAACTATGAATTTAGATTTATTACAACAAATCAATTTGATACTAGCTGGTGCAAGTGTCTGTTTAACCTGGTTAGTACAAATATTAATATATCCTAATTTTTTGTTATTAAAAGAAATTCATTTTAAAGAATATCACACTTTCCATAGCCTTCGGATCACATGGATCGCCGCACCAATTATGCTTGGTGAATTATTTGTGACTTCATTTGCTTTATGGATGCAATTTGACCTGGTCAATCTTTTCGATTTTTTGCTTGTCGCATTTGTTTGGATTGTCACTTTTTTTTGGGCAGTTCCTGCGCATGAACGACTCGGCTCACTCGTTACATTGGAAACATACCGTTCTCTTTATAAAGCACACTCGATCCGAACGGCATTTTGGACAGCGAGGCTCTGTCTTATTTTTTTCAAATTGAATGGAAAATATGGAGGATCAGATCCAAATTTTTAAAAAATAAGAGTGTGATGTTTCCCCTCCTATGCTAAATGTTAGCAAAAGGATTCAAAGAGGAACTAATGAAATCATTGATTCTAAAATACCATCCAATCCTTCTGATTGCATTTCCCTGCATTTTGGCAGAAATTTTGGGAGCCCTCACTCTCTTTGCGGGAAAGTATCTGATTTCTGAATACTTACTTCAATATCCCACATCCAGCTTTCAAATGCCATTATTAGGAAAGTTTTTATTGGTTTCTTTAGAAATTCTCTATATCGGAGCTAACATCTATTTTCTTTTGCCAGTTTTTATTGCACACAAAGGTGGAACATTTTTACCCAACAAAGATCTATCCAATGCGAAAACTCGTGTTTATAATTTCCCAGCATTTCTAATTCTTTCTATCTGGACGATCAATTGTTTGGATAACCTCGTCTTGTATTTTTTTAAACCTGATTTTTTTACCGTTCTACCCTTTCTCTTCACCGCTACTATATCAACTATTCTAACCGCTGTTTTTGTATTTTACTCATCGGAATTCTTAAACCGATTTCTTTTGATCCCCTACTGGTTTTCCGATTCCAAAATCAAAGTGGATTGGAAAATCAAAGTACCCACTTTATTCTTACGTTTCGGGGATTCATTTTTAGTGAGTGGCATTTTGCCAGTGGTATCCATACTCGGGATCATTTTCATTTCCATCATACATGGAAATCACGATGATAAGGAACTAGAGCGTGTTCTTTATGTGTCCTGTAGCATTGGACTTATCTTTTGGATTTTTGGTGGAATCCTAACCTTACTCAACAGTAAAACTTTTTTGAATCCACTTCAATCCATGGAGAGTGCTCTTAAAGAATATGGGGAAGGAAATTATAAAAAAAGGATTCCGGTGCATAGTGATGATCAGCTCGGTTTACTTGAGCATACAGTAAACCAAATGGGCGTCGAACTCGAAGAAAAAGAGATCATCAAAACGGTATTTGGTCACTATGTATCTCCTGCTATACGAGATATGATTTTGGGTGGCAAAGTCAAAACCGAGGGTGATAAAATAGAGGCCGTCGTTCTTTTTACGGACATTCGATCTTTTACCTCACTTTCGGAATTGCATCCTCCCGAAAATATTGTCAAATTACTCAACATTCATTTTACACGAATCGTTGACATTGTAAGTCGCAATGATGGATTCGTTGATAAATTTATTGGTGATGCAGTAATGGCTGTGTTTGATGAGGAACTAACAAGGGGTCAACACAAACTTTCTGCTTTGCGAGCCGCTGCCGAAATCTTAAAAGAATTGGAACTTACAAATTCAGAAATTTCATCATTTGGATTTCCTCCTTTAAAGATAGGTATCGGCATTGCTTCCGGTCCCGTAATTCGTGGAAATATCGGTTCAGAAAATAGACGCGAGATGACCGTCATCGGTGAAACAGTCAACCTAGCGAGTCGACTCGAGTCTGCGACCAAAAACTACGGGAGCCCCATACTCATTACAGAAGCAAGCTTTGATGAGACTTGTGAAGACTTCAAACCACTCCAAAAAAAATCGGAAGAGTTTATGCAAATCAGAGGCAAAACTGAGCGAGTCAAAGTTTTTGTCCTTGAACTCACTATTTAAACTGGTTAGCCGAAAAATAGATACAGTTAAGGTCAATTACCGGTCAATCGACAATCGATCGATCGCTTTTTCGAAACCTAACAAGTGAGCTGCGCTTTCTTCCATCCACAGTCACGAATCTTCCTAGAAAATAAAAATCCGTTTTTGATGCTTTTACTGAATAGATATCTGCACTAAAAATAGGCGAAAAACTTGTCAGTTTAGAATCATCTAATGTGATCGATGCAAAATTTCTTCGTGTTTCCGATAGAACGCTTGTGAAAGATCCGAGAACGAACAACTCCTTATTCACCAAAAAAAAGTTTGAGATGGTACTTCCAGCTACCGTAAAAATACCAAAGTCTTTGGAAATAGGCTGAAGGGTTTCAATATCATAAAATCCAATACAACAACCTGTTCCGGTAGGTGCGGCAGTATTTTGAAATCCGACAATCAAATTATTATTATATTCTACTGCTCGATTCAGTAGTCCAATATTTGCTCCGCCAGGCGATTGGATTAAGTTTCCATTTGTTTCGTTCACGACTGCAAATCGATTGATGGTAGTTGAGCCATTGATCAATGTAAAATCTCCCGCTATTACCAATTTGCCATTTGAAAGCGGGATTAGATCGTTGATTCCAAAGTTTGTGTTAGGATTGAAGGTAAAGGATGGCTGTTTTGTATCAGGGTTGATGGCAACAATATGATTGATGGGAACTCCATTGACATTTGCAAAACCACCAGAAACATAGATCTGATTTTTATAATCTGTTATTTTTGTGATGATTTGTGTGTATCCAGAAATCGAAACATTGATATCATTTAACACTGGCTTGGCAGTTGAGCTTAGATCAAAGGCGGCAAATCGAGTCCTCGTTACGGAATCTATTGCAGTAAAAGCGCCTGTGATATACAAGCGATTTTGAAATTGATGAATCGCCCGAACCACTTCGACACCTCCTGGATGTGTGAACGTGGGACTCCAATCGGTAGGTTGACCTGTTAGTAAATCGAGTTCTGCGAGGTAAGTTCTGGCTTTCCCTTGCAATGCGGGAAAGGAACCTCCAACTAACAAATTTCCATTCTCAAATTTAAAAACACCTCCTCGGTCGGCTGAGTTCGGACCGGCGATTTTTGCATCCCATTTTAAAATGGTGTCATTCGATGGGTCTAATTTTGCAATATAAGCTACAGAAGAATTCAAAATATTGGGAAAACTTCCCAATAGATATAAATTATTTTCAATTTTACTTATACCTGTGACTGCTCCGCTGGTTACAATAAAATCTTTAGCGAGATCGGCACCGTTGGAAGGATTGAGCGTGATCAAACCAGGTCGAGGGTTGCCAAAATTTCCTCCCACATATAGTTTGTTATTTTCTAAGAATAATGATTGAACATTAGAATCAATACTGCTGTTTCCCCATACAAATGTTCCGGTATTGGTGATTTTTGCAAGGAAACTTGTAGCAGTGCCATCAATCGTATTA
>JAPZRK010000130.1 GCA_027531445.1 Leptospira sp.
TAATTTTCAAATTGACTCTTGGAAAGTAAAAATTTTGATGCTGCTTCCACATTCGCATAGCTTTCATTCGCCTTAGGATAGTTATTCAATAAAAAATGATTGTTCCCAAGGTTCAAGTTGAGGTCTGACACTATTTTCGGATCGGTTCGCTCCTCTCCCAAAAAGACTAAAATTTGAGTATACAATTCAACATTGGCTTCCAAGTTCTTTTCTGGGAAAAATCGTTTGTATAGTGAAAGATATACCTCTTCGTCGGTTTCAGCCTTTGGATCGGATTTTCTTAATTTAACTAAATCAATATATTGATATAACCAGCCCAACAACTGATAGGCGTCATGATAAGTTGGTTCAGCAAAAATTATCCATTTCAATTCCCATTCGGCTTTCTTATAATTCTCTAATATTTCCTTTTTACGGGCATCAGTCATTGTATCTGTTGCATAGTAATAGGATTCATAGATAACATATTTGTTTATCAAAAAATACGCATAGCCGTAAAGCGTTGCTAAATCCAGATGTGGCCTGGCACGAGGAACTGCTTGTTTGTAGTACAACTCAGTCCATTGAAGCGCTTCAGATGAGAGAACTTCAATTTTTTCGAGATCCTTGAGGTCAACAACACTTCGTAAATATTTGTTATCAGTAACAATGGAAGTAACATCAGTGATATTTCCGATCACATTCAATTTATCTTTTCCCAAAATATTCAATTGATTGATGATTGCCCTTTCCTCTTCCTCTCTTAACTTTTTGCCATAATCAAATATGGTATCTACCATCTTCCTTTGGTAGTAAACAGCATATTCTTTGTAGAGTGTTTCTAAGTATAGATTCTTCGTTTTGACCAAGAACATGTTTTGATTGTTGAAAAAATAATGAAACGATGATTGAAGTAAATTTCCAATTCTTTCAAACTCTAAGGCTTTGTTTTCAAAATAATAAAATGCATTCTGGATTTCTTCAACTTTAAGATCAACACCCAATATTGGATCATAAAATTCTAAATAAATTTTCATATTCCGAAGTGCATCTGATGTATTGCCAAGTGACTTTTCATTCCGATACTTTAGCAAATTTGCACGTAACATGATTGGGTTCTTATATGCAGCAATAAACTGCGGCATTTGAAAGATAGATGTTTTACCTGCAGGTTCCAAATCTATATTATTTGGAATAGGAATAATTGAATCTAATAATGTATTGGATTCTTGAAATTTTCTTTGCTCTGTAAGAGCTTTTGCTTTTAAATACTTCAAAAGATAAATGTACAATTCATTTTTTTGATTGTTTGGCGATAGCAAAAGTTGATCTAAGTGAACAATGGATTCTTCTGGAGTTCGATTACTTTCAATCTTGGCAATCAAATCTTCGGAAGCAAATCGAAGATCCCTGCTTATATCTGCAGAAAATAAGACATTCGATTGTTGGATAAATCGAATCTTCTCTGCCTCCCAGAATTGAAAAATATTTTGATAGATAGGAGTAAGAGTTTGTGAGTCTTTATTAAATTCATATCCCCCTAATCTTCTTCTCATTTCCCCAATCTGATGGTAACCAGGATAAGCATCATTTAATTTGACGAGAAGCTCGAGTGCCTTCTGATTTAATTTCGAAACTTCATATTCGTCAATTAAGATATGCGAAAGTGCAGGTATTGTATCTTTCGAAACATTGGCCGATTCGTTTGTTTTAATAAAATTCGCTAGAGTTTCGATTCGATTTTTTGGAGAAGCGAGCAAAAAACGTGCAAGGCCAATTCCAAAAATAGAATCAGGTGTCCGTGGATTAGACTCCATTTGCGTAAGGATAGCTTTTGCTTCTTTTGACTTACCATTTTTTTCTAATGCAATTGACTTTAATGCATTCGCTCGGGCAAAATAAATCGGGAAAAGGGGATCTTCTGAAAAAAATAGTTCGATCGAGTCCAACCCTAAAAAATATGAATCGAGTGTTTGGTTTTCGAACATAACTTTTGTATATTGGTATTGATCTGCAATGGTTGCCTGTCTTGGGACAGAACCACTTTCTGGAATAAAATAGATGTTAATTGAATTGAAATAAGGCGCTGAAAAAAGAATCGATCCACCATTAAAATTTGAAGACCGAATATCAAAAAAAGAAGCATCGCCTGATGACAAAATACGTTCTTTTCCTGTCTGTAAATGCCGCATCACTAGATAACTGGTATCTCTTTCATCAAGATAACCATTGCTATTTGTATCTTTTCGAATTGATGAGTAATATAGAAAGACCCCCTTCGAATCGATAGTAGGCGAAAAATCTAAAAAATCATTATTTGTGATTTGAGACTCTTCTTGAGTTGCCACCGAAAGTGAATATACTTCACCCTTGGGATGGTCTTTATAACTTATATAATAAATGACTTCACCCGTCTTTGAAAAAGAGGGGTTGACTGCACCTTGTTTGGTCAATGGAACAATCTCTTTAGGGTTTTTTGGGTTTAACTTTGCTAGATTTGGTAACCCAGGTGAAAACCTATCTGTAACGAATAAAATCCATTTACCATCAGGCGACCAAACAGGATCTGTATCGATCACCTGCTCTCTTTTTCCATCAAGACGTGCATTCGGATTTGTTAGATTGAGTGTATCTTGGTTGATAAAACGATTTCCATTGAGAAGTTCGGTCTTCCACTCCTCGATGTCCATATCAAGTAAAACTAAATCTCCACTGGAGTCATATTCCTCAGACACATAAACTAGATAACGCCCATCAGGTGAAATGGAAGGCTTTGACTCCGAAAAAGGACTGTTGGTAACCGGAACAACGACGGAACTTTGTAAATCACGAAACCAGATGTCGTAATTGCCATTTTGATCTGTAGTATAAAAAAGATACCGCCCATCAAAGGTAGTGGAATTGAATAGATTGTTCCCTCGCTGTACAGTTAAGGGAAAAGGTTTAGATTGATTTGGTGTAAAATAATTATTCGAAATGGATCTATAATCAAAAGTAACAGGCGATATCTTTACTGACCGTTGGAAAAGTGTGCACTGAAAAAGTAATGGTATAATCAACCATTTGCAAATATCAATTCTTCTCTTTGTATCAAACAAAAATAAACTCATTCACAAGCGCTCCCATTTATTGGGGCTAGATTCATAGAATTCGCCTTTTACTACAGTCTTTTGATAAGATTCAATGAGCGATAACCGAATTGATTTCAGTTCTTCTTCTTTCTTTCCTTTTTTTCTCTCCTGTTCTATTTGTTTATCTTGAACTAATTTTCTGGATTCGTTGATTAATGAAATTACATCATCCACCCTTTTTTTCCGAGCCTGAGATTCATATTGTGGATAGAAAGGCGTTGTGCTAGCTAAAGGATTTAATTTCAAAACTCCACCTAATCCTTCTCCGATGATGCCATGAAGTTTGTATCGTTTTACTTCCCCACTCAAATAGATAAGTCTTTGTTTGTGTCCATATAACTCTGGATCAGTATTTTCGGATGGATCAATGGACTTTTCGGCAGACTTTGCACCTGACGACGATTGGATCGATGAAACAAGCCAGCCATCATTTTCTAAATTTCTATCTTCACCTACCATTTGTTTTTCAGCCGCTGTTTGAGCATTGGTGATAGTAAAGGGTGGAACTTTAAAATTAATCAAAGCTTGACAATGATTGAAAAGTAAAAGAACGAACAGTACTTTGAAATCAATTTTAAAAAAATACATCAGCACTCCCTATTGATAACTCTCAATTTCAGATCTTGCACGTTTCAAAAAATTAGCAAGTGGCATTCGTTGTTGAGATATTTTACTATCTTCCAAATTTACAAACAAAGAAAGTATAGATCTTCTAAAATAAACATCAGCGTAAACGAGTCCTTTGGATAGTGATACATCAATCACCTTCACCGAGTAACTATCCGCTATTCGATCCATTAAAAAATTTTGTGAAGAAATTACATTGAGTGCACTTTTGCCAAAATCGCTTCCGATCTGAAATATCGAAAAAAATAAATCCATATTTGCCACGGGTTCTGAGAGATCCCGAATGGATAGATTCAAGTCAGCCTTAATCTTGCCATCATCGATCTTGTCTCGAACCTTTGGAGACATCAATTGCTTTAAATCGATGTCTCGAATTTGGATATTTCCTCGAAACTCCATAAATCGAGGATCACCGGATCCTACGTTGAAAATCATATTTTTTCCGAGCAATATTCCATCTAACGAATTCGCCTTAAGATTTTCAATCGATGCGAAGTTTTCTCTGTAATCAATATAAGCACTAAAGCCTGGTAGAGAGCCTTGTTGTTTGATATATTCGAAAGGCAAATCGGGAATACTTGGATGCGTACCAACAATTTGATTGATTGTGATATTCGGCGTAGCAGTCCTACCATATGTTTTGATAAAAACTGATTTATCTCCAACGATCAAACTATCTTGCGTTTTATGGTCTAAACTATGTTGGAAAGGTATATTTGCATTTAGACCATCGACTAAGAAGAGT
>JAPZRK010000007.1 GCA_027531445.1 Leptospira sp.
GTGAGTATGGATTCGGGATGAAATTGAACTCCATGTACATTCTTATCCTTTTTGCTCACAATACCCATGATCACTTCATCTTTTGTGAAGGCTGTCACTTCCAAATCTTCCGGTAAATGAGAATGAGAGATTACCCAAGAGTGGTATCTATTGGCAAAAAAAGGACTAGGGAGGCCCTTAAAGATCCCTTTTTGATCGTGCACGATTTCTGATACCCTACCATGGAATATTTCCTTTGCTCTTTCCAATCGTGCACCATAGTATTCCGCAATCGCTTGGTGCCCGAGACAGACACCCAAAACAGGAATCTTTCCTATAAATTTTGGAAGATAAGACATGAGATGTCCTGATGTGGATGGAAGACCCGGACCCGGAGAGATAACGACTGAGCTAAACGTGGATATATCTGGAATAGGCTCGTCATTTTTGATCACCTTTACCTTATCCCATTTCAAGAGGTATTGAAATAGGATGTAAGTAAAGGAATCGTAATTATCTATAAGTAAGATCACTTAAGAAAGGTAAGCTTCCCTTTCTTAAAGATTTGGGCTTTCAATACCTACACCATCATTCAGAAATTTTGAGATAATCACTCTTTGTATTTGAGATGTACCTTCATATATCTGAAAGATTTTAGCATCTCTCATAAGTTTTTCAACAGGATACTCTTCATTAAAACCGTAGCCACCAAAGATCTGTACTGCGTCTGTACAAATTCTCATCGCCATATCTGCACAAAACACTTTTGCTATCGATGCTTGGTAAGTATTACGCATTTTATTATCTATAAGCCAAGCTGACTGCCAGCAGAGCAATCTACCTGCTTCTATATCACGCGCCATTTCAGCTAAAATAAATGAAACCCCTTGGTTCACGGAGATAGGTTTGCCAAATGCATTTCGAGTATTCGCATAACGAATGGAATGCTCCATAGCTGCCCTAGCAACGCCAACCGCACCGATTGCAACGGCTGGACGAGTTTGGTCAAAAGCTCCCATCGCTATTTTGAAACCCTCTCCTTCTTTTCCAATGATCTGTGATTTATGAACCTTTACATCTTCGAAAGTCATACCACGTGTATCAGAACAACGCTGGCCCATGTTTTTTTCTTTTTTGCCAAGGATAATGCCAGGAGTCTTTGCATCTACGATAAAGCCTGTCATACCTTTGTGGCCTGCTGTTGGATCAGTTTTGGCTAATACAAAAAACCAATCCGCATGACCCGCATTTGTGATCCACATTTTGGATCCATTAATGATATATTCATCACCAACGCGTTTTGCGACGGTCCGTATTCCGGCAACATCTGATCCAGCTCCTGGTTCGGTTACTGCATATGCTGCTAGCGTAAACTGTTCATTCATCGGTTGGATGAATTTTTTCATGATTTCATCACTGGCTCCTAACAATACTGGAGCAAGTGCTAGATTATTTGCAAGAATCGCTGTCGCCATTCCCGAACAAGCATAGAATAATTCTTCAGATGCAATGAGTTCATCGAGTACTCCCAGACCGGCTCCGCCGTATTCTGCAGGAATATGCATGTTCATCAAACCAACATCAAACGCTTTTTTCAATATTTCCTTGGGAAATTCTCCCGTGTGGTCATGGTGCTCGGCACGAGGGGCCATTTCATTTTTTGCGAAATCTCGCGCTAAATCTCTGAGAGCTTTTTGTTCGTCGGTTATTGAAAAGTCGATCATGGCATGCCTTAATTGGGGTTTTTTTTACAGTAGTTTCGATTTTTCTCCAAGCGTCAAGAAACTCGGCTAATAGGGAAATCTGTTGAAAAATCCAAGAATTTAAAAAAATATGCAATGGGAGCAAACTATGTCAGGACATTCGAAGTGGGCAACAATTCGTAGAAAAAAGGGAGCTATTGATGCAAAACGGGGAGCAATCTTCACTCGAATTGCAAAGGAAATATCTGTCGCTGCAAAAGAAAGCGGAGGGGACATAGAGGGAAATCCACGGCTTCGATTAGCAATTACGAAAGCAAAAGCCGCCAACATGCCTAAGGACAACATTGAGCGAGCCATCAAAAAAGGAACTGGTGGTTTGGAAGGTATGGTTTACGAAGAATGTCTTTATGAGTGTTACGCACCAGGTGGTGTCGCAATTATGGTCGATGTTTTAACTGATAAAAAATCGCGTACTACTCCTGAAATCAAAAGCATCTTAACTAAACTCGGAGGATCTCTTGCCAATCCTGGAGCCGTCTCCCGACTTTTTGAAAGAAAAGGCCAACTGACACTAAAAGTAGAACAAATCTCGGAAGAGGCACTATTTGATCTCGCCTTAGGAGCAGGCGCCGAAGATATCCAAGTCGAGGACGGAATCTATACAGTTCTTACACCTCCGAGTGAATACGAAGCTGTTCAATCTGCTTTGACATCGAAAGGGCTCAACATGGAAGAATCCGAAATCAAATATATAGCAATGACAACTGTTGAAGTAAACGATAAGGAAACTGCTGAGAAGATCATGAAATTGATAGATAACCTTGAAGCGAATGACGATGTCCAAGGTGTCAGTTCAAACTTTGAACCAGGTGAAGGAGTGGAGCTTGATTGAGAAAAACGGCACTTCGATTCGCACAAAAGCATGTTTGCGCGAATCGGGTTTCTTATTTCTTTTTGATCATTCCAATTAAAAATAGAAGTAGGATTGAACCAACGACTGCGACTATGATCTCTGCGATCAACCCAGAACTGTAAAATCCTACAAATCGAAAGACCAAACCACCTAAAAACGATCCTACAACTCCGATTACTAAATTTGCGACAAGACCGAACCCTTTACCGCGCACTATCTTCCCCGTGAGCCAGCCCGCCACGAGACCGATCAATAAAAACAGAATAAAACTAAATAAACCCATGCTATCCTTGTTGCCATCCTTTCAGAATTAGATTAAGATATACAGACTCACGGCTCCAATCAAATCAAATACGAAGGCACATCTTGAAAAATCAAATATTCTCAGGTCCCTATTACTACGGAATGAAGGATTTAGACGTATTTAAAAAAACATTTATAAACGAAAATAGAGGCAAGCCACTATTTCTCATTCGTTTTGAAAATATCACAGGCATTGAGATCAATTCATTTTTAGATTTATTACGCGGGGATTTTTATTCCTGTCTTGATTTAGAGGATATATCTTTTGGGTTTCATTTTTTTGAAAAGAAAGGGATACTTCTCATGGGTATTGCTCCGCTTTTTGAATGGAACATTGAAAAATTTCCAAATATTGAAAACTCGGTTGGTAAATTCCAGCAAGAAGCAATGCGAACAAAGACCGCCTCGTTTCAGTTTGGCGTTTCGCGTACTCAATCGAATTTCATTTCCACGAACGATGAAATTTTTGATGAGTTATTTAAATCTTCAGAAAAAAACCTAAACGATAACTTAATTCGATGGAGTTGGACTTATTACAATAAAGCGAACACTTATATTTCAGGTTCAATACATGAAGCAATGATTCAACCAACTGTTATATTTAATCCAAAGCTAAAAACTTTTTCAGTAAAAGGCGGCGAAGTCTTTGTGGGTGGCGGAGCTTATGTTGGTTACAAAGATCTGATCAATGATATTCCAGCTGACCAAGATTTAAATCGCATAGAATTGCTTATCCTTGAAAAATTAATTGTAGCCTGTGACGGAGCACCAGGCTTATTAAAATTCAACATCTCTCCTCAATCACTCATCGATACATTTTCAAGCAAAGAAAAGGTTGATAAGCTAAACAAACTTATTAGTACAAAAAATCTACAAACTGAAAACGTACGCTTTGAACTCGTCGAAAAACCTTATGATGATTCTCAATTTCCTTTAAAAGATGTATGCCAGGCATTCTATGATCATGGCTTGAGTTTTGCCGCAGATGACTTTGGCGTCAAAAGCCAATCTCATCAAATCGTTCTGGATTTAGGCATCATGATCAAAGAATTCAAACTTGATCCTATTAGTTTCAAGTTCAAAATAGAAGAAGACCAAATCAAATTTTTAGATAATCTTGCATTTATAGACTATTGCAAAAGATTAGCCGACAACAGGGAAGCGGTCATTACTGCGGAGGCAGTTGAAGATTTCGATACATTACGCTTCCTGATGGAACACCAAATCTATCAATTCCAGGCAAATATACTTTTCGGAAAGATGTCAATAGCCGATTACAAACGAGACTTCGAGATTCTACATTCTATATCTGAAGATATAGTAAAAGAAGTATTGACTGATAAAATCTTAGCTGAAAAACAAAAAAGGATCGGCAATGTTTTCCGCGTTGCAGTGGAAGCAGGCCTTCTTTAGAGTAAACGAGAACCATGCATTTTATAATGGCCATTGAAAATGATCCTATTGCGGCTTCCGAACTTGAAACAATTTTTCAAGGTTTGAGACAACGTGTGGTGATCACAAAATTTACACAAACTGTCAAAGAATACGTAATGTCTTCCAACCCTGACATTATCTTAATGGGTTTAACTTTTCGCGATAAAAAGGAACTTGAGTTCGTCTTGGAACTCAGACGTGATGTGATCACACAATCCATTCCGATTCTAGCGTTGCTTCCGAAAGAAGATGAAACCTTTAAGAACAATCAAAAGGCATTAGGTTTTACTGACTTTATGGTAAAACCATTACCTAAACAACCGCTTTTAGATAAAATCCAAAGCCTTATTGAAGAATATAAGTTTAGTGAAAGCAGTAAAACAAGAGATAACGTTTCATTTGTCGTTGTGGATCGCGGTCATGGGAAGGTATTATTTCAATGCCGTGCTAACTTAAAGCGCTATGTCTTTCCAGAGTTTAAGAAAATTTTTACACCAAATTTTTTAAAATCCCTTGTTGGTGAATATATTTGTTTTGATATCCGTGCGGTGCCAGATGTCGGAAAGGAAGAAGTCGAAGTATTCGAGAGAATCGTTAAAATCTTTATTGGCGCTGACAAAATATCTATCGTTGCTGGAAGACACATGGGTGCGTTCATCGAACATGCAAATGATGAAGAAAAAATAATCGTATTTATGGCACCGAATGAATTTGAAAATTATGCCAAGATGGAAGAACAAAAAAAAGAGGACCTTCGCAAAAAATCCAAGAAGGAAAGCAAGCAGTCAGGGTCCGAGCCAGCGGCTGTAACAGAAGCATCTTCAGAATCTACTCCAGTAGAATCAGCGAACACGAATGAGGAAGCATCCTCTACGATAGCTGAGCCAGAAGAAATTAAAGATGAAGATTCATCATCAGAAAAAAATGAGGAAGAAGCAGTATAACATGAATTATAAACGAGAAGAGATAACAGTCAGTGGTGGAAAAGCTGAAATCATTCATATGCAAATGAATGATCAAAATTCATTAACTGGTTCAAATATGAAAGAATTGGCATCCATTCTAAAAGAAATTAACTCAGACACATCTAAAAAAGGCGTCATCATCACTTCCGATAATGATAAATTTTTTTGTAACGGGCTTGATGCTGAAAATTTACTCGCTACTCCTAAAGATCGTCTCCTCGAGGAAGTAGGTGGAATTGTGCTCCTATTTGGTGAACTCATTAAGTTTGATAAACCGCTGATTGCAGAAGTATCAGGTTATGCGATGGGTGGAGGTGCAGTGATAACTGTTGCCTGCGATTACAAATTTATGTTAGAAGGTAAGGCAAGAATAGGATTCACAGAAGTCAATGTTGGTCTCCCTCTTCCTGGAAGCTTTATCGATAGAATCAAAATGTGCGTCAGCGCAAGATATTGGTCGGAAGTTTGTTTGGAAGGTCAAACCTACAAGGCGGGAGAGGCTAAGTCAATAGGACTGATTGACGAAGTAGCAACCAGCAAAGAAGAGTTAAGGAAATTCACACTTAAAAAATTGGATACTCTATCAAAGATACCAATGACAGCTTTCCGATCCACAAAGAACATGCTCAACGGCGTTTTATTAAGTAAACTAGATGGTTATCTAAAAGAGACGATTCTTGCATTTGAACAACCTGGAGTCACAGACAACCTCTTAGAAGCAATGACGGCTTTGAAAGAGAAGAGAAGACCCATCCTCAAATAGTCTTGCCGAATCTATAGCCGAAATAATTCTGAAATAGAATGTCTCGGCTTTCTTTTCTCATTCTAATTATAGTACTTCTTTCTCCTATTTCTAAGAAAGCGTCAGATCTACCACCAGGATTTACACTAGCTGAGCCGTATGTATGGCCTGTGAAAGGGTATTCTCAAATTTCCGGTTCCTTTGGCGAATACAGAACTGGTCATTTTCACATGGGTCAGGATTTTTCAACAGGTGGAAAAATAGGTGTTCCTATTTTTTCCGTCGCGAAAGGGCAAGTAACTCGTGTTCAACGCAGATGGGCGTCAATTGGATATGCTGTATTCGTTCAGCATGACGATGGAATGACCTCTCGATATGGACACCTTCATAAGTTCGCACCAAAAGTTGTTAAACAAATCTTGAAATCTAAACAAGCCCGAAGATTTAAAGACCGAGTTGATTTTGATATTGTATTACCCGAACCCTTAGATGTAGCAAAGGGAGAGTTGATTGCATTGTCTGGCGACACGGGTGTTGGTCCACCTCACTTACATTTTGAACTTTTTAAAGATAACATATATTATAATCCTATGCATTTTGGATTGGGTTATGTAGAAGCAGAAGAAATCGTTTTTGATGCACTTCGTATAACTCCACAAACGCCTAGAAGCTTTATCAATGGTAAAAATGAAGCAATTGATATTCCATTTAGCAATGTAGGTGGAAACAAGTTTGAACTTTCTGAATCGCCCACACTTTTTATTCAAGGAAAAGTAGGACTGCAAGTTTCTATTCATCAAAAATCAAATAACAACCGTCTCGGAATTCATTCGCTAAATATGAGTTTAGGTGAACAGCAATTACAAGGATTCCAACTTTCTAAAATTTTAAAAAACCATTCCAGAAAGAATGTCTTGTTATACGATAGCCAAATAAGTAAACCAGATGGAAATCCATTTTCATATTTTTTACATGCACGTGAAGGAAATGACCTCCTTGGTATCCTTCGACCTGAAAAAGAGCAAGGATTGATCGATAGCGAAAAGCTAAAACCATCTGAACCCAAAGAGGTAACGGTAAAAGCAAAAGGTCAAGGCAATCAAGAAGCCATTGCTTCTTTTTTCTTATTGAAAGACTTACAAGACTATAAAAATATCATAACTAAGGAATGGGTGTATAACGTTTATTATGATCGTTATACCACCTTTAAATCAAAAGATACTCGAGTAGAGTTATTTTTTCCAGTCAATGCAGTCTACTCAAAAGGATACTTTGAAATTGCTGCAAAGGAAGAAGTAAAAATCAAAACAAACGGTTTAAACCAACTCTCTTCCGTATATGAAATCGGTCCGGATTTTAAAGATTTTAATCTAGGCTATGATTTGTACGTCAAGGTTCCGAAGACACAAGATATCAATTCAGCTGATTTATATGAAGTTCTACCTGATGGTTCAGTCAAAAAAATCAAAGGCTCTTCTTTTAGCTCATGGGGACAGTTTTTTAAAGTTAGACTCCGAAAAACTGGCCAATTTGTCGTTCTTTCCGACCAAACACCGCCAAACATTTATTTACATGAAACGATGACAAGATCCATTTATCCGCGCGAAGATTTTGTATTATTATTTAAAGCAAAAGACGTTGGTTCTGGAATTATGCCAGAAGGTTTTGATATCACAGTAGACGGTATTCGAGGAAAGGCAGAATTTTTTCCTAAAGATGGTCGCGTTGAAGTATTTGAGCCAGAAGGGTTATACCTACCAGGTAAGCACACTGTATTAGCAAGTGTAAGAGATTATGCAGGAAACTGGAGTTCAACGGTGAGATATGATTATGAAATTGAAAGTCCTCCACCTCCACCAGAAGAGACGGTTAAAACAGAGAACGTTAACACCACAAAAACGAATCAACCTACAACAATCACAACAGAAAATGTCGATCCCGGTGATAAGTCTTTAAAGAAGGTGGAACCCAAGGCGACGAAAGTGAAGTCGCCCAAGGTAAAGAAAGTAAAAACTACATCCCGATAGCGGCTCCTCCGTCGACTCTTAAGTATGTGCCCGTTATGTATGAGGCATCATCGCTTAGGAAAAACTTTACTGCCGATGCTATCTCTTCTTGTTTGCCAGGTCGTTTTAATGGTATGACGGCTGGATCGGTCAATTTTTCCTGAACTTCCTTAGAAAGAGTGCCTGTCATTTCTGTTTGGACGAAACCCGGACACACAGCATTCACAAGAACGTTTCTTCCCGAAAACTCGCGGGCGGATACTTTAGTTAATGCAATTACTCCTGCTTTAGAGGTTGAATAATTTGCTTGGCCAGGTTGACCTGTTAATCCTGAAACTGATGATATATTTACAATGCGACCTGCCGGTGCTTTAAGTAAGAGCTTACTCGCCGACTTAGTCATAAGGAAAACACCTTTACAGTTTACGTCCATTACAAAGTCGAATTCTTGTTCTGACATACGTATCAGAAGGTTATCTTTAAGAACTCCAGCATTATTAACTAAAAAGTCGAGCTTGCCATAGACTTCCTTAGTCTTTGAAATTGCTGCATCGCAATCTTCAGGCTTAGTAACGTTACACGCAACCCCGATGGCCTTTACTCCGTATTTTGCTTCTACTTCTTTAGCTGCTTCTTCAATTTTTTCTTGGTTTAGATCAACAAGCACTAGACTTGCTCCATGAGAAGCGATTCTATTTGCAATAGCTCTTCCCAAACCTATTGGAGACGCTGCTCCTGTAACCAATGCAACTTTTCCTTCAAATTCTTTGGACATGATTTCCTCGTTCATTCTTGAGACTCTGCGACTAAGAAAGAACAAAGAACATCGTTCGGCAACTGAAAATTTCACAGTTGAATTGAAGGTTTACCATGAAACCCTGCCCTTATGATCGATCGATACAGCCATCCAGAGATTTCGGCAATTTGGGAATTAGAGAACAAATTTAAAATTTGGACAGATATAGAAATTTATGCCTGTGAAATCAGAGCAGACCGTGGTGAAATCCCTGCCGAGGATCTTGCAACTATCAAAGCAAAGGCAAAATTTAATGTTGAGGAGATCCTTGAGATCGAATCTAAAGTTCATCATGATGTAATTGCTTACCTAACCAATCTCAATTCCTACATTGGTCCCGCTGGTCGTCATGTTCACTTTGGATTGACCTCTTCGGATGTTGGGGATACTGCTCTTTGCGTCCAAATGGTGCAAGCCATGGACTTACTCATCAAACGAGCGAAAGAACTATTAGAAACCACGAAAGTAAAAGCGATCGAATACAAAGATCTACCTTGCATCGGTCGATCGCACGGAATTCATGCAGAGCCAATGACATTGGGTCTTAAATTTGCCTTATTTTATTCTGAGATGAAGCGCAACATTGAAAGAATGGAAGATGCTAAAGATCAGATTGCTGTCGGCAAGTTATCAGGAGCAGTGGGGACTTACTCAAACATCGATCCCGATATCGAAGAATACGTCTTGAGACAATTGGGACTAGGAGTAGATCCCATTGCCACACAAGTGATCTCTCGAGATCGTCATGCTTTTTATTTATCAGTCTTAGGCGTTGTTGCCGCGAGTTTAGATCGAATGGCTACAGAAGTTAGATTGTTACAAAAAACAGAAGGTCGTGAAGTAGAAGAACCTTTTGCAAAGGGACAGAAAGGAAGTTCCGCGATGCCCCACAAACGCAATCCCGTTGTCTGTGAACGTATCTCCGGTATATCACGTGTCATTCGAGCAAATGTAAACGTCGGTTTACAAAACGTAGCACTATGGCATGAGAGAGACATTTCTCATTCCTCAGCAGAAAGAATCGTCCTTCCCGACTCTACGATAGCTCTGGATTATATCTTAGAAAAAATGAACTTTGTTATCAAAGGAATTCATGTCTATCCAGATGCCATTGAACGCACGTTAAACGTAACAAGAGGTCTAATTTTCTCTCAAAAGGTACTACTCTGGTTAATCGAAAAGGGAGGTATCAGTAGAGAGGATGCCTACACGATCGTTCAAGATAATGCCATGGCTGTATGGGCAAACCAAAATGAAAATCTCCGAGACCGATTGAAAAATGACACTCGATGCAGTAATATACTAAAAGATTCAGATTTAGATGAAATCTTTCAGATCGAACCTTATTTAAAAAGAATTCCTGAGATTTTTAAACGATTGGGACTCACCTAAAATCAACAAATTTACAGGTTTTTACTTTGTAATGCAATTTGATTCTAGAATGGCTTTGCTTTCTTAAGCTGAATCGCCAATCGATCGAACACTCTGGGAAAAAGAAGTGTCGAAGTGAATTCTGCATCGGCTGTTCTATATACTCCCCAAAAAAAAGTCTGATATTCTAAGGAATCGACGATTTCAACTTCTTCTTTTCTTACTCCTTTTTCATAGAATGTAACTTTAAGATTCACATTAATTTTTCCAGCCTTTGGTACAAAAGGCAAAATGGTAATGTAGGGATAAGTCGCGGGAATAATACCAGGCCAAAATAGACGAGCCTCGGTACCTTTACCATTGAAAGGAATGAAAAAAAATTCCGTCAGATAGTATGGATTTTTATAATAACTAAATTTCCATGAATCTTCAACTAGAAAAGAAATTTCAGCAAAGTTTTCAGATTCAATTTTCCATTCCCGTTCAAAATGAACCTTTGAGTACAAACCAGAATTTATAAAAGCAGCTTCAAAACATTTTTCTAGATTCTCAAAAGACCTTTCATCCACGTCCATATTTTGATTTGACGAAATAACTTTTATCGTCATTTTATTCACGTGGATTTCTCTTTGAAAATCTCCTTTTTTTTCAATCTTATATCCGATCGTGTTTCTCATCGGATGCGATAAACAGGAAAGTGAAGGTAGAATGAGTATCAGGATAGAATAAATTTTCAAAATCTGAGTCCCATTTGTAAGGAATAGTTCAAAGGTATACTTTCGCCTAGAGGCAATACACTTAAGATTTGTTTATTATAAATTTCTAATTCAAGTAAACCAAGAGATGATTTCGAATCTAAATTGTATTCACTATAAATTCGGAATTTCCTGGCTTCCGCATAACCACTACCAAATTCTATTCCGATAAAAAAAGAAGAGTCTGGAATAAGATAACGGTAACCGACGGTATAACCGTAGTATAGACTCGGTAATTCATTTACCGTAGAGTGGATACTTGCACTTGTATTTGGAATAAGAAAATTAGCTAGATATATATCTGAGCTCGTAATCACGGTACCGGCATCAATTCTACCCCCATTAATGGAAAAAAAAAGGGGGAAGTTTTTATCTAGGAATGGATAAAATTGTAAATAAATTAGTTTGGATGAAGCGGGTATTCCGACGACATCACCTTGTGAAACCCAAGATTGTCCGTTTGCCGTGAACGAAGAAATCCCAAATTGAGTAAAATTATTCAATGACTGACTAGCTCTATCGTATCCATTTCTACTTGGTAGATTTAAAAATTGTGAAAAACCTAACGTAAATGTATGACTTAAATTATATGAGAGAGAAACTGCTTTTAAATCTATATCCGAGGTGTCCCCACTAATATATGTATTCCATCTTTTTGACATTCTTAACAACGCTTGGGATTTTGGCTCCATGCGTAGTCTAGAAATTGGGTCTCCTCCAACCATCTCGTCATTAAGAAATTGATTTTTAGGATCTGCATATAACAAGAACGTAAACAAGTAAACCATAACGCTTATCGTTGTTTTCTTAGTTATTTTCAAAGTAGTTCTCTCTTAAAAATTGCTCAAAACTCTTATCGATTCCCTTACATTTATCTAATTGTAGATTCTCTAGGAAACGTGGATCTGAAATATCTATGATAATTGAATTTAGAAGAATTCCCTGCTCGTTCCATCTATACAAATAGAGAAAAGTCATAGACTTTATCTTTCGAATTTTACCTGTTATAGGATAATTATTTCCCGTATATGCTTCCGAGGACTTAATGATCTGGGGAAATTTGAAATCAAAGGATTTCATGAGAATCATTTCAAAGCTATTTTCGAAATCTTGAGCCTCGCTTAAAAAAATTCCCTCTCCAGCTTCTATTTTTAAGATCGTTCTTTCTTTAGCTGATAGATTGGCTATGGTTAGAGAAAATATTAGTGTAAAAAGGAGGTTTGATAGACTCAGAAAACAGAGAAAATGCTTACGAAAATCTTTCACACGAACAAGGAACTGATATTCTAGATGATTCCGCTAATATCTGACGGTTTGATTTTGCTTTATAATTCAACAGCTTGTGGCAATAAATTGTACTTTGCCTTGATCGTATTGATCTTTTCTTCCATCTCCTTCCAAAGGGTTTCCTTTTGAGGGTGAAATGTACAGTAGACACCTTGTCTTACCAAGTCGATCAATTCATCTAAAGAGAAATCTAGAAAGCGATACAATTTAAAGTATTCATAAGTCAAATTGACATTAAAAATCTCAGGATCGTCCGTATTGATCGATAACATCATACCCTGATCGTAATAATATCTAACTGGGTGGTTTTGTTCTTTGCGAACATACTTTCCAGTAAACACGTTCGAAGTTACACAAATCTCAATCGGAATTTTGTTATCCTTCATGTATTTCATAAGCTCAGGATCTTGAATTGCTGATGTTCCATGACCAATTCTTTCCGCCTTACACAAACTGACTGCATCCCATATCGCCCATGGTCCGTCATCTTCGCCAGAGTGAGAAACACAACGTAGACCAGCTTCTCTAGCTTTTTTAAAAACTTCTGCATAATCTTTGGCAGGACCCATAAGTTCTGCACCGCCAAGTCCAATGCCAATGACCTCTTTATGTTTTAGACCTAAGACTCGATTGAGATTATTCATCGCATTTGCAGGACCGAATGACCTAGATACGTCAACTAACAATCGAATCGTGATTCCATCTTTGACTTCAATCTGACGAATTCGAGTCACCATTACCTCAACCATCTCATCAAAATCTAAACCATTCTGTATAAACTTTGAAGGAGCAAAGAATGCTTCTGAATAAACGATATTATTTGAACGAAGGTAATCTGCCAAACTATCGATAAAGTAGCCCAAGTCGCTTGCTTCTTTAACAGCACCTTGGACAAAAAAGAAGACCTGAATAAACCCATTTAGATCTTTAAAATTGTACTTATCTTCAAATTCTTTATCAGTTACTTCAGTTCCATTTTTTTTGTATAAAAACTTTAACGTCTCTTTGTTGACGCAAGCCTCAAGGTGTAAATGGATCTCAGTTTTAGGAATATCACGAATGAAATTGATAACATCTTGCTCGTTTGGATGAGCAACAGAAAGATCACCGGCGAGTAAGGATTTCCTTTCTTTAAGAAACGTAGTCTCTTCTGACGAAACAAGTCCATTATCCTTTGGAAATAACCATGCAGGCGGATTGACTACAGTAAGTTCCATAAGCGATACCCGTTCGTTTAATAGGGTATTGATCTGCTTGTCGAACGTAAGTTGAATCGAGGGTGAATAAGGTCTATCAGCCGGCAATCTACCTTTTAGGCGATTCAGCTCGGCAATGTCACGATCAATGACAGAGATGCGGGTAAGGATTTCTTCGAATGGAACTTCCATGTTCTGGGAAATTCTTTTGCTCTAGAGACCTCCCTACAAGAA
Source organism: Leptospira sp. (assembly GCA_027531445.1). GTDB lineage: Bacteria > Spirochaetota > Leptospiria > Leptospirales > Leptospiraceae > Leptospira_A. The sequence continues at coordinate 13,685 of JAPZRK010000007.1, forward strand.
TATTTTTGTAATCTTTGTCAATTTAGCCCTTTAGTGAAGAAAAATGTTTCCGATGAGATGGATGGGAGCGGAAAAGACTGGAAATTTTTCCGAATTATGTCGTTTAGATGAATATGCTGACTACGCGCAAGACTTTCCTGCCATTTGCTCTTCCTTCAATTTCTGAGGATGCCATAGAAGAGGTCGCCCAAGTACTACGATCAGGCTGGGTTACATCTGGACCAAAGGTAAAACAATTCGAAATGGAGTTTGCAGATTTTGTAAATTCTCCGATCGCTATAGCCGTAAGTTCAGCAACAGCAGGTCTTCATTTAGCTTTGGAGGCAATTGGTATTACAAAAAATGATGCTGTCATCACCTCCGCCGTGACATTTACAGCTACAGCGGAAGTTATCTGCTATTTTAATGCCGAGCCTATATTGACGGACGTAGACCCAATCAATCATTTACTTACTCCTCAAACATTACTCGAAGCTATTGATCGTTTTTGTATTTGGAATGGAAAAGAATTAAGAACCAAAACAAGTAATAAATCGGTACGCGCAATAATGCCAGTTCACCTAGCAGGCTATACTTGCGACATGGAAGGAATCTTAGAAATTGCTAAGCGATACAATCTTTATGTAATTGAAGATGCGGCACACGCTTTTCCAGCTGTCCATAAAAATAAAATGATCGGTACTTGGGCAGATTATACCGTCTTTAGTTTTTATGCAACAAAAGGAATCACTACGGGCGAAGGTGGAATGATTACCACCAAACATCAAGAAGCTGCCGACAGAATCCGAAAAATGAGATTACATGGGATCAATCGCGATGCATTCAATCGGCCTGGTTGGTACTATGAAGTCGTTGAAGCTGGATTCAAATATAACATGAGCGATATCCAAGCGGCTCTAGGTGTTGTACAATTGAAGGAATCACACTCATTTTGGGATAGAAGAACACAGATCGCAAAACATTACTTAGATGCATTTAAAGAGTTAAATGGAATTAAGCTTCCAAAAGATGACACGGATGGAAAACATAGTTGGCATCTCTTTCGCATAGAAATAGATCCAAAAGAAGCTCGTCTTGGAAGAGATAGTCTAGCCGAAGAATTAAAAGAAAGGAACATTGGCAGCAGTTTGCACTTTATTCCTATCTTCGAACATCCGTATTATAAGAAAACATTCCAGTTTAATCGAAATTTATATCCAAACACAAATCTTATGTACGAGAGAACCCTATCATTGCCTTTATTTGCAGGAATGAGTGAACAAGATGAGAACGACGTTATTGATGCAGTTACAGAACTTTTGAAAAATAATGAGCCTTCAGTCTAAACGACTTTGATAGAATTCTAAATCATATGTCTTGATCAGATCTAAGAGCCCATCAAAGAATAGAGTTTCGGTATTGTCTATTCGCCTCCGTAACCAAAATCCAACGCAAACTCTTACCAATTTGGTTTCATAGAATTCATCACCTGCAAACGTTTTGAACTTTGCACCGTATTCGGGATCTTCATTATCAGTAAAATCTGGTATCATAAATAAATTAAAACGTTCCAAAAAAAATGGATCCAATCTTTTCTCTTCAACTAACATCAAATAACGTTCGGTTTCCTTGTCATAAAATTCTTGGTTGGACATTAGTTTCCGATAAACAACAAAAAATGTTCTAGAATATTTTTTGATATATAAATCGTAGGTCTGCTGAGTAAGAGTACGAAATGTACTATCATTTAGAGCTGGAATAAAATATTTTCTAATCCTTATAGGAAATTCAGGATGATAATACCCAAAATCATGTTGATCGAATGTGTTAAGTTTGTTTTCCGAGTGAGGTCCATGTATAAAAATAGGTATTGAGAGTAGTTTTGATAACTCTCCCATTGATATAAAAGAATTCAAATTACAAAAAAAATCTTGAATAGTTTCTATTTCCTTTAAATTTATAGGATTACAATTTCTAATTTTTTTCCCAAAATTTAGCCAAGTCGACTCAGCAAGTAAATGTAATCGATTTTGATTTGTAGTATTAATCGGTACAATAGCAACTTTCTTCCATTCCTCTTGTAAAGTTGAAATACAACTCACAAAGAAAAATGGAAGCAGTCCTTTACTTAATTTTGTAAGTGATTTCCGCAGGTAAATTTTCCCATTCCGAACTCGGATCTTTTTTGAAATAAACAGGAGAAATTGCAGGAACATTCGTTAAACTTTGATAGATGATCAAATCAGTTTCTTTTTTCTCAAAATATCTTTTGTCGCTAGTTGGCAATGTTTGAATATTTGTGATCGGAACCCATCCATAGCCCAATAAAAATATCATCACTGCATCTTCTATTGACTTTGCCTTTTTATCCTCAAACCTTACCATTCTATAAGGCATGGTAGGAATACCTTCATTCAAAAGCGTTGCACGAAAATCTACATTGTTAGGTGAAAGTAATCTTATAGAATTCAAAGTATCAATATAATCTCGCAAAAATCTTTTAGGATTCTCTTTCGTTGGGTCAAAATATTTTGTTACATCGTTTGGATATGACATTTCTTTATCTAGATAGTCGTCACCGATGTAATATTTAATGAATTGATTTCGTGAAGTAAATTTATACTTTAAATTTTGCTCGCCCGTCGCATCTTCAATCGACATCTTTTTTAAATGCACCCGATTTCTTTGAATAAATGCTGGTTTGTACGTTGCATCAGTGAACTTAACAGATCTGATTCGTTGTCCTTCATTAGAAGGTGGATGCATAATCGCAATTTGAGCTTTAGAAATAGAAACGGTATCGATCTTAAATTTTAAGCTCACCTCAAGAGTATACTCTTCTTCTCCGGAAGCTATAAAGCGTTCAGTCTCAACAAACGGAATATTCTTGATCTCATGATTGTCTCTGTCAACTACCCATAACTTGCTTCCACTCAAAATAACTCCACGAATCGACTTGAGATTCGTTTTAATGGAACCTGTTATTTTCCCGCTTTTTACATCATATCGATAAATACTGTTATCTGATGAATCGGAAATCCAAATAGAGTCTCTGCCATAACAAAGATCTCTTGGTCTGGTCCGATCTGTAAAAAATCCGCCAACGAGAAAGTTACTTGCTTTGTCAAAAATTTGAACTTTAGCATTATCAAGATCTAAAAGATAATAAAAATTCCCCACGCTTGCAATTCCTGCTAAGTTTTGAACTGGAACAGCTACCTTGTCAGTAATTCCACCTGTATTCGGATCAATTTTTAATATTAGTTTTGGAGCGACTACTAGTATACGCCCTTCTCTTTGATCAAAACTTATACCTCTAAGATTCGCTAAACCTAAGTTAAAGATTTCTTGTTCACCGATTTCGTTTATCTTGATGAGAGCTCGCCGATTCGTATCAATAAACCAAAAATTTTGGCCATCCCAAGCCAATCCATATGCCTTGTCTGTTAAATTGTATTGTTTGCTCTCTTGCGAAAAAAGAGCAAAGCTGAATAATTGGAAAAATAATATAGCAGATATTAGTTTATAATTATGTTTTAAATTCATTTAATTTTGACCACCAAAGAAGGTTTTTAGACTTACAAAAATTGATTCGAAAAGTGTTGGATCGTTCAATTCGTTTCCCATCATGATCGGTCTGGGAACAAAAATGAAAATCAAAGTAAGGAGCATGAAGTAACCAAAGATCTTTCGGATTTTTCCCAACCCGTTAGGATCATCTTTAATGAAAGGATGCTCAACTTTTAAGAGGTAGTAGATTAAAAACGCCCACAATAACCAAGTAAAATGTACAAGCGCCAAGATAATAAAGGCAGTAAATAGCCAATGGATCCAATATCTATATTTTTCTCCGAATAAGGCATAAATGATATGGCCTCCATCGAGTTGTCCAAAAGGTAAAAGATTAATGGCTGTGATCAAAAGTCCAACCCACGCCGCACGAGCAAGCGGATGGATATTCACATCCATCATTTGTGGATCAAAAGGACCTAAAATCCACTGATTGCTATAAAAAGTGAACAAACTCTCACCAAAAATCATGTACTGATCGAGATTAAAATTTTTATCTAGTGGGATTAAATCCGACATAGAAATTCCAATAATCCATGCGATGACTGATAGAATTAGGCTTACAAATGGGCCTCCAATGCCAATATCAAACAATGCTTTTTTGTTTGGAATGGGCTCTTTGATTTGAATGACCGCACCCATAGTTCCAATCGGACCCAAAGGAAAGGGAATAAAATAAGGAAGTGAGGCTCTAACTCCATAAAATCTAGCCGGAATATAATGTCCCATTTCATGACCAAGTAAAATCAAAATAAGCGTCAAGGAATAAGGCCACTCAGAAAGAAAGAGGAGAGCAAACCCGTTCCAATCAAAGGTAAACAGTCCATAGAATAGAAATTCTCGGAATGTCAAACTCAGGAAGGTAAGGACAAACAGAAATAAATGTAATGAAAATTGATTCTTCACAGTGGATACTTCTTTTTGAAATTTGCTATTCTATAAGATGGACGAAAAGAATGATGGAATCAATTCAATTTTCAACAAGTTTTGACTATTTTGTCATCCTATAATGAAGATTAGATGGATCTAAGTTTTACAGTATGTTTGAAAATATTAAAGTCATCCGAAAATTTGATCCTGCTGCTAAGTCATATTTAGAGATCATTCTTTGCTATCCTGGTCTTCATGCAATCTGGCTGCATAAGATTTCCCATTTCCTTTTCAAATTGAAGATTCCTTTATTTCCTCGGATGATCAATTATTTCACTCGTTTCCTAACGGGCATCGACATCCATCCTGGCGCGCAAATCGAAGACGGAGTATTCATTGATCATGGAACTGGAGTGGTGATTGGTGAAACCACAATCATCGGAAGCGGGTCCCTTATCTTTCAAGGTGTGACCTTGGGCGGAACAGGCAAAGAATCTGGCAAACGCCATCCTACAATTGGTAGAAATGTTGTGATTGGAGCGGGCGCGAAAATTTTAGGGAATATTTTGATCGAAGATCATGTCCGAGTCGGAGCTGGTAGTGTGGTCATGAGAAATGTTCCTGCAGGCTCAACGGTCGTTGGGATACCAGGAAAGGTTGTCAAAGGGATGGATAAAAGCGATTCGACAGAACAAATGTTGGATCATGATCAAATGCCAGACCCAATCGCGAAAGTATTTTCAGTCTTGTTAGAACGTGTCGAGACACAACAACAACTAATCAACCAGCTATTCGAAAAACAGAAACGTTTAGAAGGTGGAACAACGATCCCATCAAAAATGGAGTCAAAATCTGATGATGATAAAATGATCCAAGAATTTATTTATGGAGATGGAATTTAAAGATCTTTTAATATTTCCGTTTTCTTGCTTTGATATTCCTCTTCATTGATTAAAGATTGTTTTTTTAAATCATCTAACAAAAGTAATCGAGCCTTAACTCTTTCTTCTTTAGTTCCATACTGAATCTCATCATCTTCATCTGGAACTTTCGAAATTCTTCTGGTAGGCAATAAATTTGCATCATTGAAGATTAAAATCTGAGGGTAATAAAGTGTACGATTCTGATTTGATTCTGAATACATACTTAAATTTACTGCATTTGATTTAAGTTTCAAATTTTGTTTTCTAGAGGGATAAATTTTGGGTATCCGATACAAAGCCCAATCATCAAAACGATATTGTGATGCGAAAGAAAGATTCTCAGAAATAGTGGGAATTCCAATGATATAACCTCCGTTTGTTTTAGTTATAAAAATAGCTGTCCTTAATATTCGTGTCATCGGAGATATTGGATCATCCCTTTTGATCAAAATCAAATAAGCAAACGATTTACCTTTCTGAATCGCTGTGGATAACAATAGTTCAATTTCCCTTCTTTCAATATCTGTAAATAAATCTAACCACTGATCTGATGCAAAAATATTCTGTTTAACAAGTATTTGATTTAGATATTCAGAAATAGGTATAGTTTCTGAGATTCTTGAAGATATTCCAATCAGAGATGATGGAAGCACTGGGCTTAAATCTGCATCATCAATTGAAAAAATCGCGATATTTTCCGAAGAAGATTTTAAACTCAAATCTAAATCTTTGGTTTTTACCGAAAGACATGTGAATAATAATGGAAAAATACCGATGCTCAGAAAGATGATGAAGTTTCTATTTGTTTGCCTGATTTTAGAATTCTTCATTTTTAAAAACGTTCTGTATGCTGTAAACTTACCAGTCTTCTCCTTTGAAGATCAATATCAAAACCAGTTATCGTCAAAAAATCTTAACGGGTATCCGATTGTTTTGATCGGATGCGAAAAAGATGACATTGAGCTTTGTCGGAAAATGGGAAGAAAGATTTTTTGGAAGCTACAAAATTTACTCTGGAAGGATTCGCCGAAGGTAAAATTTGTTCCCTATTTAAATTTAACTGTCTCCAATCAAGTCATTGAAAAATACATAAAAGATTCTAAATCCAGAAACTTTGAAAGTATATATTTGGATAGAAAAGGTGAGTTAACGGAAGGTCTAAGAAGTGACTTCGTTTTCTTCCGCATTTTTAATAAAAAAGGTATCGAATTAAAACGCGAATACTTCGAATCGGTAACAGACGAAAAGGTCAAAGAAATTTATGAAATACTTAAAAAAGAAATTTGAGAAAGTTTGTTTTCTTTTGGTGATTTCATCTTCTTTACATAACTGTTTCAATCCGAACCAAGATCACTATAATTTTTGGAAGAGTTATTATTCTCAACAGCAAGCAATACGTCAATCGACCAAAAATTACAATCATTTTGTCGCTCTAACGGGTGCATTTTCAAAAGAAAGAGAACGGGATTTTAAAACGGATCAAAACGGACATCCATATATAGAACTTGTCGGTATCGAAAAGAAAAATGAGTGGCAAGTAGTTTGGTACCCGGAACAAAAAATCCATGAGTCTTTTCATGCTAAAGTTACGTTCATCCCTTTACTTTGGGAGACGAAAGAGATTTATGCGGTCGAACGTGAAATAACATCTAACTGGTCAGGCTACCAACCTAGAGATTTTTTTAATTGGTTGAATCAATTTTCAATACTAACTAACAAACATTCTGAGTTCATAACACTTCGAGAGTCAAGCCCGAGCTTTAAATTTTTGTGTGAAACATTCCTTTGTAATTCAAGAGAGGAAGCTACTCACAATATTCTCGAATTTACTTTCACTGATAAAACTGAATCAAAGTTCCCAACATTCTATCAACGAGCTGGTGGAAGATTAGAAAAAACACATCTTGATATTCGAATATGGGACACTCGTTTTCCTAAAGAAAAAATTTTGATTTCAAATCAGGGCAAAACCTTACAGTTTAAGTTTCCTATTAACGCAAAAAATGATTTATTCAAAAATCCAAAAACAATTCATATCAATTCAAATATTTTAATCAAATCCTTTGGCATTACTTTTGAAATTCATGATTTGCTCTATGAGTTAACCCTAATACAAAAGGGGAAAGAAGATATATTGGTTGGTAAATTTTTAAATTACGGAAGTAAAAATCTCTCTGGTAACTTTTTCTATTTCATTCCGACAGGATTTATAGATTTTTTTATTCCTGGAAACATAGAGGAATACCTAAATGACGCACTCACACTTATGGTTTACGGAACACAAGGAAAAGGCGGAGCTCAATTTAGAGCAATTTATAACCGAAATGGGTCAGTTCAAAAAAATTATATAAAATCGTATAGCGAGATTATGAGAAGCAGATTTTCCTTATTTGGTGCTGATTCAAATCAAATGGAAAATCCATCTGCTGACTTTTTTGGTCAATGGGAATCCGCATTGTTAAAAGATTTAAAACGCGATTAATATAGATTATACGGTAGATTTTTACGGGAATAGAAAGTTCTTCAGTAGAAATTTTCCCTCTTCGGAACCAAATGATTCCGGATGAAATTGAACACCTTCAATCTTGAGACTTGTATGCCGAAGACCCATGATCTCACCTGCTTCAGAGCCATCATTGACCCTTGCAGTGATAATCAATTCCTTTGGTAAAGAAATTTCCTCGGCTACGAGAGAATGATATCGCATGATCTCTATGTTCTGAGTAAGATTTTTAAATACCCCCTTCCCATCATGTTTGATGGGAGACAATTTACCATGCATAGCAATCTTTGCTCTAATTACATTGCCACCAAATGTAGTCGCCATTCCTTGCATACCTAAACAAATTCCAAGAATACTTGTTTTCGTTCCCAACCGTAACAATATATCGCCCGAGATTCCAAAGTACGAACGGTCTGCTGGGTGTCCTGGACCTGGTGAGATGATGATTTTATCATAAGATAAAGACTCAATTTCTTCGAATGTCTTTTCGTCATTTCGAATAACGTCCAATGAAAAGGATACATTCGCATCCTCTAATATTTCTCCAACATACTGATAGAGATTATATGTAAAAGAATCATAATTATCTAAAATAAGAACTTTCATTTCAATTGCCAATATGGTCACTTAAGGCTTTTTTCACCGAAGCCATTTTGTTGATAATTTCTTCATATTCACTTTTCGGATTTGAATCGTAAACGATTCCACCAGATGCCCTTGCAAATCCCTTTCCTTTGCTTACAAAAAAGCTACGAATAGGAATAGCAAACGTACAATCACTATTAAAGCCAAATGTACCTACCGCTCCACCATAGGGTCCTCTTGGACTCTTCTCAATGGATTCGATGATTTTCATGGATTCAATTTTTGGCGCTCCTGAAAGAGTTCCAGCTGGAAAAGATGCGGCAAGACCAGAAAACATATCTTCGTTGACTTTCAAAATGCCAACCACTTCGCTTGAAATATGTTGAACATGACTAAATCGTTTAATGTCAAATCTACGCCTAACTTTGACAGTACCGAATTTGGCTACTCTACCGATATCATTTCTATGGAGATCTATTAGCATATTATGTTCTGCAATTTCCTTTGGATCGGTGAGTAGTTTTCTTGCAAGTTCCGTATCTTCTTCCGTGCTTGAACCTCTTTTGGTAGTTCCAGCTAGTGGGAACGATTCCATCTCACCTTGTCTTAAACGAAACAGTAGTTCTGGGCTTGCACCCAATATTACTCGATCATCAAATTTAACATAATACATATGGGGTGAAGGATTGATCTTTCTTAAAGTTTCATAAATAGCTAAAGGATTTCCTTCGACTTCGAATTTTTCTTCAAATCCTATCTGGCATTGAAAGGTGTTTCCAGCTTTAACATGCTCCAACGCTTCATTGACCATTTGGGCATGCGTACTTTCATTTACATTAACTCCAAATGAAACGACTCTCGCTTTAGGTTCCGTTTCTCTTTTTGATTTTATTTTCGAAAGAATACTTTCAATAATTGAAGTTCTGTCCTCTCCATTCGTGAAATAAATCAGTTCACCCGTAAATTTATCATAAATCAAACCATCAAGATAAAGGCCAAATTCCATTGCTGGAAAATCCGGATGTTCCTTAATAGTTAACTTCGATTCAAAAAACTGCATAGAATTGTAGCTTAGATATCCGACCAAACCTCCAGCATAACTTATGCTTAAGGAATCAAAATTGACAATGTCACGAAGTGCATAGTATGGATTAGGAACGGGATAGTCGTGTCCATCCACTTGTAAAATTCCAGGCATTCCTTTGATTTTACTTTTAGGATCAAAACCAATTACTGAATAACGTGAGTCATATTGATTTTCACCAGCTGATTCAAGTAGAAAGCAAGTATCAAATTGTTTATCAAAGGATCGAAATAATTCCCAAAATTCTAACCCTTTCGGCAAATCCAGTGATTTGTATTTTGGCTTTTTTGGGATAACAAATTTTGGTAAAGGCATAATTACCTATAGTTTTGTACTGACTAATTTCGACTTACAGAGGAGCGAACCGTTTTAAGAAGATTTAGAATCTCTTTATGAATGATTCCATTGGATGCTATTAATTCTGGTAAACCAGTATAATAATGGCTTCCATTTAAATCTGTTAGTTTGCCTCCCGCTTCTCCAAGAATTACGGAGATTGCAGATACATCCCAATGTTTTACACTTTTTTCCCAAATAGCATCCATTAAACCTTCGGCGATCCAGCAAGAATCAAGAATAAATGATCCAGTCCGACGAAATGATCTTGCGTAAGTCAAAAATCCAGATAGATCCGCCATAATCTCTTGTATCATGTGTGCACGCTTTGTAGGTAAATTTGGACTGAAGATTGCACGGTTCAGCTCAGAGACAGTAGAAGTAAAAATCGTTTCACCGTTTTTTAATGCTCCCTCACCTAATACGGCTGAGTAGACGGCATCTTGAGGTGGAACGATGACTACACCACCCACAGGAGTCTCACGATGTTCGATTCCGAAGGAAATAGCATACAGTGGTAAGCCTCTTACAAAATTCATAGATCCATCTACAGGATCCAAAACAAATCGAAAATCGTTACTAGAATCAATGGGCTCTTTGTCTTCACAAAGTATTCCATCTTTTGGGAATGCTTTTTGTAAAAATTTTGTAAAAATATCACCTAAGACACGATCGGCTGCATGAATTCGTTCAAGTTCATCTGCGTCTGATTTTGAGCGAATTCCTGACATTTCCTTCTGGATTTTTTTGGCTTCTTGAATGATCCCGTTTGCGTTCGCTTTAATGAAATCAACTCTTTTGATCGTTTCATCTACTGGAAAATTCAAAGTTGGTGAGGAAATGCTCATGTCTATCTCATTTCCCTGCATCATGCAATTCAGTAAAGTGGATTTTCCAAAGCATGTTACCAGATCTTGATTGTGTTCGTGAAGTTTCATGTTGAAATAAATATTTATGAAGAGCGTTGATTGTTTGCGGGGAGACTCCTGCCTCTCCAGGATCTAAAACCTCATAGTATTTTCTAAATTCTCTGATTACTTTAGGTAGAGACGGTTGCAGGAATCGAAGCGAAAGCGAAAGATAATCAATACCGATCGGGCTATAAACTCGACCCATCGGCCAAATCTCAGAATTGATACCAAGTTCATTTCTGATTTGGTTTTCCAGATCCGAGAAATTTAGTTCATCAAAAATTTCAGAAAACCTTTGGGGTTTGCTTTTTTCATCTCGATCCGACTCAAGCTTAAAAACTCCACCACGAAATCGAACTGCCTTAAAATCTTTTACAAAATCACCATCCATTGTAATACTTTCGCATGGAAAAATTTTAACTTGGAAGTAAATACGATCGGTCAATACACTTTGACTTTGATTTTGAGCAGCAGGTTTTTTAATTTCCTCAGGTTTAGCTCCACCTAAGTATTGTAAATCTGTAGAGAATACATACAAAAATTGCTTATCTGCAAACAAAATGGGTCTTACAAAAAATAATCTATGGGTTTCTCTTTTCGGTCTTGGTTCAGGTAATAGACTCGTTCCTTCTATAGCTTCCGGTAAAAAATGAGCCAAGATATTCACAAACTCAGATATGGACGAAAATTCTGGATTTGTTATTGAGGATGATGGTAGTGTAAATGTTTCGCTAAACCGTATGTAAGGCGAATGGAGGTTGTCAACAAACACTTCACCCGGTTTGTTTTTGCCATCTAAATCCAAAAGAAATTTATTTAGTGAAGTAAGATCTTTGAATTGCATATTATTTTTTTAGTTTTGTAATTTCGAATCCATATGGGGAGAATCGTTTAAAACCTACCCATTTAGATTTCATCGAATGATTCATGGTGATTTGGTAATTATATTTTTTTCCATGTCTTACGTGTCTCTCTATGGATCTGCCTAAAAATTGAAAAGGGATTCCAATGTCTTTACAAACCTTACGGAAGAAAATTGGCATACTCTCTGGACTTAAAGAAGTACCTACATAGTAAACTCTTCCTTTGCCATATTGATTCATTGTAACTGCCGCTGTTCCTTTATAAAACTTTTCGGAGTCAGAGTATTTAGCAACAACTTTGGCTGTGGTAGGTTCTAAGACTTCGCAAAACTTTTTTCCTTTTAGTCTCCATAGTCCCATCCTCAAGGAAGTGGTATCATTTCCAATTGCTTCAAATTTGTGGACTTCTACACCTGCCAGCTTTGCGAATTTTCCAGGAACTGCCTCTTCAACCATCCAATGATCTTGGTCTTTAATTCCTGCTCGGTATCCAATTACCAAACTTCCACCATTTTCAACATATTCATGCAACTTACTAACAAAAGATTCTTCGAACATTGTATACAGGGGAAGGATAATCAGCTTGTATTTTGTTAAGTCGATATCAGCTCTACTTGGAAGATAATGTGTATTGACATTCAATATATTTGTTCCAGCAAACCAAGTCGCCATCTCGATATCATAACCTACTTTCGCAAATGGAGCGGGATCAAATTTTAAGCCGTCCGTCAATGGTTGGTGTTTGTAATTTCTAGCATTTTCTATATCGTGAATTACGGCAACATCTGCCGGGTACATAACGCTATCTACATCTTCCGCAAACTCCCGAATCTTTTGTATTGTATCCTTGAGTTCAAAATATTTGTGTGTTTTTTTCTTCCCGTGATCTAAAATTCCATAGCACAATTGTTCCTGACCAAATCTCGCAGTACGATATCTAAAAAAATAAATTTGTTCTGCACCATTAACGACGGCCTGCAAGAGCCATAGACCTATTTGTCCAGGCGGAGGCAGATAGCCTAACGTATCATGTCCTTGAACACCTGAAAATTGTTCCATAATTGTGAAGGATTTGTTTTTTAATCCACGACTGTACTGTAATGTTGCACTAACAAAAGGATGAGGAAACGGCTCTTTCTGGTTTCCCCACACCGGATAATTATCCCAAGAAGTGTAATCCATAAACTTAAACATTTCGTACATGTCTGTGACAGGCAAAAATGGCGAAGGAAATAAATTTGTAGTAATAGGTATGTTCGAATTGTATTTTCGAATGATATCTGCTTGCAACCGGATATATGAAATTAACTCATCCGATTGAAATCGATAATAATCTTGAATCATTGCAGGATTGAAGTTACTCGCTACGTGTGCTCCAGGGATTGGAATTTCAGACCAGTCTGTGTAAATAACTCCCCAAAACACATTCCCCCAACGTTTGTTTAGCGAAGTAATATTTTTATATTTAGCCTTTAGCCATTTTCTGAAATTTGATTCTGCCAATGGTGAGTAATCCAAATCAGAACCTTCATGTCCTGGCTCATTGTCGATTTGCCAACCAATAACGGCAGGATGTTTGGCATAATGTTTTACCATTGCGGTGACAATTTTCTCCGTTGCTTTGCGAAATGCAATTGATGAGAAAGAAGCCTGCCTTCGGGTTCCAATAATGCGAGTAATTCCGTCCTTGGATACTTGTACTATTTCAGGATGCTTCTTAAACAGCCATGGCGGAAAGGTGGCAGTTGGCGTTCCCAGAATAGCTGTCATTCCAGCCGATTGGATTTTGTCTAGAATGGCATCGAACAAGGAAAAGTCGAATTTGCCTTCTTTCGGTTCAATCAGTCCCCAGGCAAATTCGGCCAATCTGACAGAGGATAGACCCATCTCCTTCATTAGCGCTAAGTCTTCGTCCCAATCTTTCTCTGTCCATTGTTCTGGATAATAATCAACACCAAAGATCATAAATTTCCTTTTTCCGATTGCCTAAACTTGATTCAAACACAGACTGAATTGGAAAACACCTCTTTCAATCAAATAATGGCCGATCAAGTTATTTTAGGTATACATCCACAAAATCATTTTCGATTTTCAATTGCTGAAATTTCGAATACTGCATCTGAAATCAGTAAGCTACACCAATTGAATCAGGAAATGTCTGTATTTCTGTCAAAAACGATGCTAGGGGCACTTTTTCTAGCAGAAATGACCAAAAACCAACAAAGAGTCAGCATTCAATGGAAGGATGATAATAATAAATCAGCGCTAGCATATAGCGATCGTTATGGTAGAATGAAAGCAGTAGCCTATGGAGATAGATTAGAAGAAGGCGATATACGGAATGAATTTATCCTCGGACAAGGCATTATGAAAGTAATCCGATGGCAATATGATTCAGATTTTTATCAATCATATACAAATCTGATCGAAGATACATTCGAAACAAATTTTCTTAAATACTTAGGTGAGTCGGAACAAGTTAAATCTATTGTTGGAATGGATGTAGAAACACAAAAAGATGTTGTTAGTTCGCTCAGAGTTAAAGGGGTTATGTTTGAAGCACTTCCTGAGGCCACAGAAGAAGACATTGTTTTCATAAAGAAAAATATAGAACCACTGTTAAAAAAAGAAAGTTTTTGGAATTTATCCGCAGAAGAGATGCGATCTGAACTGATGATTGCACTCTCATCAGAACTTCTTGTGTTGTCTACCGAAGAACCAGCCTTTATTTGCGATTGTTCTAGATTTAAGGTTTCAGAAATTATACTCTCATTAGGCAGAATTGAAGCAGATTCGATTCTTGATGAATTGGGCCAAATTGAAATTACTTGCGAATTTTGCAAAACAGCATATCAATACAATCAAGAAGATGTTCAAGTCTTATTCAAAGATGAAGCAAATTAGACTTCAATTAAAGGAAAACGAAATTTCTAAAATATTTAAGGATTTTACGAATATCATTGAGAGTTACCTTTCTTTAAATTTCTTTCCTACTGTATTGCTCTCCGGTGATTTAGGAGCTGGGAAAACTACATTTGTCCGGCAATGGATGAGCTCTGTTGGTTCAAACGATTTAGTGAATTCTCCAACATTCGCATTACAAAACGTATACCAATGGAATAATTTAGAGGTTCATCATTTTGATCTTTATCGGATTAAATTTCAAGATGAAATCGATGAATTAGGTTTTCAAGAAATTTGGGGAAATGGCTGTATTTCTTTTATAGAATGGTGGCCAAATGCAATAAACAAACTTCCAACATCTGGATTGATTCGGCTGGAGATTCTTCACGATACACCTGATAGCAGGGTATATGTCTTGGAATCTGAACACTAATGAAGATATTATTTATTGATAGCACTCAAGACTGGATACACGTGGCTCTCATCGAATCAATTGAGTATCAGCTACCACTGATAACAAAATTTGAACTCTTTGAAATGGCACCGAAAGAATCTTCCTTTCGTCTGGTTGCTGAAATCAAAAATGCGATGATCCAAAATTCTTGGATCAAGCCAGACAGAATCGTTTGTCTGACAGGACCTGGTTCTTTTACAGGTATCCGCATTTCGGTTTCAACCGGCAGAAATCTTTCTCAGTTATGGAAAATACCAATATTAGGCGTCGATAGCCTTGAGGCATATACCTTATCCTTTCAACAAACATACTCTAAGAATGTTATGCTAGCTCTCGATGGAAAACAAAACAAATGGTATTTCGGAATGCGTAACCAACATGAATACCTCGGAAGCTATGACCTTGAGGAAAAGCAAATCGAACAGAGAATACTTGAATTTCGATCCACAGAGGATATTTATTTTTTTTCTGGTAAAAAACCTGAATGCTTTCCTTTTCAAAGTATAAAAATTGAAGAGACTTTACTGAAATCTATGCCTATAGTAAATATACTGCACTCACAATTAAAAGAGTTAGAATTTCAAACTTCTAATTACATAAGTTTACTTCCAAATTATATACGAGGAAGTTACGTGGAAACTAACAAGAAATAATGGATACATATAAATTACAAAAGAGAATCATCGAATATCTTGACTCCAAGGTGGGCCGAGAGGTCACAAGACCAGAGTTAAAGAATAAATTTTTAGATATAGTAGACAAACCACAAAAAACCTCCCTTAAAAAGAAATCCAATTTTAAGGGAAAAGACAAATCAAATCGCAAAGAGATGGAAAAGAGTATAGACAATCTACTCTTTTCCCTTGAGAAAGAAGGACTATTACAAACACATAAGAAATCAATGCTTGTCGTCGCACCCTTTCGCTTTATTGGAAGAATTTCCATTTCTAGGCGCGGGGATGGTTTTTTGAGACTACCTAGCAAAAATGAAGTTTTTATTCCAGGTCCCTTAACAAACACAGCAATCAGCGGAGACCGCGTCGAGGTATTGCCCTTAGGTATTGGAAGAAAAGACCGATTCGAAGGAGAGGTAGCTAAAATTATAAAACGTGGCCGTCAACTCTATCGAATGAAAGTAAAAGAAAAAACATCAAAATATATTTTTGGTCGTTTTCTTGATATGTTAGGCGATGATAAAGAAGGTGTTATACATACTAAAAGTTTATTGAAAGATACTATTGATAACATCAAAGTAGATGATATATTAATCGTAAACTTGAAAGAAGGTTCTCGACCTGACGATAATCTTTACGAAGTAAGTTTTAACCGTTTTGAATCTGATACAAAAGAAGATCCAGATTTAATGCGCATCTTGATGAAATATGATTATACAATTCAACATCCAGACCAAATCAAAATAGACTTTAGTGAAGAAGTATCTGCAAAAACCGTAAAAGATTGGAATCAAAGGACAGACTTACGAGATTTATATGCAGTCACCATCGATGGTGAAACGGCAAAGGATTTTGATGATGCGATAAGTTTTACTGATGAAGGCAGTCGTTTGAGAATATGGGTTCACATAGCCGATGTTTCGCACTATGTCATTCAAAATTCCGACCTAGATGAAGAAGCCTACAGTCGAGCTACATCGGTTTATTTAGCAAATCGAGTCGTCCCGATGCTTCCTCCAATTCTTTCAGAAAATCTATGCAGTCTAGTTTCGAATGTTGATCGATTAGCCTTTACAGTGGAAATGGAAGCCAGTAAGGAAGGCGAGATTTACAATGCTAAATTCTACAAATCAGTCATAAATGTGAATAAGCGATATACTTACGAAATGGCTGAAGACGAAATTTTAGCCGCCGATCCAAAAAACTGGATTTATCAAATCTCGAGATTTACTGAAAATTTAAGAAAACGCCGAATTAAAGAGGGACGAGTAGATCTAAATCTCAAAGAAGCCACCATATCTTTTAATAAAGAAAAAAAAGCATCTGGCATTGAAATTCGAGAAAGATTGATTAGTCATATGCTTATCGAAGAACTAATGTTATCTGCCAATATGAAAGTAGACGAATATTTACGGAAAAAAGATTCACCTACTCTTCATCGAATACATGAACCAATGGATGAAGATAAATTGGAAATGTTAAATCAGTTTTTACAATTAAATGGTCATAACATTAGCATTAAAGATATAAGTTATCCGGAGATAATGAATGCAGTCTCAGCTATAGAATCAAGTCCAATAGCAAAAATATTTAATTATTTGTTACTTAGAAGTTTTATGCAAGCCTATTACGGAGGAGAAAGTATAGGGCATTGGGGCTTAGGTTTTAAAGATTATTGTCATTTTACATCGCCTATTAGACGTTATCCAGACTTAGTTGTTCATCGAGTACTTCATGCCACCTTATTGGAAGAAAAAAAGCCCTACGATAAAGGTGCGATTTCAATGATGGGTGTGCATTGTTCAGAAGAAGAAAGAAGAGCATCTGATGCGGAAAGAGATATCATGAAGATAAAATCCTTTCGTTATCTGGAGTCAACAGGTGTGACTGAGTTTAAAGGGTTTATAGTTGGAATACGACCTTCTCAAATTTTTATCGAATTAGCAGATTCAAACTTAGAAGGCGTCCTAGACAAATCAGAATTTACGGATGAATTCGAAGTCATGATAAAATCGGACTTTTCCTTCTATTCAAAAAAATATACAAAAAACTTTTTCATCGGTGATGAAGTCTCTGTTTCATTAGATAGAATTGATTATGAAGAGATTAAAGTTTATCTAAAATTAAAATCCTTTAAAAAAACTACCTAGGTTCAACACCTAGGTCCTGTCTCGTCCAGATTTTACGAAAGAAGGGTTTACCATCCATCTCAAAGTTCGATAAGAGTTGAATGATTTGGCTTTCACTAATGTTAAATTTTTTCATAGTTTCATAGTTCAAGCTCATTTGCGAGTGCGTTACCCATTGGATTAAGCTTTCATTATTTCGTTCCGCCTCAGGTAACAATGTGCTTACAAGTTCAAATAAGTTTTTGTGTGTTAAGAAGGACCCTTTCGAAACGACATGCATTGGAGCCGCGCCATGATCAGCAGTCACTAAAAGTAAAAATTTATCATCGTAATGGGATCTTAAAAAATCGAATATTTTTCGTATTTCCATATCCGTTGCTGTAAGTACCCTTTCGGATTCTTTAGATTCCCAACCAAATGCATGACCTACGGCATCTGTCGCCTTTAAAGTAACATATACTAGGTCAGTTACTTTATCATTATGAAGGTTTTTATTTATAATTTCCTTTTCTATACTATTACGAATTGTGTAGCCATCTAATGCAACTTGATATTCAGACGATTGGAAGAGTGAAACTTTTTTAGTAAAATCTACACGATCTTTTGCTTCAAATGTAGAAATGACTTTCCCTTTATTTGAAAGATAAAATTCATAAAAATCTACTTTCTGATTAGAACTTGGTACTTCGAATGCTTTATCAAAGGTATCCCAGCGTAAGGTTAATGAATTTGCCCAATAAACAAAATCTCTATCTGGAGAGGAGTTGCTTGAATAAGATTTTAACTTATCAAGAAGTTCGATAGGAATATCTTTACCATGTCCCGCCATTCCAATGCTAGCACGTGCCGCATAACACTGGCTTATAATGACTGGAATATTATTATTCGCATAATCCCAATCATCTGCAAGTGTCAATGACTTAAATTGAGATAAATCTAATTGGTAATCTTTTCCTTGAAAAACAGGTCTTGAAACTACTTTACCATTTTTCCATGTATAAACTTCGTTAGAAAAGACTTCCGTTGTATTCGGAAACTTTCCTGTACCAATTGCCGCATGCCCGACAACCGTATGAGCTTCAAGATGAGCGACTTTTGCATTTTTAAAGTAGGCTGATTGATTTTTAAATGATTTAAGGAATGGAAATGAGTTTGGATGTGCTTTGTAGAGTTGATCTCCACCTTGGTCAACTATGATGGTAACAATTATTTCTGGCTTCTCTTTTGTTTCCCTGAATACTTTATCGAATTTTTTAAGCTCAATTTCCTTTTCAAACGGATGTTGGAGCAGTCTTGCGTATATGGAAGGAATGTGCTGTTGATAAATCTGATCCGAGTAAACACCAGACCGAATCCACTTGGGTCCATAAAGCCAAATAGGAATATTCGAATCGTATGAGTAGTTTGTGTAGTGCGATGTGTATTTTACTTCTTTCTCAAATTCCGGATGAGATTCTTCCCAACCCCAATTTTCCCTTAGATCGTCCCAAGAGAGATCATGCTCTATCATAATTTCTTTTAATTCTTCTTTTGAAAAATGTGAAAGAGTGCTTGCCTCACCTCCGTAATTATCCAGAAGATTGAACGGATAAGGTACTAAAATCAAATCAGTATCTTTTTGGATCGATCGTACAGCCGCATCCCGGTAATCGCGCTCCCAACCACATGAGATTATGGATATTAAAAGATACAAAGCCATACATAGATTACTGATTTTAATCATTTTTCTTTACTCACTTTTAACAAACGTCAATTGTAATACCTTCATTCGGCGAAGTGCAAAAAAGCAAGTGCGAATTACTGTTGTCGGAGATATCATGTTTCACAGTTCACAGCTTGTGAAATATTACAATTCCAAGACAAAATCGTATAATGCTGAAGAGAGTTTCCAATGGATACGTCCGAAATTTGTAAATTCAGATTTGGTAATGGGAAATCTTGAAACAACAATAGTAAATCATGCCGAACTTTACGGTGGATACCCTCGCTTTGGCTCGCCTAAGGAAGTTGTATTGGCATTAAAAAATTCTGGATTTCATATACTATCGACAGCAAACAATCATTCCGCGGATAAAGGGAGTCATGGTATAGACTTTACTATAGATACGGTCTTAGATAATGAAATGATTCCTTTGGGAACTTACAAATCCGAAGCAGACTTTCGAAATAGAAGAAATTTCATGATGAATAAAAATGGAATCAATATCGCTATTTACAATTACACTTATTCGACAAATGGAATCAAGGTTCCGAAAGGAAAAATAGTCCGTCTGATTGAAGAAGAAAGCTTAGAGAAAGACATTTCTTTTGCAAAACAAAATGGTGCAAACTTCGTAATCGTTTGGTTTCATTTTGGAACTGAATACCAAACTAAACCTGACGCTTACCAGAAGAAATGGGTGAATAGAGCTTTAGAATTAGGTGCAGATGTTGTAATCGGTGGTCACCCACATGTAGTTCAAAAATTGGAAAGAGTGGGTGACAAATTTTTCGCATACTCTCTTGGAAATTTTCTATCTGCACAAAATAAACCGTTTACTGACGGTGGATTAGTTTTACACTTCGATCTCATTCTCTCTGGCAATGAAAAAGATATTACGAATATTTTACCTGAAGCAGTATGGGTTGATCCCTCAAATTATCAGATCATTCCCATTGATGACGCTTTAGAGGGTAAATTGGAAATTAAATTATCAGACAGCAAAATGATAAGAATGAAAAATTATAAGAAGCAATATTTGAATGTAATTTCAGATATTGAAGAATCTAAGAAATAACGATATTTATTGAAATTTTTTTACACTTTCCGATTTTGAATATCTTGAATATTTCGTTGCACGATATTCCTAATCAATGTCTCCAAAATCGTTAAACGTCAAGCTCCACAAGCTCATATCCCAAACCTTCTCTAACCACTTTTATATCATCTCCCGTACAATCTAATATGGTTGATAACTCAACTTTCACAATCCCACCGTCAATGATAGAAGTTACATTTTTCGCATACTTACTATCCAAATCATCGATATCGATAATAAAATCATCGTCTGTTGAGGCGGAAGTAGAGGTAATAGGAGATTGATGGATTTCTAACAAAGACTGGAGATAGATATGGTTGGGAAAACGGATACCGATGTGTTTATCTTTGTGATGGGAGAACGAAGGTTTAGGTAAATTTTTATTTGCCTTAAGAATAAAAGTAAATGGTCCCGGTGTAATTTTTTTCATCAATCTGTATGTAGGATTCGGCAAATATTCGATATACTTTGATGCCATCGAAATATCTTTGCAGAGCAACGACAAAGGTTTATCCTTTGGTAATTTTTTCAATGCGTATAAGGCATCAACCCCAGCTCTCGAATTTGAATCCGCAATGATCGCATAGACCGTATCAGTTGGAAATATAAATATTTCGCCTGCTTTTAGTTTTTCTGAGATTTGTTTTAGCTTTCTAACTTCAGGATTCTGAGGATGAAGATAATCAATCATTTTACTGGGCGGTCAATCCACCATCAATAACGATTGTTTGTCCAGTCATATAGCTAGATGCGTCCGAAACTAGAAATTGGGCGGCTCCTAAAATCTCTTCTGGTTTTCCTAACCTTGCCATTGGAATTCCAGCTAACACTTGATTAATTATAAATTCCTTACTTTTGATCATTTCCGTCATGTCCGTATCTATCAATCCAGGGCAGATCACATTTACTCGATAGCCGGAGTTACACCACTCAATTGCCAAAGCTTTTGAAAGTGATATGACAGCGCCTTTTGTTCCAGAATAGACAGATGCGAGCTTTGATCCAACCATACCCAAAACGGATGCTACATTGATGATATTCCCCCCGTCCTTTTTGTGATGTTTGTAATATGCCTGGCAACTTCGGAAAACTCCCGTGTAATTTGTTTGAATAATATTCTGAAGTTCTTCTCCTTTGAAACCCGAAGCTGGAGTATTCGTTGCAATGCCTGCATTATTGATCAGACAATTTAGTTTTCCATGTTTTTCACGAATTTTACCAATTTCTGTAAATGCATCAGTCTCTGATTTGACATTGATGACAACACCGTTTATACCTTCCTTGGCCATCCACTCTATTGATTCCGGTCGAGATCCAGCTCCATATACAATCGCACCAGCGTCTCTCAAGCCCAAAGCCAATGTCTTTCCTATTCCGCGACTAGCGCCTGTAATTAAAACTGTCTTATCTTTTACATCAAAAATATTCATTTTACCTCATGGTTTGCTGGATAGCATTCACTATTCTCTGGTTTTGTATCTTCTAATAATTTTTTATAGTCAATCGTTCCATCGTCCGTTAATAAATCTCTTCTAATATAGTGGGCGCCTTTTTCATAGTAGTCTGCGATTGGATTACATTTATCGATCTCCTTATCTGGATTTGGTCGACAATTGATTTTGATATAAAAGTATCCAAACGAGTGATTTCTATTTGCTAAGTAATCGCCAAAGGACTCACACTCTGTAATTTGAATTACTTTTTTCTTACATCCTAACATAAAATTGCAAATTACTATCACAAGCACGAAGAGAACTTTACGGTACATAACTTGAGAATAAATGTGATTCCTAGAAAGGCAAGAATTTGTTTATTTTAAAAAGTAGATCGCCAAGACGGATCCAATTACTAAAAGATCTGGATATTCATTTTCAACTAGAACCTTCTGACATTAATGAAACGCAAGACCAAAGCGAACCACCAATGGACTACCTCAGAAGAATGGTAACATCAAAATTAGGTGATTTTCGATATTTGAATCCATTAAACACTTATCTTTCTTGTGACACCATTGTCCTGTTCGAAAACCAAATTCTCCATAAACCTAGTTCGGAAGCCGAGGCGATGGACATACTTGAACGTTTGAATGGAAGGACTCATAGTGTTTTTTCAGCCTCTGCAATGACTGACTCTATCTACTTTGATTATTTTTATGAAGAGACACAAATTCGTTTCCATGACTGGGATACGAACGCTCGTCTTCGTTATATCAGAGAGGAAAAACCCTACGATAAAGCAGGCTCTTACGGGGTTCAGGACAGGAATGGGCCAGTTGCGGAAAGGTACGGTTCCTATTGTAACGTTTTGGGATTTCCGTTGAGAAGTTTTTTAGAACGCTGGCAGAGTTGGATTCATTATTGGCCAGCTTGGGAAAAAGTCAAAATTTAGGCGTAGACGTTTACTAGATCACCAGGTTTGTAATTTGATTTTTCTTTTGGTGACTTTTCTATCGAGTCTGCTTTCGAACTTGTGTCCTCGCTCGGATATTTAGGACGGTATTGACGAGATTCAATTGCATCCACTTTCTCAACTGGTTGTGTATTAAATGTAGGTGAAATGTAGGTAAGGGGCTCACCTAAACCGGAAACTCTTGCCACGCCGCTTGCTATGTCCATATTGTGATTATCGCTCCAAATCTGTCCTGAGATTAGACCCAAACGGAAAAATGGAAACAAAAAAAAGCGCAATCGAGATTTCTTCTCTCTTTCAACTCTTCAAATTGCCGGAAAAGTCACTTCCGCAGGTATTTACTTATGTAGGAGATGATTCGTATGAGTTTGAAATCGCCGTCGAATTCTTCAAAACCAAGCTTGAGAGACAAGGTCAAAGCCTAGATATCATTGTAATCGTGGCAGAAGGAGGAGAACAGGCAAAATTATTTGCTGAATTGTTCACTCCCGATATGTTTTTCCCTAGAAAATTGATCATTCTCAAGAATGCTAATGCGTTTTTCAAACCCATCCTTGAGGCAAAAGCCAATTCGGATTATTCTGACTACGTTTCCGGATTCAAAAAAAACATAGTATCCCTATCGGAAAATATCAACTTACTGATTCACTATGAAGGTCGTGACTTACCTGCGAGTTTTGCTTCCCTATTTCAAAATCAATATAGCTTCTATAAACCAAAGACACTATATCAAAATGACATCGCTAAGGCATTAAAAGAAGTCCTTGAACAAGAGAATGTAAAATTGGACGAAGATGCTTGGGACGAATTTATTCACAAATCACCCGCTAATATTGGTTCGTATATAAAAGGAATTAGAAAACTCAAACAATACTTAAATAAATCAAAGTTTACTCTGTCAGATATCAATGAAATTCTATTTACTCAAACCGAGATGAATGCCAATACTCTGGTTGAAAGTTTAATTCAAACAAAAAAGACTGAATTTTATAAAGAGTTTACTAAATTTTCAGATGATAATGGCGAGATCCTATCCTTTCTATCTAGACTATTAAACAAACTTGATGAGATACGCAAAATTCGAATCATTAGAGCAAAACATAATGGCGAGATACCTATTCCTATCATGGACGAAATATTAAAAACTGGTTCTTATTCAGAAGCAAGAAAAGGATTTATGAGACGTCAGCTAACGAATGATGCAAAATTCTTTACAGATAAATCTTTGAATCAATTTTATGAAATACTAATCGAAATGAATATAAAATATAAATCAGGGCTACGAAACGAAGAGGCCAGAGTCTATTTTATTCAGAGAACGATGGAAATGTTCAAACTGCTTCACTCTGTTGCATCAAGTTCGTAGTCTTTGATTTTTCGATACAGGTTACGTTCTGAAATACCTAATAACTTTGCAGTTTTAACACGATTTCCGTTCGAATACTTTAAATTGGCTTTTATAATCTCCTTTTCATACACTTCCAATTTTACTCCTGGTTTTATCTGCAAATCTTCCGAAACATTCTCAAAAAAGTGAACGGGGATATTTGCAAATTTAATATTCTTTTTCGGTGAATAAGCAACTAGTGAATATACCAAATCTTTCAACTCATGAAGATTGTGTTTAAAATGACGTTTCGAGAAAAAATGATGAAACTGTTCATCAAACGAAATGACTGATTTTTTCAAGTCAGCATTGGCATGAGATAAAAACTGCAAAACAAAATAAGGTAGATCTGAAACTCTCCGATGCAAAGGAGAAAGATAAAATTGAAAAGCAATAAATTGTTCAAATAATTCCAAATGAATTTTACTCTCTTTCAGCTGTTCTATTTCTACGGAATTAATTTCCCAATAAAGGTATGAATCCTCTGGAAGTGAATATTTTGTATCTTTCCACCATTGGAGCCACAATCGCACTTCCTCTATCGGAGCTTCCGATAAATTTTCCCACCAGATAACTACCTGTTTATTTTTTGATAACAAATTTATTGAAATATCAAATAGATCTTTCTTTTGAGAGTAATCAACTTTTATCAATTTATATCGATCAGCTTGAAACCGTTCACGAATTGACTGTTCGATCCAAAATGATTTACCTGTTCCTGTGTCTCCTAAAATAACCATAGGTAAATTTGTTTTGGACATCTCCAACCAACGATCTCGCAACTTTTTCACATCGGGAGAAAGAGAAATCCAATTTGTATCTTTGTTATTTTTTTTTGACAACAGTCACAACTCCTTTGATGTAACCGGAGAATGTTTTCCTTTTATTTTCAATTAGAAATTGTTTAGCTTTAGAAGGTTGAATTAGTAGTGTTTTTGGAAATGATATATTTGGTTTGGACAAAAAGGTTTCACTAGGTATATTTTGCACGCCATACGATGTAAAAGAATCCAGTTTCATCGAAGTACGAATTGCATATTCTTTACCGGCCGTTACTTGAATTTCAAGTGGGACCTTTAGCCAAATTGCCTCACCTTTCGTTTCAACCAAGATTCCTTGGTATTTATCCTCATTGTCATTTGGTTTGATTATTTCATTTCCAATCAATGATTCTATATCTGTCTGTACTTCCAATTTCTCTAATACTTTCGTTTCAGAAATTTTCTCATAAGCCATATTCATGTTATAAGGTGTGATTGTGTCAGCTACTTGACGAACAATACTTGCATCGTATTTTTTAAAAGGAGGTGAATCTAACTGAAATGGTTGAGAAACTTCATCGGTCGTATAATATAAATTAAATTGATTGAGGAAAATTTGGATGTAACCATCTTCAGTGCCCAATCTCTGATAATCAGTAATTCCAAGAATTTTAGAAGAACTCATGCGTCCAATTTTTTGTATGCTTCTAATTGTTTCAAGATTTGTATGGTTGGGAATAATTATATAGAGTTCAATACCAAGTTGGCGCAAGTCATTCAAAGCGTTAATGATATCGTTTGATTTTTCTTTTGCCGAACCCGACAAAAGTAAAAACAGTTTTCTAGACTTCTTCTTACTGGATCCAAATTTTGATTTTAATGATTGGATCGCACCTAATAAGACATCACTCTGATTAGATCCTGACCAAGATGTTTCCTCTAGCAAATTTTTTATCTCAGCATGCTCTAAGGTCGGAGGCAGTGTAAGATTTTTATTTTTTCGAAGGATAGTAACGCCAAGAAAAAGGTTAGTTTTATCTACGAGAGAGAGTATTGATTTTAGAAAGTCTTTTCTGTAATAAGCATAAGCTCCGTTTGTATCACAAAAAAAATGTACTTCATAATAATCTTTATCTTCGTTCAAATTTTTTTCGAAATATTTTGGACTTAAAAAGCGAAAGGTTTTTTCTACATGCATTTCAATCGCAAGTATTGGATTTGTAACTAACTTAGATTGTACTTTTGTTTTTAGCTTATTTTTACAGTTATACACCTCGGTTTGAATGAGTGTCGGTTTTCCAAAGTCTATGTAATCTTTGGAAATAAAATTACTATCCCATTCAAGACATAGAACATCGTAAATTGGTTCGGAGAGAGTCATGTCATTTTCAATATTCTCTTTGGTTAAAAAGCTCTCCGTTAGCAAAGCATCCGTTATCTCTGTTTGGAAATTTCTTTTTAGATAGTGTCTAGTCAATCTAGCGAATTCAGTACCTGCCTCATTCTTCGTTCCAAATACTGACGTGGGAATTTCGCCTGAGATCGATGCTGGCAAGACAGTGATTTCCTTAGAGAGGAGTAAATTTGGTATCAGAAAGAAGAAAAAGGCAATTGCATAAATAACATTGTTAAATATGCGCTTTGAATTTCTCACGAATTTTCCATATTTCTTTGATTTCACTTAGTTAGTTTCCTTTCCACTGACACTCTGAATTCCTTGAGAAAAGATTGACAGCCACATTTCTCGTCTATTAAATCTATCGGAAAGGAGTAGATTCTTTATGAAGAAATCACTTATCGTAGGTATCTCTATGCTGGCTTTTATCGTAGCATGTGGCTCGAGCGACGGCAGAAGAGATGCGACAACTGTTGGAAAAAACGGTTGGATCTTTGAAGGTTGGGCATGTGCCCCGGATGCGGCTGCTGGTGCACGTGGCGAAAGTCCTGCTCAGTATTGCAAGGGCAAAGAAAAAGAATTCGACTATCTATACATGAAATTTTCTGCAAGAGCTTCCGACAAGGCGATCAAACAGAACTCAGTAGCTATGAAACAGTCCACTTGCCGTGAGGCAGCTAGACTACAGGTTGCTGGAGACGGACTTAAGAAGATTCTTGGTGAATACCTTGAACAAGCTTCTGGCGTTTCAGATGGTCAATCGACAGGTTCTGTGATTGTATCTGAGTCTAAAGGTCTGATCAAAGGTCTTGGGATTTATGACTGCTGTTCACTCAATAACGAAAAGGGTGTATGTGCAGAAGCCGGAGAGCCAGAAACTTGGGAAGAATGTCAGTGTGTTGGATACATGAAATACGCTGGTGGACAAAAAGCACTAGAAACTAAAGCTCAAGCTGCACAATAGTTAGCTTCCTTTTTCTATATAAGAACCTCCCAATTTTTGGGGGGTTTTTTTATGCCCAGATATCTTGTGAATCGTCTTTAGCTTGGCGTGTTATACGTATATCGATAAATTATGAAAAACAGAAGATAAATCGAATAAACTAGCGAGAAAATCGAGAAATTAACTAGTGTTTAACTAGAAAGCGTTTTAATGTCAGTTAATACGCAATGCAAGAAGAAAGAATTATGCGAAATGGACTTATCTCCTATAATATTTTTAAATTAAAGAGGTTTATAAATGAAGTATCTTATTCTCTTACTCTTATTTGTTGGATGTAGCTCCCAACAAAAATCAAAAATAACAAATAGTCCCCATGAGAATGATTTTATAGAAATTCGCGAACAAGATAAGTATTCAGGAAAAGAATTACCTAATCCTCCTGATTCTCCTGGATTTAAATATTCTAAATATGAATCAATAACTCTGGAAGATTTAATTGAAAGAGGAGAGATCGAAGAAAATACAAAAGGAATGAAAATATTCAATTCGAGAAATAAACTACTTATAAAACTTACTGCTTATCCCACACAAGATCTAAGTCAGGAAGAAGAAGGTAGAAGAAATACATTCGCCTTACTTTTTCAAAATATGAAACCAATTATTCATATTTATGATTCAAAATTAAAACTTAGATACAAAGATCAAAATTTTCTAATTATATTTCAGTCTCAATTGATACCATACATGAAATCAGAACTAAAAATTGGAGATTTGATTGGATTGTATATTGTACATGCTACCTACGATGAATTTGGAAAAATACATATAATCTTAGTCAATGAATTTCATAAATACTAGATCAGGAATCCTCTTCGTATAACTTCGTCTTACCGCATCGCTTCGAGAAATAGGTAACACTCGTATTATAAAGACGGCTATTTCTATACCAGGCGATCTCTTTTTCTCTGCTGAGAATACTGCAGATGGAGACCGTTACCATACATACGGGATTAAAATATTTGCCGGCAGCCCAAGTTTGATCACTGGCTTAAAAAAACTGAATTTAATAGTGATCCAAATATTCTCTACTTTGGGCTATTTTATTTAAATGTTAATTGCTAAATTGTATTCGCTTAGCATATCGATAAATTCATTTAATTTTTCAGTCCGAAGTAATTTTTGTTTTAAATCTTCTGGGAAATTTAAACCCTCTAGATAACGTACAAAGTGTTTTCTAAAAAGGATGAGTGCATATTGATCTTCACTTGGATAAAATTCTAACATAGAATGTAAATGCTCTAACATAACACTTTTGATTTCATCAAAGCTCAGATTGTATTTCGAAATGGGATTGAAAATCCAAGGATTCCCAATCGCTTTTCTTCCAATGAGGATTAGATCGACACCATACTGTCTTTTTCTCTCCAATGCATCTTCATAAGAAAAGACATCACCATTGCCAAAGATTGGTACCTTTGCAAAGGATTTGATTTCTCCAATTTTATTCCAATCTGCCTTACCGGTATAGCCCATAGATTTGGTTCTACCATGAACGGAGATAGCAGACACACCAGCATCTTGCAGAACATTGACTGTATCACGGTAATTGTAATTTGATTCATCCCAACCCAACCTAATCTTTGCAGTGACTGGAACAGATACTGATTTCTTAATACGCGTGATCATATCTCCAGCGATAGAAAGATTTTTAAGAAGGCCCGCACCCGATCCGCTTCCCGAAACCTTAGCCACAGAACAGCCCATGTTTAGATCAATCACGTCGGGTTTCAATTCAATAATGCGTTTGGCTGCAATCTCTACTTTGTTCGGATCGCAGCCAAAAATCTGAAAAAAAATCGGCCGTTCCAATTCTTGAAAACGGAACATATCGATTGATCTTTGATTTCCGAGTACAATCTGTTCGGTAGATACAAACTCGGTAAAAGAAAAGGCTGATCCTAAACGACGCGTTATCTGTCTATATGGACTATCAGAAATACCAGCCATTGGTGAGAGAGCAACATTGCCTTTGATTTCAACATTGCCAACCCAAACCATATTGTTACTCCGTATCTTTTACAATTGCAAAATCTTTAACGAAGTCTTCATCTTTCGTATCAACTATCTTCACTCCCATAGCTGACCTTCCTACCAATGAAATTTCTTTAGCCGATACGCGAATCGACATGCCAGATTGTGTAATCACTAAAAGTTCATCATCTTCTTTGAGAGAACAGAGACCTACGGCTTTTCCATTCTTTTCCCCTACTTTCAGGTAAGTCATACCTTTACCTGCACGACCTTTGGTAGAAAACTCGTCGAAATCGGTTCTCTTTCCAATGCCATTTTCAGAAATACAGAATAATTTTGAATCTGGCTCTACTTTCGTAAGCCCAACGATTTCATCCGTTTCGGAAAGGCGCATAGCCGTCACGCCTGAGGCAGTGCGTCCTTGAGATCGCAATTCATTCAAATTCATACGAATTGCCAAACCCTCTTTACTTCCAATAAATACATCGAAGCTTTCAGGATTTGAAAGAACGTCGATCAATTCATCTCCATCACGAAGACCGATAGCGATAATGCCAGATTTTTTTGTGCTAGAGAATTCATCTAATTGAATCTTCTTAACAAAACCATCTTTTGTTACCATGAGTAGATAAGATTCATCAAACTGCCTAAATGCAAATAGAGAAGTAATTACTTCATCTTCAGTTAGGTTAATGATTGCCTTTAATGATTTGCCTCGAGCCTCTTTAGTTGCAATAGGCAATTCATACACTTTCAACAAAAATGCTCTACCTTTATTTGAAAAAAGCATCAGGTGATCGTGAGTCATTGCGACACTTAATTTTTTAATAAAGTCTTCACGTTTCGTTGAAATACCTTGGATTCCTTTTCCACCGCGTTTTTGACGCCTAAATGTGTCCATAGGTAATCTTTTGATAAACATATCTTCAGAAATTTGAACTACTACTTCCTCATCTGCTATCAAATCTTCTGCGTTAAATGAAGATGATTCTACAGATTCTAAGCTAATTTCGGTAATACGATTTGATCCATATGATTCAGCTACTTTTGTTAATTCATCACAAATGATTTGTTTTACACGCTCTGGCTTTGCGAGGATGTCTTCAAGATCCATAATATGAAGCCTTATCTGTTCTAATTCTTCTATTATTTTTTGAACTTCTAAGGAAGTTAAACGTTGGAGTCTCATTTCCAAGATAGCGTCTGCCTGCATCTCTGACAAAGCAAATGTGCTTATCAATTTTGCTTGAGCTTCCCTCGGATCCTTCGAAGAACGGATGATTCGAATTACTTCGTCAATGTTATCTAGAGCGATTTTTAATCCCTCTAAGATGTGAGCTCTTTTTTTGGCTTTATCTAAATCAAACTCTGTACGTTTGATAACGACTTCATTTCTATGTGCGGCATACGCGCTTAAAATTTCTTTTAATGGAAATATCTTAGGACGATTGTCCAAGATTGCGAGCATCGTAATCCCATAACTCACTTGCAATTGAGTTAATTTGTAGAGTTGATTTAGAATTACTTGGGCATTAAAATCCTTTTTGATATGAAGTTCAACGCGGATCCCTTTCCTATCTGATAAATCTAGAATCTCTGTTATTCCTTCGATCACCCTTTCATTGACAAGGTCTCCGATCTTCTCTAATAAATTCCGTTTGTTTACTTGATACGGTATTTCATGAATAACGATGATTTCGCGACCCTTGGCGTTATCAATAATTTCAACTTTAGATCGAATACGAATCGATCCTTTTCCTGTTGAATACGCCTGGTAAAGACCCTCTCCTCCGATAATCGTTCCACCGGTAGGAAAATCTGGCCCTGGCAGGATCTTCATCAATTCATAAAGTGAAATATCCGGATTTTGAATTACTGCTACGACCGCACTTATTGACTCACGCAGGTTATGTGGAGGTATGTTTGTTGCCATACCCACAGCAATACCAGTAGAACCGTTTACTAAAATATTTGGAAAATTCGCTGGTAGAACATCCGGTTGTTGGCGAGTATCATCGAAGTTTGGAGAAAAAGAGACTGTATTCTTTTCTATATCTTTCAATAACTCTTCAGCTAATTTCGTTAGCCGCGCTTCTGTATATCGATAAGCGGCCGCAAAATCACCATCCACCGATCCAAAGTTACCTTGACCATCGATGAGCGGCTCTCTCAATGAGAATGTCTGAACCATACGAACCATTGTATCGTACACCGCAGAATCACCATGTGGGTGATAGTTACCGATCACTTCCCCAACAATTTTCGCTGATTTAACATATGGTCGATCACTTCGCCATGCTCGTTCATTCATAGCATGGAGTATTCTTCGGTGAACAGGTTTTAATCCATCTCTAACATCTGGTAATGCTCTACCAACGATTACGCTCATCGCATAATCGAGATAGGCCTCCTTCATCTGGTCTTCTATCTCCACAGGTATTACGCGAACACCTGCTTTCAAAGCGCCTGCAATATCGGGTCTTCCTGCTAAATTAAGAGCGAGTGTTTTAGTCGATTCGTTTTCTTGGCCGTTAGTTTCGGTCATTTAATTTTTCCGTATCTTTTATAAATCTAAATTAGCAACTTTGTACGAGTTTTCTTCGATGAATCTTCGTCGCGGAGATACATCATCACCCATAAGAATATTAAACGTGTCTTCAGCCTCTACAAAATCGGCTAACTTTACTTGTAACATAACACGTGCCTTCGGATCCATAGTGGTTTCCCAAAGCTGTTCTGGATTCATTTCTCCTAGACCTTTATACCTTTGGATAACAACTTTATCAGTAGGTCTCGTTTTAAGAATTTCTTCTTTTTCTCTATCTGAATAAACATAAATTGATTCTCTACCGAATTTCAATTGGTAAAGAGGTGGTTGCGCAACATAAAGACTTCCCTGTTCAATGATTGCCTTCATGTGCCTATAAAAAAATGTTAAAAGCAAAGTCCGAATGTGAGAGCCATCGACGTCAGCATCGGTCATGATGATTACTTTTCTGTATCTTAGCTTTTCCGGATTAAATTCATCTGTTCCGATACCCGTTCCCATCGCTGAGATCAAGGTTCGAATTTCTTCATTGGCTAATATTTTGTCTAACCTAGATTTCTCTACGTTTAATATCTTTCCTTTCAGAGGTAGTATTGCTTGTATGTGACGATCTCTTCCTTGTTTGGCGGAACCACCGGCTGAATCGCCCTCAACTAAAAAAAGTTCACAATGAGCTGGATCTCTTTCAGAACAATCTGCAAGTTTCCCAGGTAGACCTCCACCTTCAAGGACTGTCTTTCTGCGAGTTAAATCTCGGGCTTTACGTGCCGCTTCACGTGCCTTAGACGCCAAAATACCCTTTTCTAGAATCTTTTTAATTACTGCGGGATTTTCTTCAAAGAATAGATTAAGTCCCTCTCCGGAAATAGTTTGCATCAATCCTTTAACTTCCGCATTGACCAACTTTTCTTTTGTTTGTGAATTAAACTGAGGCTGAGGAATTTTGATAGAAATAACAGCACATAAACCCTCTTTTACATCATCGCCCGTTAACCCATTAGGTTGCTTTTTAAATAAAACTTGGTCCTTTTTAAGATGATCATTTAATGTACGAGTTAATGCTGCTCTAAAACCTTCTAAATGTGTTCCACCTAGATTGTTATTGATCGCATTCGTAAAACAAAACACACTTTCCGAATAAGTATCGCAATACTGTAGAGCAATCTCCGCATAAACAGTTTCTTTTTCACCTTCAAAGTGCAGAACTTTGTGCAAAGGATGTTTAGATTCAGTAAGATACTCTACAAAAGAAACGATACCGCCATCAAATTTAAACTCATGTTTGGCGATATCTTCTTTTCTTCTATCTTCGATTCGAATGAGTAAACCTTTATTTAAGAAGGCAATTTCACGGAATCTAGAAGTTAATGTTTCGAATACATACTCTGTCGTTGTAAAAATAGAACTATCTGGCAAAAATCTTACAGTTGTTCCATGTCGATCGGTTTCGCCGATTACCTTTACATCTTCAACTGGAATACCTGTTAAATACTTTTGGTAATGAATTTTTCCAGATTGATGAACTTCAACTTCTAACCATGTGGATAATGCATTTACAACCGATACACCAACACCATGTAAACCACCAGAAACCTTATATGCATCGTTTTCAAATTTTCCACCGGCATGAAGGATTGTCAGAACAACCTCAATGGTAGATTTACCTTTCTCTGGATGGATATCTGTCGGGATACCCCTACCATTATCCTTAACTTCGATGATATTACCTGGTAAAATAGCAACGTCGATTTCGGAACACTGACCTGCCATTGCCTCATCGACAGAATTGTCTACTACCTCGTAGACCATTTTATGAAGTCCTGTTTCGTCCTGAGTACCAATGTACATGCCGGGACGTTTACGAACGGCCTCTAGGCCTTCTAGAATCTTGATTTTCGAGGCAGAATAGGTGTTTTGAGAAGGGTCATTTGTCATGAGAAAATCTTATATCCTAATGGAAGTATCCTCAGAATGGCCCCCTAGAGCAAGTGAAATCGAAATAGAATGTTGATTCTTATTTTTTGAAATTAGGAGAATTGCCAGCTTTAAACGCAATTTTTGAAACTTCAATAGGAAGCTGTTTTGACAGAATTTTCTTTAAAATCTCATTTCGCATAAATTCTAATTCTTGGGAAATCATCGAATGTTTACAAATAATGGTGAGCTTTCCTTCCTTAAGTAGAACTGGTTTTGAGCCATCCGCTAGCACATCGCCAACCATTTCTTTCCATTCGCGTTGCAAAATTTTCAATGTTTGATCTATAAAGATTTCTTCTCTGTTGATTCCTAATTTTTCTAGGCTATGAAACAAATCTGAAATTTCAATTTTTTTCATATCATGTCAGACTTTGTTACGATTCCATTTTTGATGTCAAAAATTTCCCTTTCAATGTTCAAACTTCCGACATAATCTTTGATACCTTCGAGATCTGTTGTGGTAAAGAATGCTTGCCCACACTCAGAAATTAAATTAACAAAATATTCTCTTCGTTTTACATCTAACTCTCTGATTATATCATCAATTAATAAAACTGGCGCTTCCCCTGTTTCTTCCTTAATCATTTGAAAACAAGCAGTTTTTAAAGC
Organism: Leptospira sp.; assembly: GCA_027531445.1. Lineage (GTDB taxonomy): Bacteria > Spirochaetota > Leptospiria > Leptospirales > Leptospiraceae > Leptospira_A. The sequence continues at coordinate 48,329 of JAPZRK010000007.1, forward strand.
TATCACTGCACTACGCTTTTGACCTTGTGATCCAAAATGACTCAAATCATGATTTTCAAAACCTATGGGTAGATCATCTCGATGATTACCGCAACTCGTATAACCAATTGATATGTCTTTTCGTAAGTTCTTTTTTAGACGTAACAAATGTTCTTCTTTATCTTTTACATTAGGTATGTATGTTAAATTGAAATCATCCTTTCCTTGACTTAATAAAATCAAATTTCTATTAAAATAAGTTGAAAGTCGTTCAACAGTAGACTGACGTTGCGCTCGTATTTCCTCTTCTCTTTTTATCAACGGCTCATTCCAAATCTCAATTTCTGAATCACTGGCATTGTCTTTCTTTAAGGCACTATTTCTTTGTTTTAAAAGATGATTGTATTCGATTAATTGATTCAAATAATGAGAATTAGTTGATGAAATAAAAGAATCTAAAAATTTTCGCCTTTCTATATTTCCAGATTCAATAATTTTGATGTCTGGAGGACTCATGATTACAGAACGAAAGAAACCAACGGAATCTGCTATCCGCTTGATCAATTCACCATTGATTTTTATTTTTTTTCTTTTAATTGAATCTTTTTGAATCCCATATTCAAAAGTATACTCTTCACCTTGCGCTTCAAATTCTGCCTTTAAAAATGTAAAAGGTGATTCCCACTTCAATAATTGGTTTTCATCTGATTCACGAAAACTTTTTAAATAGGAAAGTAGAGAGATTGATTCGAGTAAGTTAGTTTTTCCTTCTCCATTGTTTCCAATAAAGAAGATTAGACGAGCGTTGAATTCTAAAGCTGTGTTCGCATGATTTCTAAAATTTGTGAGCGAAATTCGCCTTAAATACATTACAGTTTCATTGGCATGATTACAGAAACAAAATCACTATCTGATGGATCCTTAAACAAAACAGGAGCACTTGAAGATGAGAACTCTAGTATAACTTCTGGATCATCAATAACTTTTACAACATCACTTAAATAATCACCCTTGAAAGCTATCGCTATCGGCTCACCAGAATAATCTATATTCATATTGTGATCAAACATCATTGTACCTGGATTAGATGAACTGATATTTACACTTCCGGGTGTAAAATTAAGTCTGATTTGTTTTGAAGGCTCTTCTGCGGAAATGAGTGCTTGCTTCAAAAATGTCAGAAAATCTGCTTTCTGAAGTCTTACGGATTGTGTTGCTTGTTTGGGTATAACTTGTTCGTAGTCTGGAAAGTTTCCATCAATAAGTTTAAACAACAATTCAATATTACCAGAAGATACATAAATTTGTTCCTCAACAAATCCAATCTTTGCAGTTTCCTTGCCTTCCATCATTTTAAGCATTTCGCGTACTGCTTTGTGAGGAATAATCACACCATTCTTAAATGGAAACTGTTTTGGAAATTTACGTACTATTTTTGAAAGTCGTCGACCATCCGTACCTACAACAATCAAATCTGTATCATTAGGTTTTAAGAATAAACCATTAAAAACAAATCTAGTTTCTTCCATAGCCATCGCGTATGATGTTTTACGGAACATTTCTCTTATCGTCTGACATGGGAATTCTACAATACTTGCTTCGTCTACAACTGGTATCGTTTTGATATCTTCAGAATCAATACCATTTACTTTAAACTTAGTATCCATCTTTCCACTGGCATCCGTAATAAGCGTCTCAGATGAGTCATTACTATCACTCGTAGTTAATGCTGTTGTATCAAAGTTTAAATTTTTAAAAATACTTGATAATTGTTTTGCCGGTAAGCTTGCGGAACCTTTCGATCCGACTATTGCGTTAACAGAAGTTTTAATCGCAATTTCCAAATCTGTTGCAGAAAGGTATACTGAATTGTCCGTAGCTTGAATTTTTAAATTTGAGAGTGCTGACTTTATTTCTCTAACGGATATTACTCCATCCACTGAATTGATAGCTTTTAAGAATTCTGTAGTATTGACAGTGAATTTCATTTTCTTCCTCTTTATGTATTTATATATTTATAATTATATATTATGTCGTCTTCGTTGTTTCTGTCAGTATGTCGATAAACCCACTTTCTTTCAATTTTTATTGAATTATGTCTTATTTTTTCAGTCAGAATTATGTTCATTTTTATGTCGCTTATGATCGTTCTAGTCAATAATGGAACCATAATTTGATGCTTATGTCTTATAAACACTTTGTGAACAGTTTACTTTCAGGGTTACTGACTATTTATTGGAAGGATATTTGATGTTTGAGGGATTGGTAGATATCCTCAACGTTTCTGTCAGTGGCGATTTTTTCTTGGATTTTATTGATCCCATGAATTACCGTAGTATGTTGCGCCGAGAAAATTCTTCCAATTTGGGCTTTCGGAAGACCTAACACTTCATTCAAAATTAACATACACAAATGGCGAGGTGTAATGTAGTCAGCTTTTCTGCTTTTTCCTAGAAGATCTTTTCGTGCAATGTTCATTTTTTGACATAAAAGATCGATGACCTGATCTGCGTTAAAGCCAATACGTTTCCTATTGGTCTGAAGTCTGACGTTAGCAATTTCTTTAATTTTGTCTTCTGGTAGAACAAAATAGCTGTAGGCTTTTTTATACAAAATTAGGTCATTCATGATTCCCAAAAGAGCCCGTGAATCACCTTCAGAATGATTGGAAAGCCAATGTAAAATTTCTTCAGACATGGGTATGTCGTACAATTTTGAATAATTTCGGAACATCTCAATTCGAAGAGCAATATCATGTTCTTTTATATCGGCCTGCAAACCGTGAACAAATCTAGACTTCAGTCTGTCGTGTAAGGGCAATTCATAGCTTGGTCTATCTGAGGCGATTACGATCTGCCGTTTTCTTTCATACAAAAAATTAAATAGGGCAAAAAACTCTTCCTGAGTTTTTTCTGCACCACCATTTAAAAACTGAATATCATCGAATAGAAGTACGTTATACGATTGATATCTCATTTTGAATGACTCTAAACTATCTCGATTATTTTGTCTGACCGTAAAGATGAACTCGTTTAAGAAAGAAATACTATTTACATAACGTATTGTTTTCCAAGGATCACGTTTGAGGATTTCGTTTCCAATAGCATGTAACAGATGTGTTTTTCCAACGCCTACTGGCCCAAAAATATATAAAGGATTATATTTTGCGGGAGCTTCACTTATACTTTTAGCCGCAGTATAGGCAAGTCTATTGCAATCAGAGACAACATAACTATCAAAATTGTATTCTGGGTTTAGGTCGGAATCAACGCCATCAAAACGACCTTCAATGATATCCTTCATTTGTGAAGAGGATTCTTCGTTGTCTGTGATTAAGACCAGTTTAAAAGCATCACCTTTTACCTGATAAGCGGCCGCTTCTATAAATGAAGAGTATTTTGCTTCAACGTGGCTCTTTATTGTGGTGGAAGGAGCAGTTACATACATGTCTCTGCCTTCAAATTTTCTAAATCTTAGGGGAGTAATAAAGTTTTTAAAGTAAAATGGCGGTACGTGTCTAGATACTTCTTCTAGGATTTCTTCCCAACTAGATTCCAATTCTTTTTTTCCATTTACCAAGACGGGTACTATACTTCTATTCAGTAGGTAGAATTCAAATGAAAAATCGAAGATACTCTCAGGTTATCAAAAATCTTTTTCTTTAAATAAGAAAATTATGTCTCCTTGGTTGTTCGTGGAAAATTACCCACTAACGAGAAGAAACGCTAAGTTTTAAAAAAAGCTGAGATAGCAAGAAGTATTCTAGAGCGGGAATATTAAAATGCAATTTAGATTTAAAGTCTAAAATATGATACACTTTACGTACGTTAGCTTCAAAATTTTCCTTTCTAAATTCATAGATCAACAATAGACAAATCATTTCTAAAAAATCAATGTTGGAAAATTTATCCTTCATAGGTTTTTTCTCAGACATTTGTTCTCGAATCCAGTTTTCTAATTTGAGAATTAGAATTGAATCATGGCAATTTTCTCTTACGACAGAATGCCATTCAGATATCACCTCCTCCGGTATTTCAAAAGGATTCATGGATCCACCATAATATTCTTTAAAATCTTTATCGATGGATCGATTCATTGTGCGAATCAGATTTTGCGGTAAGTAGTTAAACGGAACGCAAACAGAACGAGAAACGATCGTCTTTTTCAATTTGTTCAAATCATTTACAATTAAAATAAACTTTGTATGCTCCGGAGGTTCTTCCAGCGTTTTTAAAAGAGTTGTTTCCGCTTCGTTATTGATGCGTTGTGCCTCCGGAAACAAAATGATTCGTTTCGTTGAAACATGAGGTTTATAAATAATTCTATTTCCAAGTAACCAGCGTATCGTGAACTCTTCGGGATCTTTATCTTTACCGATTGCAATATTTTTATTTCTAGGAAATTGAATGTAGTCGGGATGTTCCCCTCTCATAAATAGTCGACAGGATTCACAGTTTCCGCAGGAGCTACCGTTGTTACAAAGTAAATGTCTTGAAAATCTTTCAGCAGCAAACCACTTACCAACGCCGTCTGGTCCATGAAAGATAAGCACTCCAGGAATGCGATCTTGGTGTTTCAAAAAAGATTTTAGATATGTCAGGGCAACATCTTGCCCAACTACCTCATCTATTTGAAAATAACCAGGTTCCATTGAACGTGAATTAGTAGATTGGAGTAAGCCAAGAGGAATAGTTACTTTCTTCTCCGCGAACGATTTTGAAAAATAAAGTTTGTAGTTCTTTGGAAATTGATCCCATACTTCCTTCTCCAACTCTGCGACGATCAACTTCTTTTACCCAAGCAACTTGGACACCTGTGCCTGAGAAAAATATTTCGTCTGCTATATAAAGTTCAGAGCGTGCGACGTCTCTCTCGATTACTTTATAATTCAGATCGCTAGCAATTTTTATAAGGGATCTTCTTGTGATGCCTTCCAATATTGATGAACCAATACTAGGTGTTATGATCTCGCCGTTTCGGACTAAAAAAATATTTTCAGCTGAACCTTCTGAGACAAACCCTCTTCCATCTAAAAAAATTGCTTCATCATATCCATTTTGTACAGCCTCAGATTTTGCAAGGGCGGAGTTGACATATCCTCCACTTGCTTTTGCAAGCGTCGGGATTTGATTGTCAGAAAATCTTTGCCAAGTGCTCACCATGGTTGTGAGTCCATTTTGCGTATCCAAGTAATCATCCAATTTTAAAACATAGATTGCGATCTGAGTTTTTACGTCGTGAAATCTTGGAGATAGCTGTAATGCCGATGTATAAATGATCGGTCTGAGATAAATATTTTGTTTGTAGTTTGATTGTTTGATGAGGTCAATCGTGATCGCGACAAGCTCATCTGGAGTCTTATCAAAATTCAACTGCATGATTTTTGCAGAATTGACCAAACGTTGGTAGTGGTCTCTTAACCGAAAAATATAGAGGTTACCTTTTGATTCATTATAATATCCTCTAATGCCTCCGAATACAGAAGTTCCATATTGAAAGGCATGTGTTTGAATGCTTATGTTTGCTTCCGAGGAAGGAACGATCTTTCCTTCAAAATAAGATAGGTCTTTTGTATTCATTGTTATGGAGATTCCTAGACTTCCAGATTTTAGATCTTACCTTTTTAGAAAATGAATTTTATCTTTTTTTATCTCGAACGAGAAGCCCTACAATTTGTTATCGTTCTAAGTGTAGAAACTTTGTTTCACAAAATCTTATAAGGTTTGTTAGAAGACATAATATGAGTTCATCTTTTTATCCGGATCGTTTTGATTGTATCGTTGTCGGAGCAGGGCATGCAGGAACGGAAGCAGCATACATCGCTTCGCGGGGTGGATTGAAAACACTGCTCATCACAATGAACTTAGATACGATTGGGCAAATGAGTTGCAATCCTGCAATCGGTGGAATTGCGAAAGGGCATATGGTTCGCGAAGTAGATGCACTAGGCGGACTCATGGGACGAACAATTGATGCTACTGGAATCCAATTCAAAATGCTGAACACATCCAAAGGTCCTTCGGTTTGGGCACCTCGCGCTCAAGCAGAAAAGAAGCAGTACCAACTTGCAATCAAACACCAACTTGAGCAGATTCAAAATCTTTCCATAAGACAAGATACTGTGGAAGATCTCATTGTGGAAAACAATCAGATCGTTGGATTGATCACAGGTAGAGGATTTGAATTCAAAACAAACTATGTCATCTTAACAACGGGAACCTTTCTCTCCAGCGTGATACACATTGGAACATATCAAAAAGAATCTGGAAGGATTGGTGAACCAACAACCAAAGGTTTGTCCGCAACACTTGCTCGCTTTCAATTTCGCTTAGGAAGATTGAAGACGGGAACACCTGCTCGGGTGCACAAGAACTCGATCAACATTCCTATTTTAGAAGAACAACATGGAGATGAAAACCCAAAGCCTTTTTCATTTTCAACAAAGAAGATCGATCGGAGACAGATTCCTTGCTACATCACTTATACGAATGAAGCGACTCATACTTTCATCAAAGAGAATTTAGAATTCTCACCGATGTATTCCGGACAAATCAAAAGCATTGGTCCACGTTATTGTCCTTCTATTGAAGATAAGGTTGTTCGATTTGCAGAGAGAGATCGCCATCAGATTTTTATCGAGCCTGAAGGTTATGATACAAATGAAATGTATTTGAATGGAGTGTCGACAAGTCTTCCGGAAGAAGTCCAATGGAAATTTCTGCGCACGATCCGCGGCTTAGAAGAAGTAGAACTCATGCGACCTGGCTATGCTATTGAATATGACTTTGTGGATCCAACAGAACTTTCGCCTACTTTGGAAACGAAGAAGATCAAAGGCCTCTTTCATGCAGGTCAGATCAATGGAACTACCGGCTATGAAGAAGCTGCCGCCCAAGGTCTCGTTGCCGCTTATAATGTAATTCGATCTTTCAAGAAAGAAGAACCCATTCTGTTTCCTAGAAGTGAATCTTATATCGGTGTGCTTGTTGATGATTTAGTTTTCAAAGGTGTGGAAGATCCATATCGCATGTTCACAAGTCGGGCAGAGTATCGACTTCTTTTAAGACAAGACAATGCAGACAAGCGACTTATGAAGTATGGTTACGAGATGGGTCTTGTATCGAAAGAATCTTTCGATGAAATGAATGATCGTTACGCTCGTATCGAAAATTTAAAAACGCAAATCTTTGCACAACATATGAAGCCCTCTGATGAGTTGTCTACCCTACTCTCTGAACGAAAGATTTCAAATTATAAATTTGGCCACACGGTAGCTTCCTTTTTGAAACGTCCGGAAATCAAAATCAATGATTTGGAAATGTTGTTACCAGATCTTTCACTCCTTACGGAAGAAGAGAAAGCAGTCGTAGAAATGGAAGTAAAGTATGAAGGTTATTTGAAACGAGAACTTGAGACGATCGACTACCGTAAAAAGTTTTTAACACTACCGATTCCAACGGACTTTGAATATGCAAAAGTCAATGGATTGAAAACAGAAGCAGTTTTAAAATTGGAAAAACATCGGCCACTTAATTTAGAAATGGCTTCTCACATTTCCGGAGTAGATCCCTCTGATGTTGATCTACTCCTCTATCACTTAGTTGAAAAAAAGTAATCAGTCCTTCTTGGTAATTTTTGATTTTGTGCCACTCTCATAAAAGAGAGTGTGCGTCTTGTCTACTACCCACGACTCCCCTTGTTTCACGTGAAACGAAAAACTTTCTAACAATCCGTCCGAACGATACTTCAATTTATGGACTCGTCTTGCTTCACCTTGAAAGAATTCTCTTTCAACTAGATTTCCTTTTGCATCAAACTTGAAGTGAATTTCACCGAGTGCTTTCTTTTTATCATCAAGTAATGTTTGGATTTGAACATTCGGCCTTTTTGGATCGATAGAAAATTTGAAAGCTTCTATGTCATTGGCTTCTGCACTTTTTCCTTCGCCGGAAATGACTGATCCATCTTTGTCCGTCGTGAGGTTGTATTGGATCAGAATGCTTCCATCTCCACTCCGAGTTGTAAGCTTTTTCAGATATTGAGTTTTGTAAAAGAATTCTTTCTTCTCGACGAGAACGTCATTGGCACCATAACTTTCTTCCGCGACTAGCAATCCATCTCTGTAAACAAACCTAGTTTTGCCATCAGACTTGCCTTCTTTATCTGAATACGTTTCCTGAACCAACCTTCCATCTTCATCGTATTCATATTCAGCAACGTAAGTTACGATTCCTTCGCCGTTACGAATGATTTCTTTGCTTGGACCTTTCGCTCCTTTATAGAGAGTGAATTGATCTTTGTAAGACCACTTGCCAGGAGTGTAAGCAAGCAACATAGACGAGAAAGAAAAGATGAAAAGAAAAATGAATTTCATAGAAAAGGATTCTCCTAGATGATCATCGACTGATTTTGGAAAATAAGTAATCGAATTATGTCATCCACTGAAATAGAAGAACAAGCTAAGATATTTTTACCAACAATGTTTGAGAGAATCCAAAACGATTTCAACTGGAATCGAATTGAACAGTACCAGGAATTTTTAATTCGCCAAAATGAAAGAGGAGGATTCTTTTCTAAGAACGATGCCGCCGTTATTTTTGAGCGTCACATTCTAGACTGTCTTCTCTTTGTCTGGAAGTTGAAGGAGGAAGGTTTAGTTTCACGTGAAACAAAAGTGGCGGATGTTGGAACAGGACCGGGACTTCCTGGTTTTATATTCCTGTGTTTGAAGCAATTGCCTTCTGTCATCTTGATTGATTCCCAAAGACGTAAACTATTTCTCTTAGAGGAGGAAGTGATGCATGGCAATTTGTCGGAGGTCAAAGATAGAATTACATTTAGTTATGAACGAGCAGAAGATATGAAAGCAAAGTTTGATGTAGTGACATCACGCGCTGTTGTTCCCTATCCGTTTATGATTGAAGTTGCATCCAACTTGGTAAAGCGAGGAGGAGTATTATGTCCCTATCTCGGACAACTGCGCTTTGATGAAAGTGTAGAAAAGAGAGTCCTTCAGTATTCTGGATTTCATATCAAAAAAGAAATCGAACTTTCGGAATTAGACTTTTTAGGAAAGAGACATATCAAGATACTGCAAAAGGATTCAGATACGAAACCAGGTTATCCAAGACTTTGGAAAGATATCGTGAAGGAGACAAAGCAAGCGAATGGGTAAAATCGTTTCAATCAGCAACCAGAAAGGTGGAGTCGGAAAGACGACCACCGCGATCAACTTAGCATCGAACTTAGTTGAACTTGGTAAAAAAATCTTACTCGTAGACATTGATCCCCAAGGCAACTCAGGATCAGGATTAGGTATTGAAGTTCAAACACTTCACAAGACCACGTATGAACTCATCATCGGAGAATTTTCCGCACGTGAAGTGATTCAAAAAACTTTTGTAGAAGGTTTAGATATCATTCCTTCCAATATCAATCTCTCTGGATTGGAAGTCGACTTTCTAGGAATCGATAAAAAAGAATTCAAACTCAAAGACGCGCTAGCTAGTGTGAAAGAAGATTATGATTATATATTAATCGATTGTCCTCCTTCTCTCGGAGTTCTCACGATCAATGCACTCTGTGCATCTCAATCAGTTATGATCACATTACAGACAGAGTACTTTGCGTTAGAAGGTTTGTCTCAACTCATGAGAATCATCTCGCTTGTCCAACAACAATGGAATCCTGGTTTGGAACTAGAAGGAGTCTTACTCACCATGTATGACAAGAGAACCAACCTTGCGAATCAAGTTGCCGAAGACGTGCGAAACTTCTTTAAAGAAAAAGTTTATCAGACCATCATTCCTAGAAATGTAAAATTGTCTGAAGCACCATCCTTTGGTAAACCGATCAATCATTACGATCCTGATGGTGTGGGTGCAAAGAGTTATAAAAATTTAGCTAAGGAATTGATTGGAGCGAGCAAGTAGATGGCATTAGGTAAAGGAAAAGTATTAGGTCGAGGCTTAAGCAATCTAATTCCCGTTAACGAAAAGAATGAAGAGATCGCTAAAGATGAATTGAGTGGTTTGCGTGAGATCAAAGTTTCGGAGATTCAGCCCAATCCTCACCAACCTAGAAAGCACTTTTCAGGAGAAGCAATTCAAGAACTTTCAATCACCATCCAACAACACGGAGTGATCCAACCCATCGTTGTTCAAAAGAATAGTGCGGGTCCTGGATTTATTTTGATCTCTGGAGAACGCAGACTTCGAGCATGCAAGCTAGCGGGTTTCATGAAAATCCCAGCAATCGTGAAGGAAGTATCCGATGCGGATATGATGGAGCTTGCACTCATTGAGAATCTTCAACGTGAAGATTTGAATGCTTTAGAAGAAGCACAAGCATATCAAAATTTGATCGATAAACGCGGTTTAAAAATTACTGATCTAGCTACCCGAGTTGGAAAGAATCGGTCCACCGTTGCTAATTTGATTCGTCTACTTGGTTTGCCTAAACAAGTTCAAGACTGGATTAAAGAAGGAAAAATTTCTGAAGGACAGTCTAGACCTCTTCTCTCGCTTCCCGATCCAAAAAAACAAGTAGATGTTGCTAACAAAGTTATAACAGAAAATTGGACTGCACGTGAAGTTGAAAACTACGTTTCCAACTTATTAAACCCAGACAAAAATAACAGAAATGATTCGACTGGAGATAAGAACAAAGACGCTTCCATTGTGAAACTGGAAGGTAAGCTTAGAAACAAGTATAGTTCAAAAGTGGAAATAACCCATAATGAAGCAAATGGAAAAGGAAAGATTGTTTTTTCTTATGCCAATCTTTCCGACATGGAACGTCTACTAGAGCTCCTCGGTTTGAAATTGTAAATTCGCAAGCCGTTTATACAGATTACTTTTTAGTAGTAGCTCCTCATGAGTACCCATTGAATCTACTTTCCCATGATTCACGACGATGATTTGGTCACTTCGAATAATTGTTGCAAGGCGGTGGGCAATGATAAGAGTCGTTCGATCTTTCATCAACACATCTAATGCTTTTTGAACCATTCTTTCCGACTCCGAATCTAGCGCAGAAGTTGCTTCATCTAGAAGTAAGATTTTTGGATTTCGGAGTACAGCACGAGCTATAGCAATTCGTTGTTTTTGTCCGCCTGACAGTCTCGTACCCATATGTCCCAAATCAGTATCCCATCCGTTACTCATTTGAGCTAAAAATTCAGTAACATATGCTTGCTCAGCGGCAACTTTGATATCCTCGAATGAGGCAGAAGGATTACCGTAGGCAATATTCTCTCGAAGTGTACCGGAAAAGAGAACTGGCTGTTGTGGAACAAATCCAATCAATCCTCGCAATTCTTTTAAAGAAAGGTTTCTAATGTCTAGTCCATCAATTTGTATCGAACCTTTTGTCGGATCATAGAAACGAAGAATCAATTCAAACAAAGTTGATTTCCCTCCTCCAGAAGGTCCGACGAGTGCAGTTGTTTGATTCGCTTTTATGCTAAGATGAAAATCTGAAATCGCAAATTGCTCTGGCCTAGATGGATATGAAAAAGACAGATTTTCAAATTGGATACTTCCAGTCACATTACTTCCAAGTGAAATTGGAGATACAGGATCTTCAATATTTGATTTTGAAGAAAGTAATTCCATTAATCTTTCAGTGGCACCTGCGGCTCTTTGAAGATCCCCTAAGACTTCAGAAATCGCACCAATTGAACTTGCAACCATGATTGCATAAAAAGCGAAAGCGATTAATTCTCCCCCTGTAATTCTTCCTTCAAGAACATCCATTCCGCCTACCCAAAGCATAAAGCTAATACCGACAAGAATCAAAAGTATCACAGTCGCTATAAGTAAAGATCGTTGTTTGATTCGCGCGACCGACACACGGAATGAATCCTCTACCGTTTGACTGAATTTGGTTTTGTCTATCTCTTGATGATAGAAACTTTGAACAATCTTAATGTTGAATAATGATTCACTTACATAAGCACCGACGTTTGCAATTTTATCTTGAGTATCGCGAGATAGATTTCTAACTTTACGTCCATAAAAAAGTATAGGAAAAACAATAAAAGGAACAGATATAAGGACGATTGCCGTTAGCTTTACATTCGTAATAAAAAGGAAGATAATTCCTCCTACAAACATCAACAGATTTCTCAGAGCAATAGAAGCTGAAGAACCAATGACAGATTGGAGCAATGTTGTATCGGTAACGATTCGAGATTGAATTTCTCCTGGTGAGTTTATTTCAAAAAAACTTGGATGCATTTCTATGATATGGGCAAAAACATCAAAACGCAAATCGGATGACACTCGTTCACCGATCCAGGAAACTAAATAATGTCGTAGGTAAGTACCTCCCGCGAGCAAAATTCCTATGATTATAATTCCGATTAAAGAATAGCCCAGTTCCTGTGAAGAGCGTGCTGAAAAACCAGCGTCGACTAGATGTTTGAGACCCTGACCCAAAGAAAGGGTTACGCCGGCGGTAAACAAAAGTGCTATTGCTGATAAAACTATTTGAAATTTGTAAGGCTTTAGATAACGAAACGTCTGATTGAGGGAATTTAAATTTTTGCTTTTCGGTCGATTAGTATTTTGCAATGGAGATCTATCCTTTTATATCTATAAGTAGACCCCTTATTTCATCTAATTGTTTTAAAATAGCAAATGCAGAGTTTGTAGGTGAAAACATAGTATTCGCGAGTATGTCTAGTTTATCGTCCAAAATTTTTACATAGCGAATGTCTTTCGTATCATTTCTTCCCCGAGCTGGAGCTTGGATTACCTTGTGATTTTTTTTTAATATCAGTTGAGCAATTTGTTTTATATGATTTTTATATTCACTTAAATTCTTATGATTTGGGTTGGCGATAAGTGCTTTTTCTAAATCAGGTAGGTCTTTCCAAAGTTCATTTAGCTCTCTTGTTCCTTCTTCATTCGAGGGAACGATTGATTCTAGAATATCTAAGAATGTTTGATTAGATTGAATCCCATCTTTCTCTTTTAATCTGTCGCTTGAATGTTTACGCGAAGAAGTAGATGAAGGTTTCGGTTGAGCTGATTGAACAAACATAGATCCATCCTAATGGCGAGTAGGATTGATCGTACACTTTCCATGAAAAATGACACCTTCCTCAACGATGAGTCTTGGTGTGACGATATCCCCGTAGAGACGGCAGCTAGAAAGTAGAGTTACTCTTTCGGTAGCATAAATGTTACCTCGGACTTCCCCACCAGCTACAACGACCCTTGCCTTGATATCTGTATCGACGATTCCCGTCTTTCCAATAAGTACCTTTCCTTCCGTTTCCAGTACTCCACGAAATTTTCCATCAATGCGTATAAAGCCAGGAAACTTGAATTCACCTGTAAATTCAGCTCCTTCTCCGATTACGCTATTAACTAAAAATTCTTCTTCGATTGGTTCTTTGGACATTATTCTTGGATTTGATTGAGAAATGAGAATGGATTGAGAGCTTGAGTGCCAACATGAACTTCATAGTGAAGATGATAGATTGGATTTTCTGGAGTTTTTCCAACATAACCTATCACATCACCTTTTGAAATCTTTTCGTTCTTTTTCACCTTGATACGATCGAGATTAGAATAAATCGTTTTCCAACCGAATCTGTGAGCAAGTTTGATGTAGTAACCGGTGGCAGGTGAGAAGCCAGAGTCGAAGACGATACCTGGAGCTGTGGCTAGTACTTCCGCACCAGGAAACGAACCTATATCCAATCCTTTGTTTGATTCTTCTTTTCCTGTAATCGGAGAAAGATACTTTCCGTATGGGAAGAGGACATATCCTTTCGTCGGCCAAATCGAAGGTGTATTTCGAATGATGCTTTTTCTCTTTTTGATGAGTTTGATGATTTCGTCTGATAGTTCGGATGAAAGTTTTAAGTTGTGTATGTCTTCTTTGATTCGAAAAGACTCGTCTGTAATATCAGTCTGCGGTGTACCTTGCATCGCAAGAAATTGATTGGATCCGCCCATTCCCTTAGAAACTCGTGAAGGATCACCACCTAGTTTGATGTAGAGACTAGAAATTTTTTCGTAGTAATATTGGATCGTGTCATGTAACGAACTAACCTCATCCTTCATTTTTTGAGACTGTCTAATGAAGTCTTTGTTTGTGAGATTAAGTTCCGTAAGTTGATGAACAGAGCCACTATGTGAAAGCACGTTTACCGCACTGACAACAAGGAGTATCACCAATACTCCGATAAAGATTGAAATCGTTTTGTAGGAGATAACAAAATTGAGAGATTTTCTATCTGTATGGGGAATCACCATAATCGTCAGACGTTCCCGACCTTTTTTGTCCAAATCTTCGTAACGACGTGCGAGTTTGAGCTTCCATTCTTGGAATTTGTATCGCAATCGGTAGAATAAAAGGTGTAGGTGCTGTTTGAAATTCACTGGCTTATCTAAAAATTCTCGGATTAGACAAAACTTCTTACTTACCCTTTATCTTTCGATTGAATTTTCATTTTCAATGAATGATATTTGCAAAACCTGATCCTTATGGCCTATTCCATCATCGATACACATTGCCATTTGGACATAATTAGGGATCAGGGTAAGGAAATTTCGGATTCTCTGGATGATGCAAAGGCCTCAGGTGTCAAAAAAATCGTTCAAATTGGCATCGATTTACCTAGCTCTCTGCAAGCTAAAGAAATCGCCAATATTCATTCCAATTTTGAACTATCGATTCAATATACGATTGGGTGCCATCCAACGGAAACCCACGAATTTCCAAATGCCGATGAAATTCTTAAATTAGCCACAGAAAGTCTTTCCGATTCTAGATTCACAGGTATTGGTGAAATTGGAATGGATTTGTATCACAATGCGGAAAAAAGAAGTGAACAACGTGAGATCCTATCCAAATTTTTGGACTTTTCTGCAACACATAGTTTGCCCGTTGTGATTCACTCGCGCGATGCATTCCAAGATACGTTTGAGGCTCTCAGTGAATTTAAGGGAAAAGCATTTGGCGTGATTCACTGCTTTACTTACGATTATGAGATGGGTAAGAAGTTTGTGGATCTGGGTTATTATATTTCATTTTCAGGAATTCTTGCGTTTAAGAATGCTACTGACATTCATAACGCGGCAAAAAATTTACCACTTGAAACGTTATTGATTGAAACCGATGCTCCCTTTCTTGCTCCTCCACCCCATCGAGGTAAAAGAAATGAACCAGCAAATATGAAATATATTTTAGAAAGAATGTTTTCTCTCCGTGCCGAATCGAATTTAAAAGTAGAAGAAACTCTCTACCAAAACTCCGAAAAATTTATTAACAGAAAGGCTTACCATGCTTGATATCAATCGTATATTACAGAATCCTGATGAACTATTAAATTCACTTAAAAAACGTGGAGTGAATGCCGCTGATATTGAAGCTAAAATCAAAGAAGTATCATCAAAGCAAAAACTATTAAAACACGAGGCCGAAGAGTTAAGGGCGGAAAGAAATCGAGTATCAAAAGAGATCGGAATATTAAAATCTCAAGGTAAAGATATCACCGAAATTTCTGCTTCTGTAAAGGGAGTTGGAGAACGAATCAAGTCTATTGAGGATGAGCTCACCTTACAAGAAGAGTCGCTTTTAGATTTAAATATTGGTTTACCCAACATTCTGGATGATAGTGTTCCGGAAGGTAAAAATGAAGAGGACAACGTTGAAGTCAAACGGTGGGGTGATATTCCTTCCTTTCAATTTTCACCTAAGGCCCATTATGAAATTGGAGAAGCGATGGGCATCTTCGATTTTGAACGAGGAGTAAAATTGGCGGGAGCCAGATTTTATACCTACATTGGCCTTGCAGCAAAGCTAGAAAGGGCTCTTATGAATTTAATGCTCGATACTCATACTACAGAAAATGGTTACACAGAAATGTGGGTTCCTGTGTTAGTAAATGATGATTCGATGATTGCGACAGGACAATTACCAAAGTTTGCAGAAGATTTCTATCGGTTGGAAAAGGATGGGCTCAATCTGATTCCTACTGCTGAAGTACCGCTAACGAATTTTTATCGGGATGAAATCATTCAAGAGAAAGATCTTCCTATTTCTGTTTGTGCACATACCTCTTGCTTCCGGCGTGAAGCAGGTTCTTATGGCCGTGACACAAGAGGACTCGTTCGAGTACATCAGTTCCAAAAGGTAGAACTTGTAAAATTTGTTACACCGGAATCCTCGCAACAAGAACACGAAAAAATGCTAACCAGTGCGGAATCCATCTTACAAAAATTAAATCTTCCTTACCGAATCATGCTTTTGTGTAGCCGGGATATATCGAGTCAATCTTCAAAAACCTATGATATTGAAGTATGGATGCCTGGATTAAACCGATTTATGGAAATTTCCTCTGTTTCTAACTTCAAGGACTATCAAGCAAGACGCGGAAAAATTCGATACAAGAGCAAGGAAGGAAAAAACCTGCTCGTTCACACCTTGAATGGTTCTGGTCTAGCAATTGGTCGTACTCTTGCGGCAGTGATAGAAAATTACCAAACTGAGGATGGAACCTTCCATATCCCAGATGCACTCAAAACGTATTTGAGGTAGATTGAATTTGAGCAGTAGGCAAGGATTCTATGCTCAAATGTACATTTATCTTCATCTTAACACCTATATTCTTGCATGCGCAAAATCAGGAGACTATCGTTGTTGAGCCGATCCGCGGAAATGTAAATACCGCCTTTCAAGAGTTTGGTCCAAGTTTATCGCCAGATGCCAAAACGTTATATTTCTATTCAAAAAGAACCAATAAGGGTTATACAGAAATTTTTAAAAGTTCCTTAGATTCTAAAAATGAATGGTCGTTTCCTGAGGAGGTAGTGGAGTTAAATTCAGAATTTGATGATCAAAGTCCTTTTGTTACAAGAGATGGAAAATCGATATTATTGTCATCAAATCGAGATGGGTCAGTAGAGGTTGAATTAGAAAACGGAAAGGTTGGAATTTCTCGCGATTTGTATATTTCCAATTGGAATGGAAAATCTTGGAGCACACCGGTTGCACTTCCAAAAAATATTAATACAGAGGAAATTGAAGAAAATCCTCACTTAATGGGAGATAAACTATTATTCACACGTTATCCGTTTGGAAAACCGGATAAGGCGAAAATTTTTATTTCTACTAAAAAAGGAAATATATATTCAGATCCAAAACCGCTTCCGTCGCCTATCAATGACCAGTATGCTACAATCGCCGCCGCGTTTAATGATGAGGGAAATATATTATTTTTTGCATCAAATCGTCCAGGGGGATACGGCGGTTTTGACATTTATATGATCAAAGTGCAGAATGACAAATTTATAGAATTGGAAAATCTTGGTAACGACATTAATAGTGAAATGGATGAAGGTTATATTATCTATCAACAGGTGAAAAAAACATTTCTGTTTTGTAGGCGAGTTGAAAATAGATCTTTTGATATCTTCTCAGCATCAATTCCTAGGAAACCAAGTATAGTTGAAGAGAAATTAACGGAAGAAAAGAAAATTTCATTGGATACAATATATTTTGAGAGGGCATCTTCACAATTGCGGAATGAATCTACGGCATCTTTAGATTTGATCGTCGATTATTTGCATGAGAATCCAAAGGTGCGGATGAAGGTTATAGGACATACCGACCTAATTGGAAACTTGGAAGATAACCTTATTCTTTCAAAGGAACGGGCGCTATCCGTGAAGGAATACTTAACGAGAAAAGGGGTTGATAGAAGCAGACTTGACACTGAGGGAAAAGGGCCAACGGAACCACTTATCTCAAAAACTGATGAAGAATCCTCTAAGAAAAATAGAAGAACAGAATTTGTGATTATTGAAAAGTAATTTTACTTGATTCCTCGATTCTAGAAGACGGAATCAAAAATTGATATGTATTTAAATCCCCGAATTATTTCCCAAAGTTTGGGTGCAGTTTTTTTGCTCATTTGTTCAATTCTACCACTTCGATCTCAAACCAGCCCTACGATCGATAAAATACGCAAAACAAAAACGTTAGTTGTCTCCGTAAATGAATTCTACGATCCATTTTATATCGAAAATCCTTTACCTGATTATCCAGGTTTGGATGTTGAAGTAGCACAAGAATATGCAGATTTTTTAGGCGTAGAGTTAAAGGTAATTCCTCTACGAACATTTGATCAACATGCCCGTATGCTTGAGAAGGGTGATACTCAAATAGTTCTTGCTGGTCTATCTAGTACGTTAACTCGTTTTCGTGACGCATACTTTACGGATCCTTATTTAACTTCGACACCATCAGCTCTCGTTAGACGCTCCTCATTGCCTCCAGAACCAGAAGGACAGATTGTCGCAGTACAATTATTTCGTACCATCATGGACTTACAAAGTATTTCTGGAATCTCATATTCCGTTCTTTCCAATAGCTCCAACCATAATTTTCTAAAAGAAACATTCCCGAAAGCTCAGATATTTTCATATTACACAAGTGAAGCCGCGTTTAATGAACTAAAAAAGAACAATGTGAATTGTTTTGTGGCAGATTCTTATTACATTTTAGCTCTGCTTCAAAAAACACCTTCCTTAAACGCGACGTATCTTGCAATTACGGGAAGTGTGCAAGAAGATCACATTAGCATGGCAGTTGCCAAAAAAGACATAGAGTTTATCTACCATTTGAATTTCTTCATTAAGGAAATGAAAAGAACGGGGAAAATTCAAAAGCTAGTAAATAAATATTTCAAATCAAATAAATGGGTTAAAAATACCAACGAACCATGATTAAGTTTTATTTGATTATATTTTGTATTTTTTCTTCTTTCACTTATTTAATAGCAGAGGATGAAGAATCGCAAAAAACTAATTTAAACTTCAGTGGATCATTTAGGGTTCGTGGAACTAACGTAGGTAGAGATGTATTATTGACTAGGCAGTCGCCAGTTACGCCATTTTCTGATCCTTTAGCAGAATACAACTCGAGACTCTTAAAAGAAGGTGAACTTATAGCCAAGGATTTGGAACGAAGGAGAATTGGTGAGCCCTCACAATTAACACCGAGAAAGGAGGATATCAACTATTACGATACTAGGTTCTTATACAACATGAGTTTTTCAACTGGAAAGTATGTTGAGGGCGTATGGGGGATGCAAGTCGGAGATATTCCCTTTGGTGGAAGAGGGTTACGACCAACAGGTCCTGATGGTTTCGATCCTGGTGTTATTGGAGCTGGTTCCGGTGGTGAAAGAGGACGAACGTCAGCTGTTAATGTGCAGACAAACTTTTTATATTTAAATTTTCGCATCCCAGAATCCGCGTTATTTATAAAGGTTGGACAACAGCTATTTACATCCGCGCAGGGGCGCGTTTTGTTTTCTACAGGAACGGGCGTTAGTATCCTTAAAAACTTCCAGTTCTTAAGAATGTCATGGGAAGGCGGTTTGCTTCGTGCCAAAGATACTAGTTTTTTAGATGTCGATAAAAATGGTTTCGCTGATAAAAATTATCAAAATTCAAATATTTTTTATAATCGTGTGAAAGTAGAATACTTCAGAAATATACGCAATGAAGTTTACATGTATTACTTGGATGATAATGATAAAACAGACAACGAAACTTCCCGGTTAGGTTGGTATGGATTGTTCAATGAGTTTAACTTTCAAACTTTCTCATTTTCCGTACATGGCATATTGAACACTGGCATTGTCAAAAAACTGAAACCTATCAAAGATGCTTCCGACATAACAATTTACAATACAACAAATCGTCATTTTATAAAGGGAGGATTCTATGATTTTCAATTTACCTACCGTTGGAATGATTCCTTAAACTTAAATTTGATAGCGTTGGGTACAACTGGCCGCCCAGGTTATGATGCAAATGGTGATGAGGCAAATTTAAAGGGTAATGGTTATAGAACTTTGGCCCCAGGATTTTCCATTTCAAATATTGCAACTGACTTTACAGGTGGTTATGCCATTTTCAATGGTTCTAGTTTTTCAGGTTTAAATGAATATGGAACCTTTGCCAATATCATTGCATTTGGACCATATCAATTCACGTTAGGTTATTACCAATTGTATGCTACAAAATCACCGGAGATAAAAATCAATCGGGAGTTTTCTGAATGGGCTGGATATAAAACATCTACATATCTTGGTATGGAATATAATTTTAATATTCGGTACAACGTTACCGCAGATTTTCAAATTGTTTTTAGATCTGGATATTTTGTCGCAGGTGATGCGATGTTTGTTTTGTTAGATTCAAAGTATGGAAAATATCTAAGAGAAGCATTCGTAATGTTCGAGCATAGATTTTAAATTTGAAGCCTTGATTTGATTGCTTTTCCCAAAGTATATTGATCAGAATACTCGATAGTTCCACCGATTGTGATTCCATGTGCGATTCTAGAAACGACTATATGAAGCTGTTTAATGAGATGTGAAAGGTATGAAGCTGTAGCATCTCCTTCTAGGGTAGGATTTGTTGCAATCAGAACCTCGGTTACTTCACCTTCTTTTAATCTTTCTATTAATTCTTTGATTCGAAGCTGATCTGGTCCGATTCCATCGAGTGGTGATATGGAGCCGTTCAAGACATGATATTTTCCTGAATATTCTTTTGTATTTTCTATAAAGAAGATGTCTTCGGGCTGTTCAACGACACAAATGATTTGCGAATCGCGTTTTGGAGATTCACAAATATTACAAATTTTTTCTTCTGTTAGTCCCGCACAAACTTCACAAAAGTGAAGCTTCTCTCTAGATTCTTTGATTCCATTGATCCAATTTTGGAAACTTGCGGGATCCATCCTGAGTACATGAAAACCTATTCGAGTTGCGCTCTTTTTACCGATACCTGGCAACTGAGAGAATGAAGTGATTAATTTCTGAAATTGATTATCAGACAGAAGGGTTACCATTTTGGTTCATTTGATTCATCATGGATTCGATGTCCTTTGGATTGAAACCAAGTATATTCTTTACTTCATATGCCATTGCTTCTTTAGATTTACGAATGGCCTCATTCGTTGCAGATAAAATTAAATCCTCTAACATTTTTGAATCCTTGGATTGAAACATGATAGGGTTTATCTTGATATCAGTTATATTGCCGTCTCCCGAGGCCGTCACTTCAACCATACCTGCACCGGCCGATGCCACGACGTGAAGCGCCGCTAATCTTTTTTGAAGTTCGGCTTGTTTCTCTTGCATATTTCCAAGTTGGGAGAATGCGTCTTTCATTTGTCGAACCTGATCAAAAATTCCCATAGTGTGTTTCTCCTAAATATTTTTAAACTGATTTGGATCTACTTCCATACCCGAAAATTTTTCTTTGATTAACATTTCCATATCCTGAGCAGGAGCAATAGGTGCGTTGGATTTCATTGCTTGTGAGTTAGACTTCTCAAGGGTAGATGGTGGTGTGCTTATGGGGGTTGGTGCGGCGGTCTTTGTCGGAATGGAGACAGTATTGTCTTGGATATTGTTAATATCAGACTGAATTAGTTTTGTAAGCTCAGAGATTTTTGAAAGTAAGCCAGAAACACTTGGCTTTTCTCTTTCTAGAATCACTTTACGAAACTGAATTTCCAAGTATACTTTCACTTCATAGGAACTTCTTAATTTCATTTGATTTAACTTTTCATGAATCAGAAATATATTTTCGGATAACATGATTAGTAGTTCTTTATCTAGTGTTCGAAATTGAGTTTTTATTTTTTGGATATCGTCTTGAGGAATATTTATAGATTCACGTTCAGCTAGATTATCCTGAATTAATAGTAAGGAGTTTAAAAATTCAACAAAATCCCAAATGAATTTAATTAGATCTACACCTTCTTGAAAATAGTGCTCTAATTTTTCAAAAATTTGTGCAGATTTCGTAGAATCCAAGATGTCGTTCAAAAAATCGATAAATGTATCGATACCATGATACCCTATCATCTTTCTAAGTTTTGCACCAGTTAGATTGCCATCCGTAAAGACAACTGCTTGTTCCATAAATGAAAGCGTGTCTCGAACAGATCCGTCCCCTTTTTTAGCAATCCAGAAGAGACCCTCAGTATCATAATTTAAGTTTTCTTTCTTAGCTATGGTTTCGATGTATTGTTGTAATACGGAAACGGGAACCTTTCTAAAGGTAAAATCTTGACATCGTGAGAGTATCGTTTCAGGAATTTTGTGATATTCAGTGGTGGCTAAAATGAAAACGACATGTTGTGGCGGTTCTTCTAAGGTTTTTAACAATGCATTAAATGCCGCACCGCTTAACATATGTACTTCATCCAAAATGTAAACGCGGTACTTACCGCCCATAGCATTGAACTTAACATTTTCCCGAAGTTCCCGAACGTTATCGACTCCACTGTTGGAAGCGGCATCGATTTCAAGGACATCGTTCGAATTTCCTTTGGTAATTTCGATGCAGGATGTGCATTGGTTGCAAGGTTCGACACCATCTGGTCTTTCGCAGTTAAGACGTTTTGCTAGGATACGAGCAATAGTAGTTTTACCGACACCACGTGGACCTATGAATATGTAGGCATGCCCTATTTTTTTTGTTTTGAATGCGTTGCTGAGTGAATTTACAGCGAGATCTTGGTAGATAACGTCTTTAAAAAATTGCGGACGATACTTGCGGAATAAAACTTGGTGACTTTCGTTCATTTAGAAACCTTCGGAGAAGCCGGGATTCGAACCCGGGGTGCTTTTGGCACACATGCTTTCCAAGCATGCACAATAGACCACTCTGACACTTCTCCAATGAGTTCTACGAACATCCATAAAAAGAAATGGTCAATAGAATTCTACCTTTTCTCTTTGAAAAACGCCTTAAAATCGGACTCAATCGAAGAATTTTTAATGAGTTCAATTTTTGGAAAATGATTTAGCAGGTATATACTTTCCATTGAATAAGAAGTGATGCCTTCTCCCTTTTTGGCTGGTAAAAAGTAATAAATTTCAGGTAATTTAACCCGAATGATTGATCCGGCACATTGCAAACAAGGCTCTAATGTTGTGACAAGTCTGCAGTCCATTAAATATTTTCCATTCATCTTCTTAAGTGCCAGGTCTATAGCGTTGATTTCGCTATGGGATGTGGCGTTTAACTGCGATTCGACGTTGTTGAAAGATTCGGAGATCAGTTCGTCTTTGTTGGTGTAGATTTGAGTAAAGGAAGGAATCTCGTTTGGAAACTTGGACTTTATGTGCCCGTATTGAGCGAGGAATGTTTCCTTAAAATCCAAGCGCGCCCAAGAGGATTTGAACCTCTAACCTTCTGATCCGTAGTCAGATACTCTATCCAGTTGAGCTATGGGCGCAAGATTGCTTTCTAAAAATTTTACCCAGTCTGAAAGAATGAGTATTTCAATGGTTTTTTTGAATCGGACAGAGTAAATCAAAAATCCCGAGATAAAGAGATAAAATACAATCGATACAAGATGGATAAGATTGGAGATTACGTTACCAATCCACGGAAGGATAGAACAGACCTGAGCAAAAACCAAAAGTGAAAAAAATAAACTCGTGTTAATTGCGGAATAGAATGAAACTTCTCTGATTTTATTTACTTTTGAGAACCAAGTGAAAGTCGGAACCCACGAAAAATACAGTGGTAGGGCAGCTAGATAGCTAAGATATTCTTCTCGATCTGCTGTTTCGATGAATTGGGAGAATTTTTCTCTTAAGAGGGCAATCTTTGACATACACTTTCGGAGACGCAGGGATTCGAACCCTGGGTACGTTTTAACACGTACGACGGTTTAGCAAACCGCTCCTTTCGGCCACTCAGGCACGTCTCCATAATACTTCGGAGGAGGTAGGATTCGAACCCACGGTGGGATTACCACGACGGTTTTCAAGACCGCTGCTTTAGACCACTCAGCCACTCCTCCAAGAGTACCTATCCGTTATCGGAAATTCAAGTGCAGTGTCAAATGAATAATCAATGAATGGTTGCAGAGAATGAAAAAGCTAAGAATAAAACTTCAAAAATGGGTAAACGGTGGGTATACAATTGCACATCACGATGGTCACGCTGTATTTATAAATGGTGGAATTCCTGGTGAATTGGTAGACATAACTCTTGAAAAACTGGGCAAAAAAGAATGGTTTGGTACCGTTTCAGAAGTAATAGAAGCTTCGATAGACAGGATTGATTCGGATTGTATTGTCTATCAGAAATGTGGAGGTTGCGCTTTCCGTCACATAACATACAAAAATGAAATTGAAGTTAAATTGCAGTCCTTACGTGAAATGTTTCCCAACGAATCAAATTGGATCGAATTGATAACAGGATCAGAGTTGAATTATAGGAACAATGTCCAATGGCAGATAGACAAGGGTAAAATTGGCTTTTTTTCTAAACAAACTCATCAAGTTGTCGAAGGATCACAAGAGGCCTGTCTCAACTTAGAGCCAAATCTGTTAGGGAGTGCATTAAACCCAATATTCAAAAAAAACCTCGGAAAGAAGAAAAGCATCCACCTTCGTCTAACAGAAAATGGAATTTTTGATTATGAAAAACAAACTTCTTTAATGATTGTAAATGGATTTCGTATCTCTGTTCCTGAAAAAGGTTTTTTTCAAGTAAACAGATACCTGATTCAACCTTGGTTAGATAAGATTGGCGAATGGTTGAACGAAAAGGAGAAAGTCTTAGAATTATTTTGTGGGTCAGGTATGATCGGCATTTCTCTCAGCCAAAAAATAGCTGAACTTTATGGGATAGAATTGCATTCGAAAAGTATTGATTTTGCGAAAGAAAACGCAAAAACCAATGGAGTTCATAATTTTCATTATGAATCTATTGATTTATACCAGAGACCTATTCCGAAGGCGGCAGACAAATATCCAACATGGATTGTGAATCCACCAAGAGCCGGATTAACAAAAGAAATCATTGCAATGATGGCGAAATGTAAACCAACAAAAATCATTTATTCAAGTTGTAATCCAAGCACACTCAAACGAGATATTGTTGAGTTAAAAAAAAGAAATTATAGAGTTTCAAAAATTGTTCTCTTAGATTTTTTTCCACGCACTCCCCATTACGAAGTGTTAACTTGTCTGGAGAGAACGTAGAATTTTTGAGATTACTTCTCTGATTTTGTAGAGAACTTGAAAGGAAGGTATGCAGGACAAAAACCGACTGCAGACGTTCCAATCATGACAACACCGACTACCGCTAACACAATGGCGACAGTTCCTTCCACAACTCCACCTAAGTAAAGTCCACCCAAAATCAAACCTACAGCAACTCTGGCGATCCGATCATATGTTCCCATATTCTTAAACATTTTATTTCCTCACTTCCTAATAGAAAAAATATATCATACTTTTCTATGAGTTTCAAGCCAGTTTGTAATGTCTTCTACTACTTCTTCTGGTTTTTCCCAATGCAGGAAATGACCCGCGTGGTCAAATCCCAGTCTTCGGAGTCCGAATGGGAAGTCGGAATCTCTCAGAATTTGCTCAAAAAGATTCCGATGGAAACAACCATCATTTAAACCATAAAGCACCTGAGTCGGAGAACCAACCACTGCATCGATAATTCCCAATATGCTTTCGCGCCCAGAATCTGTTAGCAAATCATTGAGGTTGCGGTAATAAGCTAAGGCCGAGGATAACACTCCTGGATTTTGAAAGGATGCTTTGATTTCTGCAAGGTGTTCTGAGTTCGGTTGATAATCTGGAGACCAATCTTTCCATAAATAATCTACAAGAGCGAAATCGTTGGAGCGGAGTGTAAGTTCTGCAAGATAAGGAATTTGAAACAGTAATAAATACCAAGAGTTAAGTGATTGCTGGGGAGCCCAAAACAGAGATTCTTGATAATTTTTAAGTAGTGGTACACCAATGGAAGTGATTGATGAGATCCGCATAGGATAGTAAATACCGCAAGCATAAGCGATAACCGAACCCCAGTTATGTCCAACTAAGTGAACATGATCCCAACCCCTGTCATCCATCCAACCGAGAATATCTAAAATTAAATCATTGATATGTAACTTCGACCAATGAGAGATGGACCCTGGTTCATATCCTCGCATAACAGGAGCCACACAGTGGAATCCCTGCTTTGCTATCGGTTCTAATATATGTGAAAATGTTTTATTATTATCAGGGAAACCATGAAGGAATAAAACAGGTTCTCCTACACCCGCCTCAATGGTAGAAAAGACTGTCTGTTTATTTCGTATCTCAGAATAAAACATTAGTTTACTCCTATCCTTATCTTAGGTGTTTGTTTAAAGAAATTTAAAACGATACGGGATGCATCAATGTCGTCGGTCAAATACCCATAATTTTTTTCATTAACATAGAAGAAACCATGTGGCCAAACATGCCCACCTTTTTCTATCAAATGTGCCTCTAATCTACTATTTGTGTTGGAGTTCATATACGTTTGCTTTATAATCTCTCCATTTTTTCTACGCGAGAGGGATTCGATAATTTGGAAATCCTCCAAATCACATTTCAATCTATTTTTCCACAATTGTACTGTATCCTGGTAGGAGAGACTTTCGCCGCCTGGAAGTCGTTCCGCATTTGGTTCAGAGGAGACGGGAATATATATATTTCCGCCATTGAATGGAATGATATCATCTTTTTTGCCAAATATGAAACCCACGGATACTGGGCTCTGTATATTGCAAGAATTTGCAATAAAGACAGATGATGTGGCCGCAACAGAAAACCCTGATGCAAAGAGATCTGATGCTTCGCAGATTAATCTTTGTGCCATAAATCCACCATTTGAAATTCCAACTACATGTATTCGCTGGCTATCCACGTTATAGTTCATTTTAAAAAATTCTATCATGTCCCGAAAAAATTGGACATCATCGATATTCAGTTGATCCGTGATGAATCTTTGAATTCCTCTTCCGTCATTCCACCGGTTGGCATAACCTGTAGGATAAACGACTATAAAATCTTCTTCCTCGGCATAATCCGTTATGCGAGAAAGATAGATCATAGCTTCACCATTTCCTCCACCACCATGTAAAACAAAAATCAATGGTTTAGCAGTGGTCTGATTTTCCCTAGGTAAATAATATCGAAAAACTCTTTCTCTCCCCGCACTTAATATCTTGGATTCTTTGTGATCTGATACTGGAACAAACTTAGGCAATGTTTTGCAAAAAGAACAAATGTTAAGTGAACACAATAAAAAAATTGATTTCAGTTTCACGAAAACAGTTTTTTCCAAATCGTTAATTGTTCTGAACATTTGGCATCACTTTCCATAGGGTAGGCATGATGAAATTCTTTATCAACACTTTCAATGTATGGACCGGATTTACCTTCAAAGCAGACGGCAACATCACTCAAGCATACCAAATTATGCCAAACCCCTGGTTGAATATCTATACCAAAGTTCGGTCCCTCCGAACAAAGGAGATGCTTTTCCTTTAGAGTTCCATCATTATTAAAGATTAAGAAACCGACTTTACCTTGTAGAATGACAAATGTTTCTGGTTTGGGATCTGCGAGATGCCTGTGCACAGAGATGAACGTTTCTTTTGTAAGAACATTTAGAAATCGTTGGTATACTTCTGTTAGTTGATGAAAATTATGGTTCTTTCTTTTTCGCGGAGAGGAATTTGCTTCTGAAATTACTCTTTCAATCAGTTTCTGATCAATAATTTGTATGTCCTGCAAGAGTTCGACCTTCCAATCTTGATTCGATATACGAGAGCATATCGGAAACGCATGCAGTACATGTTTCTGCCGCTCCTAATTCTCTCGCGACCTCAAGTATAGGTCTTTCTGAATCTTTTACAATCTTTAAGATATCTTGAAAGTAAACTTCTGCACAGTGACACTTTTCCATAGTGGTTCTGAGAATCATTCTCTGTACAAACAAATCGATTTGCAATTCAAAAATCAGTCATTTAGCAAACTTTCGTACATTTTTTTGATTTTTTTAATCTGATCTAACCAGTGAAACCTTACAGAATTGACTAATCCTTCGCTTTTTTTGGAGATTCGCAGCTCATGATCTCCAAGAAGGCGTAATAAGACTTCTTGGAAGTCCTTATCGTTTGTTGGATCAAATAAAAATGCAGAGTCCTTCAAAATTTCGGGCAATACCGTCGCGTTTGATGACAAGACAGGAGCACCCACTGCCTGGGCCTCCAAAACTGGAAATCCAAACCCTTCAAATTTGCTAGGAAATATAAAAAGATCCGATGTTTGGTAGATGAATGGAAGTTTTTCATAAGATAGAAATGGAAGAATTATCAGTTTATCTGGAAATTGAGATTTTAAATTTTGGATGTCATCTGGTACATCTTTTGAAATCCCACCTAATATGAGTGGTATATCTAGTGAACCATTGCGCCATAGCGTAACTAGATTTCGGATGAGGAATTCAAAATTTTTATGAACCTTACCTATTCCTATGGAAAGAAGGAAAGTTTTCGGAAGGTTTAGATTCTGGCGAAATTCGTTAACCAGTACTTCGTCATTTGGATGAAATATAAGTGGATCGATTCCATTGTAGATTACCTCGATGTCTCTATTCCCAGAATAGAATTCCTTTTGTATATCTTGCTTAGTAAAATTAGAAACAGCTACGATCTTTTTTGCATATCGAATAATGAGTCTTAGTATAAAGTTTAAGTAGAAACGTTTTATCAAAGATCCATGGACCGATTTGAAATGGTATGGTATCAAGTCGTGAATAGTCACGATACATTTTGAAATCTGAAAGATTGGAACATTAAAGTGAGGTATATCCAGCAGATCCATATTCTTCATTGCTGGATGGCCCATCCACTCCTTGACCGAGTAAATTTTTGCAAAATAAGGGATGATTTTTGCATGTTTCGGTAAATCATAATTGCGCAACTTTTCAGGATCACCAAACACAAATAATTCAGCATCGATCATATTTATTGGCCAAAATCTGAGTATATGTTGGATGCGAACTCCGATACCGGAATGTTCAATCATACGGGCATCATATCCGATTTTTCTTCTCATGGATTCATCCATTCTGAGCTAGAATGGAGAAAAAACGACAACATTCTCATCAGTTTGGAATCCAATGGGAGTCAAATTAGCAATGGAAGACTTAGTAGAAGAGATATTGCGACAAGTTGGAGAAGATCCTAGCCGAGAGGGTCTCGTAAAAACACCGAATCGTGTAAAAAAGGCATATGAATTCTTAACTAGTGGCTACAGCGCGGATATCAATAAGATAGTCAATGGAGCTATTTTCGAAGAGAAAACAACTGGTATGGTACTTGTTCGGGATATTGAAATGTACTCCCTTTGCGAGCACCATTTGCTTCCATTCTATGGCAGGGCGCACGTTGCCTATATTCCTAACAAAAAAATAATCGGTATTAGTAAGATTCCTCGCATTGTAGATATCTTTGCCCGGAGATTGCAAGTTCAGGAAAGATTAACAGATCAAATCGCACAGGCTATTCAAGAAACCTTAGATCCTTTGGGAGTTGGTGTAATTATCAAGGCAAAACATCTTTGTATGATGATGAGGGGAGTCCAAAAACAAAATTCCGAGCTGTTCACATCCAGCCTCCTTGGTGTATTTAAATCTGATCCGACAACCCGAAGCGAATTTTTAGATTTGATTCGAACTGGGTCTCACTGATAAAAGGAAGGGATGGCAAAAGAAAGAATCGTCCCACCCAGCAAAGAGTTCGCAAAAAAAGCAAACATTGATCTTAAAACATACAAAGCACGTTACAAACTATCTATAGATCAACCCCTAAAATTTTGGGCCCAAGAAGCTGAAAGTTTAACTTGGAGAAAGAAGTGGAAAAAGATTCTTTCACATGATTTTGCGAAGGCGAAGGTTAAATGGTTTGAAGGTGGGAAAATAAATGTCTCTGAAAATTGTATTGATCGTCATCTAGATTCGCCTCTCCGCAACAAAGCGGCCATTATCTGGGAAGGCGACAATCCTGATGAAAGCAGAGTTTTAACGTATCAGGACTTACACCGAGAAGTTAATAAATTTGCTAATGTTCTACTCCATCTAAAAGTTAAAAAGGGCGATCGTGTTCTAATTTATCTTCCTATGATTCCAGAGCTTGCTATAGCAACTTTAGCATGCACACGCATTGGTGCAGTTCATTCTGTTGTTTTCGGCGGATTTTCACCCGAAGCTCTTCATGGACGAATTGAAGATTCAAAGCCTATACTCGTGATAACTTCAGATGGTGGTTATCGTGGAGGAAAAAACATTCCACTTAAAAGTAATGTTGATAAAGCGTTAGATACATCAAAAACGACTATCAAGGATGTAATTGTTGTAAAACGAACTGGTGATGAAGCCACACTGAATTGGAAAGAGGGCAGAGATCATTGGTACCACTTTCTAATGAAAGATTCATCAATTCCAAAGTATTGTCCACCCGTATCTATGGATGCAGAGGATCCATTATTTATACTATATACTTCAGGATCGACAGGTAAACCAAAAGGAGTTTTGCACACAACGGCAGGATATCTGTTAGGTGCAAATTTAACATTTCGGTCTATTTTTGATTATAAAGAAACCGATACATTCTGGTGCACGGCAGACATTGGCTGGATCACTGGACATAGCTATATTTTATATGGTCCCTTATCTAACGGTGCAACGACACTTATGTTTGAAGGCGTTCCAAGTTACCCAGACCATGGAAGATTTTGGGATGTGATTGATAAATATAGTGTTAGCATTTTTTATACTGCTCCTACTGCAATCCGCGCTCTGATGAGAGAGAGTCTGGATTTTGTGAACAAAAGATCTTTAAAATCACTCAGACTTTTAGGAACGGTTGGTGAGCCGATCAATCCAGAAGCATGGGAATGGTATTACAAAAATATAGGTAAATCAAGATGTCCCATAGTAGACACTTGGTGGCAAACGGAAACTGGATCTATTATGATTTCGGGAATACCGGGGGCTATACCACAAAAGCCTGGTTCGGCGAGTCTGCCTTTTTATGGAATCAAACCGGTTTTAGTTGATAATGACGGAAAAGAAATAAAGGAAAAAGGCTTTATTTCAGGTAATCTCTGCATCGCTTCTCCTTGGCCATCGATGATGAGAGGTGTGTATGGAGATTCAAAAAGATTCTTTGATACCTATTTTTCACAATTCCCTGGTTATTATTTTACTGGAGATGGAGCAACCCGTGATAAGGATGGTTACTTCCGAATCACTGGTCGAGTTGATGACGTGCTCAATGTTTCAGGTCACAGGATAGGTTCCGCTGAGGTTGAAAGTGCTCTCGTTGAGCACAAATCAATTGCGGAAGCGGCTGTAGTTGGTTTTCCTCATGGTATAAAAGGGCAAGGCATCTATGCCTATGTAACAGTAAAACAAGGTATAGCGACAAATGATTCATTAAAACAAGAATTGATAGCCAGTGTTGAAAAGATGATTGGAAAGATAGCAAGACCAGACGTAATACACTGGGCACCTGGCCTTCCAAAAACAAGATCAGGTAAAATCATGAGAAGGATACTTAGAAAGATAGCATGTGATGAATTTGATACGTTAGGTGATATTTCTACTCTGGCAGATCCTAATGTCGTTCAAACATTGATAGATGACAAAAAGAAATACCACAGCAACTAATTCTTAAAGCTCCAAACGTTCTAAGGAGAATGGGCCGATAACAAATAGAAATTCCTTTTCGGAACTCTCTTCGTCCCTTTTCCTCAGTAATGTTCTATAATAATCTGCCTTTAATGGATTCTTACTGCGAAACCAATAGACTCCGAAAAGAAGGTATTCCCTATTTTTTCGATATGTTTGTATATGATTTTCAAGCACATCATCTGTCAATGTGTCTCGATTCTTAATGTCTTTGCCAAGAGAATCGATGGCCAAGGTTTCTTTTTCCCATCCAAGATTCGCATAACTTTGTCTAAGTAAAAAAAGAAATTCTCCCCTGTCACCTTTGGCGTTATACTTGAGTGAATTAAAAAATGCTCTTCGAAAAAGCGAAAGCGATTCTAGATAACGATTGTTCTCCTGCATATAAACACCGAATCGAACAAAATATCTAGTTTCTTCTTTGAAAGTGACACAAGCCATAGTGTATGCATCTTCGATCAACGGAGATTTAGTTCCCCTTCTTGCAAGAATCAATGTTTCGAACAATCCCTCCACTCGAGGAAAAAATGGAAGATACCGTAAAGCTAGGTCTTCTGCCTCCTTCCATTTTTTAAGTTTGATATTTTTGGTTAAGGAAGATTGTAAGGAATCCCCTTCAGAGGCGAAGGAATTATCATTCTCCAGACTTTGAATATATGTTTGGTAATCAGCTTCCTTTCCAATCCGTCTTGAAAGTATTGCTGATTTAAAGATGCGATATTTATCCGTCGGAACCAGTTTTAAAAATCTCTGATTGTACAAAAGCGCCAATTCTGGTTTTCGTTCCGATTCATAGAAATCTGCAATTCTAAGCTCAAGCAAGTTTTGATTTGGATTGAGGTCAGCCGATTTACGATACGCTTCCATTGCTTCGAACTGTTTGCCTAGTTTCCAGAATGCATCACCGGTAAGATTAAAATATCGAAATTCCGGTTCTGGACGAAGATCAAGAGCTTTTGCTAAGAAGGAGAAAGAATTGCTCGGCTGATCCGTGATGATTTTCTGTTCAGCGATATCTAAGAGGTGGTCATATGTGAAGAATACCTTTACCGGATTCAAAGATTCCGCATAAATTCCAGTTTGAAACTGAAATAGACTTGTTAAGAGAAGCCATAATTGACATATTCTCCTTGACCGTGATTGCATCTATGGTTTCTCATCGGTCATCTTTCAAAATTACTTAGAAAATCAAATATTCCACTCTAAAAGAGGATCTTCATGAATGCAGAGCTGATCATAATCGCTATGGCCTTACTTTCCATTGTCACGGCGATATTCTACGCTAGCCGAGTCGTTCGAATTAAAGTTGGTGCCGAAGGTGGCAACGTTGAACAAAACAAGCGCTTAATCGAAATTGCCGCCGCTATTTCCGAGGGAGCTATGGCTTTCTTATTAAGAGAATATCGAGTCATTTTACTATTTATCAGTTTTATGACCGTTCTTATATTTCTTCTACTCGATAATCCGAAAACGGCTTTCAACGAAGGGATTTACACATCAGTTGCCTTCATTAGCGGTGCTTTGATCTCCTGCCTCTCTGGTTTTATCGGAATGAAGATTGCAACGGCTGGAAACGTCCGTACAGCGCAAGCAGCAAAGACTTCCTTATCGGGTGCTTTCCGAGTAGCTTTTGACTCTGGGGCGGTGATGGGTTTTGGTCTGATTGGTCTTGCTGTGCTTGGACTGATAGGACTCTTTATGGCTTTTACTGGTCTGAACCTTGGCGTTGAAAAACACATCCTTATGGAGTCTCTCGCTGGTTTTGGTTTGGGTGGATCTTCAGTAGCACTTTTCGGACGAGTGGGTGGTGGTATCTAC
Source organism: Leptospira sp. (assembly GCA_027531445.1). Lineage (GTDB taxonomy): Bacteria > Spirochaetota > Leptospiria > Leptospirales > Leptospiraceae > Leptospira_A. Next base: position 81,721 of record JAPZRK010000007.1, read on the forward strand.
ACAAAGGCAGCCGACGTAGGCGCTGACTTAGTAGGTAAAGTTGAGAAAGGTATACCGGAAGATGATCCTAGAAACCCGGCAACTATTGCAGATAACGTTGGAGACAACGTGGGTGATATTGCAGGAATGGGTGCTGACCTTTTCGGATCTGCTGCTGAAGCAACTTGTGCCGCACTCGTGATTGGTGCCACAGCATCTGCATTAGCTGACAATACAGCCGCACTTCTTTATCCATTGTTGATTTCTGCTGTTGGTATTCCTGCATCACTCATCACATCATTCTTTGCTCGGGTGAAAGAAGGTGGAAATGTTGAAAAAGCATTAAAAATGCAACTTTGGATTTCAACTTTCTTAGTCGCAGGTGCATTGTATTTTGTTACAGACATTTTTATGGTTGATTCATTTCAAATCGCTGACCAAACAATTACAAAGTGGAATGTTTATACTTCAGTTCTACTTGGTCTTTTCGCTGGTATGTTGATCGGTTGGATTACAGAAATTTACACTTCGCACTCTTACAAGCCGGTTCGTGAAGTGGCAGATGCATGTGATACAGGTGCTGCAACTAACATCATCTACGGTCTTGCTCTTGGATATAAATCATCAGTAATTCCAGTAGTTCTTCTCGTGATCGTCATTGTTGTATCTAATATCGTTGCTGGTATGTATGGTATTGCTGTAGCAGCGATCGGTATGATATCAACTATCGCGATCGGACTAACTATTGATGCGTATGGACCAGTTTCTGATAACGCTGGTGGTATTGCTGAAATGGCAGAACTCGGTAAAGAAGTGCGCGACCGCACAGACAATTTAGATGCAGCTGGAAACACAACGGCGGCCGTCGGAAAAGGTTTTGCGATCGGATCTGCTGCTCTTACATCTCTCGCATTATTTGCGGCCTTTATTACAAGAACACAAGCCACTTCAAAAAGCATGGGAGAAGGTGCCATCGATCTAACATCTATTGAACTACTAGATCCTTGGGTATTCGGTGGATTGTTGTTTGGTGCTATGTTACCTTTCATTTTTTCCGCAATGACAATGAAATCAGTTGGAAAAGCGGCTTTGGATATGGTAAAAGAAGTTCGCCGCCAGTTCAAAGAGATTCCTGGATTGATGGAAGGTACCGCAAAACCTGAGTATGCAAAATGTGTCGATATTTCAACATCTGCGGCACTCAGAGAAATGATTCCTCCAGGTATGCTTGTTTTATTGAGCCCAATCGTAGTTGGTTATCTCTTTGGAGTCAAATCGCTAGCTGGTATGTTAGCTGGTGCCTTGGTTTCCGGAGTTGTGATGGCGATTTCAATGGCAAACTCAGGCGGCGCTTGGGATAATGCGAAAAAGTACATCGAAAAGACTGCTGGTGGAAAAGGATCTGACAAACACAAAGCGGCAGTTGTTGGAGATACTGTAGGTGATCCATTTAAAGATACATCTGGTCCTTCAATTAACATTCTAATCAAATTGATGGCTATCACATCACTTGTCTTCGCTGAGTTTTTTGTCTTAAAAGGTGGGATTTTGCTTCCATTCTTTAAATAAGATCTAAGAATTTCTCATTTGTATAAAAAGCCGGACAGTTTGTTCGGCTTTTTTAATTTATTGAGTTGTAAAAGAAAAAGTAAAATCTGAGCCTAAAGTTTCACCAGAAGTAGATCGGATCGCTGATTTTAATGTTATGCTGTAGGTACTTGCAGCATCAAAAACATTGCTCGGTCGAATAGTCAAAGTGACAGTCGATGTTGAAGCTGATAAGCTTGATATGCTATTTGTTGCTGGTTGAACGAACGAAATGTTTCCTGAAATGGAAGTATTATCTAAAGATCGATTAAATAAGATCGAGATATTTGTGTTTCGATTGATACCAGTTTCTCCATTCGATGGATTTGTACTGGTAACACCGAAGGGAGCAGTAGCCGTCGCTGCCGGTAATGCTAGAAGTCCCAATAAGAAGGGTTCAGGCTTTGGAGTGCAACCAAAGACAAAAAATGAAACAATTATGGTATTTAGAAAAGATAATTTATTTCCTATCTCGGAGTTCATAATTGTTCTTCTATTATTTACGACTAAACACCCTTAATTATTGTGCATAGTTTTGCATAAATTCCCAAAATTGTAAAAGAACGCTGGTCTATCGTATTTATTTTTGAAACATAGGCATGTTCTTGAGCAGTTGAAATTGTAGCATCGCCCCAAGCAATGAGACCCAGTATCGAGTAAGCGCATGCTGATCCTTCTTTCGAAGAGATAGAACCTGTACTATAAAGAGTTAAAGTGTGTTCGGAGAAAAGGAGAGGTTGTGGTCCGGATCCGGTAGAAGCACAAGTAGTGAAGAAAGATAAGAGTAAGCAGAGAAATCCTCTCTGTATTCTAATATATTTATTTCCCATAGATCAAAGTACAGTATTCCTGAAGAAATAGATATTGTGTTTTGACAGAGTGATCGATTGAATAAATTTCCTTAATATTTGCCTGGTTTTGTGCGATTTCGGAACTGGCATCTCCATATGAAACCAAACCAAAATAGCTTGTGATACATGATTCGCCCATCTTAAATTGATATCTTGGAGAGGTTGATTTTCCATATATTCCCTGCACACCTTGATTTTTAAATACAGTGAGGCTTGGATTCCCAGATTGAATACTCAAACAAGCATTTCCCAAAATAGCAAACATACACAAAAAATTATTAAGGTTTCGAATCATTGATGGTGTCAAAGAAGTAAAAATAGGAAAAACGGATGCCCCTATCCATCGCGTTCTCGTTACGTGCAAGTATACTCAATTGCAAAGATAAACTAAAAGTACCAATTGATTCAGATTTGTAAGCGATACCCGGGTAAATATTGAAGAAACGAGTTTTTGTATCTACATTACGATCAAATGGCTCTCGGTATTCTAACTCTAAAAACATTCGTATACTTTCTGTAGCGGCAAATGAAGGCGCTATTCCAAATTGATAATACCTTCGAAATTCTTCTAACGTACCTTCCTTCATTTTCTGATTCGTTTCTGTTTGGAATCTTAATTCACTCATAATTTCAAATCGTCCCGATTTAAAACCTAAACCAAAATTTGGACGAATCAAATAGTATTCAGGATTCTCTCGTTCTCGCAGCTCGCCTCCACGTTTACGATCGAAGAATGAAATTCCTCCGCCGACCAAAAGTTGTCCTGAGGCGAAATCAAAAATCTTCCCATATTTCAGTCCGAAATTCCAGCGATTCCATGTCTCTTCTACTGCAGAATTTGTTTGAACATAGTTGGTTTTTCCGATGGAGGATGTTATTGAAAAATTGTTCCAAAAATTATATTCACCTTCAATATTAAGATTTTTGTTTTGTTCATAAATCCCTAGATTTCTTTTATCCCAATAACTTGCATTGACTCGAATTTTATTGTAGATAGCGACAGGTTCAATCTGTAATGGATGTGCAAAGTTGGATTTTGATTCTGCAAAATTGGCTGAATGAAAAATATGAAACAATAAAAAAAGAGAAAAACCTTTATAAAGTAAAGAGAAGATTGTTTTCATGGATTTACACCCGTTATAGGAGAAATCAATTTACTAAAATTGTTCCCGATGATTTCAAATCCTAAGTTGTTTGGATGTATACAATCCAACATTAATTCCGACTTTGCAATTGGTGGCCCACCCAAACTTCTCCTTAAATCAGTGTAATAGAATGTAGGTTCTTCCGAAGTGATTCCTCTTAACATTTCATTGTAAGCATTCAAAATCGAAACTGAGTAGGTTTCTACGTTTTCAGAGCTCACTCCGGCAGAAATAAATTTTGTTCTACATCCTTCATCGGCACCTGGTATGACTGCTGATTTATACGGATTTGAATAATCATATCCATGTATGATCCATTTTAACGGAGCACCACCATATTTTGAAAGTTTAAAGGCATTGCCCGATTGTATCATTACCTTTAAATCGTTTTTGATCTCACGGAGTCTTGTTGATTTAGTAGCTTCGAAGTTATTAGCATATTCGGATAAATTGGCCTGTAAATCATTGCCACCTAGTGAGAGTAGAATTGTATTTACATCAGCTCCAGCCTGATCAATCACCTGGTAATGCAATCCTTGACTAAATGCTGCCTTAAGTGTTTGTCCACCTAGTGTAGCGCCTGTAATTTGGTAGCCATGTTTATTTTCTAGTTGAATGCGAAGGGTATCAATGGCAGGAAATCCTAAGAGTAAGTCAGTCCAACTATCCCCAATCATTCCCACTCGGGTTGGTTGTTTTTTTCCACATCCGGCAAATGAGTAACAAATGATGTTCAGGGCTGCATCATCGAAATAGTCTTTTTTAGTATCGCAGTTGCTGACTGTTAAAAACGAGGAAACTATAATTAGAGAAGCGAATCTCGAATGCATTCACTCATTTTGATTGCCGAGACCATCTGTCAATAATTACGGAAGCTACTAAATCGCCACTTAGGTTTACAGAAGTGCGACACATATCTAAAAATCTATCTACTCCGAAAATCAGCGCAATCCCTTCGACTGGAATCTGAAATGTCTGAAGGATTGAGGCTAAGATGACAATACCCACGCCAGGCGTTGCGGCCGTCCCAATAGAAGCACCAGTTACACTCAGTACAAGTAAAATGAGTTGGGGCAGAGTGAATTCAATTTGATATATCTGACTGATGAAAATTGTTGCTACTGCTTGATAAAGGGCGGTCCCATCCATATTGATAGTCGCACCTAACGGTAAAACAAAATCAGCTACTTTCTCTTTGATATGAAGCTTAGTTTTAGCAATAGTAAGTGAAATAGGAAGAACAGAGCTAGAACTTGAAGTAGAAAACCCTAAAATCTGAACCTCGCGAATTGAGGCTAGAAAATGAAATGGGTTTCTTTTGCCGAGTATAAATACAATGATCAGATAAAAACAAAGCAGAAGAAGAAGTCCAAATATGACACAGGCTACATAATATAACAGAGCAATCATTAGACTTGCCCCAATTTGTGTAACTGCGTAAGCCATTAAACCAAATACAGCAAAGGGAGCCATCTTCATAATTTGACTTACAGTCCATATACAAAACGATTCCAGAGATTTGAAGAAGATCCGGAGGGGCTCCGAATCCATTTTGTTAGATGATAAAAAGAAAATTCCGAGTATGACTCCGAGTAAAACAAGAGATAACATCTTTTGTTCAGAAAATGCTCGAACGATATTTTTAGGAATGATCTCTGAAATTATAAATGGTATCGCTTCATCCTTTTCAATTTTTTGAACCTTTATATCACTTTTTATGGCAGGCAATATCGAAGATTCAATGTGAGAGCCAGGCTTAACGAACGATGCAATGGAAATTCCTATGATGACGGCGATGATCGTTGTGGAGACAAAATATGCAATTGTTCGAGTTCCTAAGTTTAAAAGTTCACTCACATTTTCTAAACTAGAAACACCTAGTGCAACGGAAGAGATTACGAGTGGAATCATAATCATTTGTAATAAATTGAGAAAAATGTCTCCAGGAAATTTTAGCCAAGGTAGAATCGCATCCGAGGTGATCTTTGTAAAAACATTTGCCTCTGGATGTAAGCAAATTCCAGTAAGACTGCCAAGAAAAAAACTAATGAGTATTAGAAGCCAAAATGGAATGCGTTTCATATAGTTACTTTGAGTTAAAGTGCTATGTAAAGTTGAAACAAATCAATCGTCTGCAATATTTTCGCACCGTTTTTGATTTTTCGGATTTCAATTTCGTAAGTTTCCTTAGCCTTTTGAATCTCTTTCATCGTACGATGTAAAACAGACTTTTTCTCCGGGCGAGTATCCCATTTATACGCGGCTTCCTGACGCATTAATTTTTCTTCTAATTGACGGATCAATTTTTGGTGAGATAGTTCAACTTTGTATTCTTCTTTTTGGAAAATAGACAATGTCTCTTTCTGGAGTATCTGTTTTCTTGCTTCTACGTCGCTCAAGATTTTTGGATAACATTTGATATAAAGATTTTCAATTTTTGAAAGGGGAAGCTCGTCCGCGGGAACGTATGTTTTTGCCTCAACCCAGTCCGATGAAATTTCGTCTTTATGATTGATTTCATTCGTCGTTAGATCATATTCCAAAAAGAAGATTTCTCTCCTTTTCAAAGAAAACTTAAATTCGACAAGAAAGACTAATAAAATTTTGTTTTTTAGTACTTTTGAGTAAACATACTTCTTTTTGTTACCAATTTGTGAGTTGGTAAATAACTCTGTGACGCGTTCGACGAATGGATGACCGAATGCCATAAATTCTAATGTATCATTTGTTAAAGCAAGATCAGAATCAAAAGTTGCAGGTTTTGACTTGCCTTCCGGATTTGTATATTGATAGAGTTCATTCTTTTTTTCACTCAATCTTCCTGGTAATTGATTTAAAAAGATTTTTGAACCAGAAGTAACGATTTCTTCTAGATGTTGGTTATTCCATGCTCTATCATCTTGAGTGTGATCATAATAGTCTTTAAGATTGAAATCTAATAATTTTGGTGTAACTAGAGAATTAAGTTTCTCAAATCCTTTTTGAGCAACTTGAATTCTTAGATCAAGTTCAGTGTCCATTTCTTCTTTCGTTTTTGTGCCAGTGATGAAATGCATAAAACTTGAGTTAAAGTCTAGTTCCTCTTCAATGGTGCCTAGTAGTTCGTCAGAAGCACCTATAGATTCTTCAAACAGTTTGATTTTGTTTGTAAGAACTTCAAGTATGCGCTCCGCGACAGTATCTTTCGAGGCAAAGTTAAAAATATATACATTGTCCTTTTGGCCAAATCTATGTATTCGACCAATTCGTTGTTCAATTTTTAAAGGACTCCACGGTAAATCATAGTTAAAGAGTATATTGGCAAATTGTAAATTTCTACCTTCTCCACCGGCTTCTGTGCAAATTAGAATTTCGCAATCTTCTTTAAATCTTTGGATTGCTCTTTCTTTGTCATCCATACTCAATGAGCCGTGGAACGAAGAAATTTTGTACTCTGATTCCAACAAAGATTGAATATGATCTTGAGTGGTGCGGAATTGAGTAAAGATGATAAACTTTTTATGACCTTCCTTTTTTAGCTTAGCCAATGTCTCTTTGAGTTTTTGGGATTTGCGATCTTCTTTGATTTGTTTACCAATATGAATTAAGCGATTTAAAGTAAATAGTTCCCGTTTGATTCTTTGAAAGTTTGACATTTCCGATTCATCTAATTCGGTTAGAAAATCTTCAACTCCCTCAGTTTCATCTAAATCCCAATCGTCGACAGTAACTTCATTTTCTTTCATGTAATGAAATTTAGTTTCAAGCATGAACTTCCGTTTTTGAAGAGCAGACAGAAGGGCAATTACCGATGAGTCCAATAATTTTTGGAAAACAATCATCACAAAACCTACAGCACGGTTCTTGGTTCCCATTGCAAGATTGTATTCTCTGCGTACGTATTCGGTCGTTTCGTCGTAAAATTGACGTTCGATGGGAGATAGATCGATTCTAACCGTTTTTGCAAATCGTTTTGTAAAACCACCGACCTCAACTTTACGTCTTCTAAGTAATACCTTTGAAATCTTTTCCTTAAGATCTGTTTTTCCACCGACGATATAATCATTTACGAATGTATGATATGGCCCGAGGATATTTGGATCTACTAAATGAAGGAGATAAAACAGTTCTTCTAATTTACCGCGAAATGGAGTAGCAGTTAATAACAATAAACATTCCGTCTTACGGGCTATTTTTTCTGCAAAAAGGTAACTTCTAGTTACTTTTGAATAATCTCTTCTCAATCGATGTGCTTCATCGAAGACAACTATATCCCATTTGACTTTTAGAATTTCTTCAGCATACTTTGGATTTTTGATAAAGTCAATTGATGTAATTACTTTATTGTAGTTTCGCCAGTGATCTTCACCATTGGTGATGAAATTTCGTCTTCTAATGATTGCAAATTCTTCATTGAATTTGTTTTTCATTTCTTGTTGCCACTGAACAACTAACGGTGAAGGGGTGACTACGAGAACCTTCTTCAAACCTCTTCGAAAAATTAATTCTTTTACTGCGAGTCCAGCCTCAATTGTTTTACCCAAACCAACTTCGTCGGCAAGGATGAATCTTGGTTTCAGACTATTGGCTACAATAAACGTAGACTCGATTTGATGAGGGAGTAAACGCGTTCTTGAATTAGACAGGGATGATAGTTTATCAAAATTATGAGTGCGTCTTAACTGGTGTGCCAATAGTGAAAGTTCCATGGCCTTGGGAAATTCCTCCCATTCTTTCAAGGGAGACGGATATGTTGGAAGCAGTTGAAGCGTTGGATCGATTTTGTTTACGGTTTTAAATAATTCCTTATTTGGAAAATATAGTTCGAATGTTGTGTTGGATTCTTTTGTAATTTTTCCAAAACCTAGTTCCGGTTCGTTGATTAGGAATGCAAATTCACTAGATACATTGGATACTTCCGTTGTCTCAAAATCTAGACTTAGCTGTGTTGGGATTTGCATCAAACTCCTTTTTTATTACCCCAGAGAAACTTATGAATTTGTAAAGACAAACGACCATTAGATGGATTTGACTTATTCAGCCATTCTACAAGCTCACGGGCATCTAAATCTTCGTGAACTGGAGAAAACAAAACATTTGTATTGGATATTCTCTCGTGAAGGATTTCCAAACTTCTTTGAAAATCGTATCTATCTCGAATGACGAACTTGATTTCGTCAAGAGAATTATGTCTCTTTTTTAGAATCTCGAAATTATCCAAATTCATGAATGATTCCATACCTGAGCCAGGTAATTTGTAATCCATTGTGTAAACCATCTCCTCCGAAAGCTCGATCCTTTCTTTGCCGTTAGTTTCGATTCTTGGAGCGGGATAGGGCAATTGCTTCTGAAAACGGTATGAAAAAATATGTTTTGAAAGGATTTTTGTGAAGTCCCCATTTTTCCCTTCGAGAGGTTCGCCACCGGTAATTAGAATTTGTTTAGAATCGGATGGATCTAAAGTGGAAAGTGTGCTGATAACACTTTTTAGATCTTGCTCGGTACCTTGCTCTGGTCCCAAGGCATACGGTGTATCACACCATAATTTCTTTTCCCCAACTTTGCCACATCGTAATGAGCAACCAGCAAAACGAACAAATAAGGTCGGGATCCCTTGGGAGATACCCTCTCCAGAGATGGACTCGTAAATCTCATGAATTTTACCAAGCATAGTGTGATCCCTTGATAGACAGGAATTCATAAATAGTTCTTGCGGAAAGAGAAAATCTAATCGTTTTCTAGAGTGTATGCATGTTGAAGGTAAACTCGAATACCCGTTTATAGTCGAAGGCGAGACACAAAAAAATCATCTGCTTTTGAGATTAAGAACACCAGCTAATCCTACTTTAACGGAGAGAAAGCCAATCGTGATTGGATTGGCTATTGATAAGAGTTGGTCTATGAAGGGTGAAAAGATAGATTCGGTCATCGACGCTTCATGTGCACTAGTAAATTGGCTCACAAGACATGACTCTCTGTCAATCATTGCTTATTCTGCAGATGTTCAGATCATTCAACCACTCACAAGTTTGACGGAAAAGATTTCCGTGACAGACCGCATCCGAAATATTCAAGTAGCTACGTCTACCAATCTGAGCGGAGGATGGTTGTCTGCACTTAGAACCGTAGAAGCTGCAAATATCCCAAACGCATACAAAAGAGTGATTCTACTAACCGATGGAAATCCTACCTCGGGTGTGAAAGAACCAGAAGCTCTGATACAAATAGCAAAGGATCACCTAGCACGTGGTATATCTACTACTACGGTCGGCGTAGGAAGTGATTTTAATGAAGCGATACTTATGGAAATCGCTCGAGCGGGTGGAGGAAATTTTTACTTTGTAGACAATCCAGAAATGGCTTCGGATATATTCTTTCGAGAATTTGGAGATATTGGAGCCCTATATGCACAAGCAATTGATATCAATCTTGAGCTAGCTCCTGGAATACAGTTCAAAGAGCTACTAAATGATATCCCGCATACCATGACCGAGGAAATTGATGAATTTCAAGGCAACGCATTTAACGTAACTAGACAAAAAGTAAATCTCCAGATCGGTGACCTAAGAGCAGATGATATAAAAAGTTTGGTCTTCAAATTGGAGATCGATCGATCGCTGAAAAAAATGGACGGGCCATTATACCAAGCAAAAGTTACATATTATAATTTATTAAATCAGATGAAACTGGAAAGTGTTGAGTCAGAACTTCCTTTACATTATGAAAAATCTCAAGGAAAACAAGACCCAGATGTTCTAGTAGAAATGATCATGGCGGATGCAGCCAAAGGAATGAGGCAAATTACAGATGCTGTTAAGTTAAATAAATTGGATGAAGCTAGAGCAATTCTAGCAGTATTAGTGCACTCAATTGAAAAAAATAAACACTTTGCACCAAATTCATTAGGGTCTCTTTTATCTCGACTCAATTCGATGGACAATAAAATTCAAGAGAAAGTTGCAAACTTATCCAAACATATCTTTGCTGGATCCTCTTTCATCTCTCGTGGACCAGAGCAAATTGACACTAAAGATATGAATTTACATGATGATATCTTTGAATATAAAACATCCGGCGATATCGATCTATATAAATGTCCTGAAATGAAGGCTGTCGTAGAATCAAAATTAAGTGAAGGCTATCGGTTTATGATTTTTGATATGTCCGATACTGCACATATCGACTCGTCTGCTATTGGTGCATTGATTCAAATTGTGGGTTGGCTTAGAAAGCGGGGTGGTGAATTTGTAGCTTGTAATATCAGAGATTCAGTAAAGAAGGTCTTTGAAATTACAAGACTTTACAATCATATTCGAGTTGAAGAGTCTTTGCCGGAAGCAAAAGATATTTTAAATCGTATCATTTTTGCTAAACAAGGAGAAAGTCTCTAACTTTACGCAAGCCATCGTTCTGCCTCTTCGATCGCTTCTTTTAATTCGCTGATGATTGACGGCGAAAGCGCGATACCTTTTTGAGTCGGTTTGTATTCGCCATTGGCGTCTGTATACCATACACGTATGTTGAATAAAGTTTGTCCTTTGAATTCCGAGATCTCAACTCTAATGATTTCTCCCCTTCCCTTATCGATGTCTTTGATGATTCCTGTTTTTGCCATATTAGTATGTCTCCACAAACAATTGATCTTTTGTCTCTAATTCTTTTTTGAATTCTTCATATGATAACGAAGACTGGCTGGCCTTCAAGATTTCTTCAATGACCCCCTTTTCCATACCCTTTGGTCCACCACAGATATATACCTTTCCATTGTTAGAAAGAGATTTTGATATCGAATCGCCTAATTCTTTTACTCGATGTGAAATGTACATTTTCCCTCCATCAAATGGATTATTTTCTTCTCGGCTGACAGCAGTTATGAATTTAAAGTTTGGGAATTCCTTTGCAGTCGTCTCGAAGTAGTCCCTTAAAACTATCTCGTCTGAATAAGGGGCCCCATATATTAGAAAGATATTTCCTTTGAAATTGATATGTTTGTGTCTAAGAAGCTCTTCGATCATTCCAAAAAAAGGAGCTACACCTGTTCCAGTTGCACAGAAAAAAATATCACCTTCAAAATCCTGCTGTGGTAACAGAAATTTCTTACCAGCAGGACCTGTCAAAATGACTTCTTCGCCTGACTTGAGGTCGCACATGTAATTTGAGCATACACCTTTATGCAGAATGTTTCCTTCAGAATCATAAATATTATCACGTTTGATGATAAATTCTATATTGTCTTTAGTTTGGCCAAAACTGTATGATGGTGAGGCAATGGAGTATAAGCGAATCGCATAACCGACATCTGATGCTCCTTTCGCTACTTTTGATGGGTCTTCCCCAGGTGGAATCACACCCGCACTTTGACCAATGATATATGGATATTGTGAATGATCCAAAGAAATACAAATTCGATGTATGGCCGAATCTCCTTCCTTGATCGGTCTCTTTCCCATTCCGCTTTCAGGGGTCAATCTGGTGTTTGAAATCACTTTTCCGATGATCGGATTCGACTTTTTGAATAAATTGATCTGTGGGGTAAACAATGGCTTCCTCTGTAGTAAGCGTTTTTAGTCAAGAGTCCCAAGTCAATGAAAGGAAAAAAAGAGAGTTTTTCACCGGCAAAAATGGGCTGGTTTTTGGATAAAAATTATGTCTCTTAGTTGACTGAAATTCCACCGTTTTTAGTCTTTAGAGAATCCCTTTCTCGAGCCGATAATTCTCTTATCGAGGAAGGATCCATCATTTATGCTATCATTCGAACCAACCACCGCCAATCACGAATCCAGGATCCTTCCTTCAAAGAATTTAGCCCATAAATTGGAACTGTTTACGAATCGATTTTTAGATGGAATGAAAACGCGAGAAACCAGTGATTCAACTTCTTGGAAGGTTGTAGATCTAAACGGACGGGTCATCGCAATGGGAGCCATTCCAGAACAAACTGAATTTCTTTTCTAATTTACAATGAAGAAGTTTTTTGCACTCTTACTCACTATTTTTCTATTCTCGGTTTCGACATTGCATTCCAAAAGCTATGGAATGGCAGGATGCGGACTTGGATCAATGGTTCCAGCCTGGAAGAATGACATTACCCAAGTTTTAGCGGCTACAACAAACGGCTCAACATCAAATCAAACCTTTGGTATCACGTCCGGCACCTTGAATTGCACGGATGATGGGATTGTGAAACTAGAAAAAGCACAGGAAGTGTTTGTTCATTATAATCATTCCGGACTTGAAATAGAATTTGCAAAGGGAAACGGTGAAAGAATAGAAGCAATTGCTACCTTGTTAGGTTGTCCGACACATAGCAAACAAATAGGTGAGCTTGCAAAAAAAAATTTTGCAAGTATCGTTAACCCAGAAACCTCAAAAAGTTCGCAAAATTTGTTGAGGGCATTAAAACGGGAAATAGGAAATGATCCCGTATTGAGTTTAGCTTGTAATTTTTGAGAGACCATTTTTCCCGAGCCGCCGGCTTACTATTCTTTTTACTCCATTTTATTTTCCATTACTCTATTTACTCAAATCCAACGGACGGTGTGCCTCATTCATCGAGCAGAATCGTAGGTGGTGTAGGCCAATCAGAAATTGGTAATTTTTCAGAATTTCAGTACCGTTATTTATCTCATGACATAATGAATCGCAATGATGGATACTTTCCATTTTCCGAATCTGGAAAATTCAATACAACATTTAGATACTATCAAACATTAAATCAATTTGAGATTACAAAATTAAGTTTGATTAAATTTGCTAGCTTTGCTCCATTTCAATCCAATAATCAACTAAAGAGTTATATTTTTGATGTCGGAATTGAAAGTGTTACTGTAAGGGCGAAAAAAAATCTCATTGATACTTTTCAGAATGAAAGAATAAGAGTCTCACCTTGGAATGTAGACCTAGCAGTTGGTTACACGTACCAAATTTCAGGACAATCGACAAACAAAGCTTTGCTTGTTTCTTTTTTGGGTGGTATGAAAGCACAATTTCATCCCTATTTCAAGGATTTTTATCGTGTTGGTCCCCAAGCAATCATTAGCTTTCTCTATGACTTTGGTACAATGAAATTTCAATTTATTTCTGCCTATCAATACTATATCTTGCTAGGCAATCAAAATGATTTTTCCAATACGCTTCGCATGCGCTATTCTATCAACAATTCGAATGAGCTGAGACTTGATTTTATTAAATACAAAAATGAACAAGAATTTGTTTTGAATTATCATTTTATGTTTTAAATGATTGAGTTAAATTCAAAGATTCCCATCTTAAAGTAAAAATTAGTTAACGGATGTGGATAATGAAATTTTTTTCATTTTTCTTTTGCATTGTTTTATTCAACCTATCAATCTCAGGTCAAGATGCATTGAATTGGAAGGCCGGAGAATATTCTAGTTATCATACTCAATGGCAAAACGGGGAATGGGAAGGATTTTTGCTCAATGTCAATAAGATGGTTGATGGAAAATCCTGGGAACTTGATGTATTTCATCGAACACATATTCGTGATACGATTGTTCGTTTCCATGTACCAATTAAAAAAGAAAAAGGCAGTCTTCCCGCCGAAATCGTTGGAATCAAAGTAATCAGAGGGGAAGAGTTTCAAGAACTCGATTCCAATTTTATCATCGTTAAGATCATGAATATGCTGAGTTTGAGATTTGTCGATTTAGAGAAGGTAAAGTCGAAGAAGATTCAAAACTCATATTGTTGTAATATTAATTCAGGTAGAGAATATGAAGATCGATGGGAGGAATTTAATTATTCACTTTTCCATTCAATGAATCATTCTACCCCAATACTCGGTCTTCTTAGCACTAGAAAATCGTCGGCAGATTTTACAACAAATCTTACCTCTTTTGGCAGAAGCACAACGGATTTAGCAACATACAAGCATTATCCCACCTACATTGATGTCTTCTCTCTTCAAGAAATTACTTTTCCAACTTTTAAAGTTAAATACCCGACGTCTTGGGTTTTTTCTCAATCCAAAAATAGTTCAGAAAATATAGAAGTGTGGTCAACTCAGTTAGGTGGAAATATACATGCAGGTTATTTTTTAATCAAAATCATAGAAGATACTAGGGAAAAAATTGATCTAAGATTAGAAGAGATCAATAAAACGAAAATTTTCCCAAATCATGCACTTGGCGAATTGATGAGATTTGAATCCGAAGAAGTTGACGAAAAAGGAAATTTATTTTATAAATTTCAGTTTAAGGCACCTGGACAGATTGGAATGCAAATGGAAGGGTATTTTTTAAATGAAAATAAAACGAAACTTGCCGAAGTGATTCTTTTTACAAATTTTGGCGCTCCTATACCAGACAAAACTTATGTACCTAATCTTATTAATTCTTTTGATAAGGTGTTAAAAAGTTTTAAATTTCGAGAATAGTATTCTTGTAAGATAGTAGTCTATTCTAAGTAAGAAATTTTATGAATGCCCAAAGAATTTTAATTTTTGAAGATGAACCGGGAATTTTATCAACAATTGAGATTGCCCTTTCAGCGGATGGTTTCATCCCTGTTAGCGCTATGACAGCGGATGCTGGTATGACATTATTAAATCAGGATATTAGCCTTGTGATTCTGGATGTCGGATTACCTGATCGAAATGGATTTGAAGTTTTGAAAGAAATAAGGCGAACCTTGAATACTCCTGTTATTTTGCTTACGGCACGAAATTCCGAAATTGACAAGGTTCTTGGTCTTGAATTGGGTGCAGATGATTTTGTTGTTAAACCGTTTAGTCCACGGGAACTTGTTGCAAGAATCAAAGCTATAGTTAGACGAACTTACGTTCCTCCCAAAGATGTCAAATCGCCGCTTATTCTGGACACTGAGAAGAAAGTGATTTTCTTTCATAACACTGCATTAACGTTGACTCCTTATGAATTTAAAACATTAGCTCTTTTTATAAAAAATCCGGGGCGAATTTTCACTAGAGAAGAAATTATGGACATTGTTTGGACAGAACCAGAGGATAGCTTTGATCGTGCTGTCGATACCGTGATCAAAAATATACGAAATCGAATCAAAGAAATAGACAAGGATTCCGATCTGATTGAAACTCGAAGAAGTCAAGGTTATGGCTTAAAGGATAAAAAATGAATCTTTGGATCCGAATCATTCTTAGTTTTTTTTTATCCTTGGTGTAGGTTTTTATTACCTTATTGATAAAACAGAAGATTCAATTCGACCGCGTTATATGGAGACTGTTGAAGAATCCTTAAACGATACGGCTCATCTTCTTTCCGCCTCGCTTGAGGCAAATTTCCCTGCTAATGGATTAACTTCTGATAATTATAAAAAAATTTGTAATCAGACTCTAAGACCAATTTTTCAAAATGTAAAAGAACGAAACTTTGAAGCAAAGATTTACAGTCTTCTGAAAACTGAAGCTGATATTCAAACCTATGTAACAGATCAAAATGGGATCATTATTTTTGATTCTGAAAGTTATCGGGAGGGATTAAATTTTTCAAGATTCAATGATGTCTTTCTAACCTTGAAGGGAAGGTATGGCGCGCGTTCCAGCAAATTAGTAGATAATTCAAAAGAGGGAGCTTTATTTGTATCTGCTCCAGTTCGTTATCAATCAAAAATAATTGGTGTGATAACCATCATTAAACCGAAAATCAGCGTCGTTCCTTTTATTGAAGTAGCTAAAGCTAATTTCTGGAGGATCAGTCTTCTCGTTGGTTTCAGTATTGCAATTGTTTTTAGTTTACTTGCCTATCTTATGTTCCGTCCAATTGGTCGGTTATCTCATTATGTCAGTGCACTGAGAAATAAATCTAGAATTCCCTTTCCCAAGATCGGATTGAAAGAGTTAGAACTTTTAGGTCAGGAAATTGACGGCTTAGTGACTGAGCTTGAAGGCAAAGAATATATTGAAAACTATCTGCAAACATTTACACATGAGATTAAAAGTCCTCTATCTACAATCTTAGCGTCTGCGGAGTTGATTGAATCTCACCCCGATAAAATAGATCAGTTAACAAAAAATATTTATAAAGAAGGAAAAAGAATTGAGAGAATAGTAGAGCAGTTGTTATCTCTCTCAACTTTGGAAGGAAAGAGAACCATTCTAAGAAATGAAGAAGTAAATCTATTTTCAATATGTAATGAAATATTTGAATCTCACTCGGCTGAACTTGAATTGAAAGGAGTCACATATCAAATTGATGCTCACGATATCAAAATTTTGGGATCTCAAGAATATTTAAGAATTGCGATTCAAAATTTAATCAGAAATTCATTGGATTTTGCGAAAAAGGGAGACAATATAATCGTTAGTATTGAACGATTTGAGGATGATTCTGTACGATTAGTTATTCTGGATCAAGGAGTACAAATTCCCGAATTTGCCTTAACAAAAATCAAAGAACGGTTTTATTCACTTCCTCGACCTGATACGCTTCAGAAAAGTTCTGGCCTAGGTCTTAGCATAGTCCAACAAATTGTTGAATTACATAATGGTGAGCTCACTATAAAAAATAGGCAGGATTTAGGAGTAGAAGTTGTAATCCTTTTTAAATAATTTTTTTTTACCTCACTCAATCCTCACATTTCGCACATAATTAACTCACCTAAAATCTTTAGTATTGAATTTAGGAGCTTAAATATGAATAAAATTCAAACATCGATAAATCTAAGACTGATCATTCTCGGAGGAATGGTATTAGCTTTTGTGATCCCGTTGATGATGATATCATCGTTGATCGAAGAACGTAGCATTTCTAGAGATACGGCCGCAGGGGAGATTGGAGACAAGTGGGGAAAAAGTCAGGTTATTGTAGGTCCAATATTGCAAGTACCCTATAACATACGAATACCCAAATCTGGATCTGCGAATAACAAAGATAAATGGGATTATGTTACCGAATATGCTTATTTTCTGCCGGAAGATATAAACTACAATGCGACTTTAAAAACAGAGCTTAGAAAAAGAAGTATATATGAAACTCCTTTATATTCGGGGCAAATTAAAATTTCAGGGAAATTCCGTTCCATAAACGTGAATGATTTTCCTTCCGAGACTACCTATATCTATTTTGAGGATGCTAAAGTGATTCTTTCACTATCCGATATGAAAGGGATTGGTGGCGAAATCAAATATAACATGGGTGGAAAGAATAAGAACCTACTTCCAGGTACCAAATCTATTTTCTTCAGCACTGGTTTGCATTCTCCTATTGATTTAAGTGAACAAAAAGCTGAATCAGAATTCAATTTATCTTTTGATCTAAATGGTTCTAATAGTTTATATTTTGCTCCGATCGGAAAAACTTCAAAGATCGTTATGAATGCTGATTGGCGAGATCCTTCATTTACTGGGAGTTTCCTCCCGAAAGATCGGAATATTAATGAAGATGGCTTTACCGCTTTTTGGGAAACTTCATACTATAATAGAAGTTATCCACAAAATCTAACTAGTATGGATGAAACGATGGCTCAATTGATCTTATCATCAGCATCTGGGGTCGATTTAATATTGCCTGTAGACTATTATCATAAGATTCAAAGAGCCACCAAGTATGGTTTGTTAATACTTGTAACCAGTTTTGCCTTATTTTTTCTAATGGAAATATTTGGTGGAGTCATATTACATCCCATCCAATACATCTTGATTGGTAGCGCTATGGTATTGTTTTATATATTGAATCTATCACTATCGGAACATTTAGGTTTTATGATCGCATATATCATAGCATCACTTGCAGTTACTATTTTGATCGGTTATTATTCCGCTAACGTATTAAACGATAAAAAGAAGGGACTCTTAACGGGTGGTTATTATGTTTTGCTATACATCTTTTTGTATGTCATATTGGCTTCAGAGGATCAAGCACTGCTCCTTGGATCGTTTGCTCTATTCATAGTTTTGGCATTAATTATGCACTTCACTAGAAAGATTGATTGGTATAAATTTGGAAATCAAACAAATTAAACTGAACTTCTGATGTCACTAAGGTAGACTGGAAGATAAATTCTTCCGGTCTAATCTTTTATGATTCTAGCCAGTTCTGTATTGTATCTGTAAGCTGTTTCCGTTTGGGAAAGAAATCCAAAAGCACCCATCTCAAAAATCAAGGAAGCTGTAATCCCGTAGCCACCATCATCTCGTGTATCGCATCCTTTTTTGTTAGCAGGTGAAATCTTTAAATCTCGTGGATTCAAGTATGGATAGTTAGAAGGACAATTGATGTGAGCAAAATCTTTGCCATCAGCATGACGTGCTTCATGTAAGAGTACTAAAAATCTATCAAATTTGTTTAAACTAAAAAACTGTTTTCCTAGGTAGACTTCGCCATTTTGATAATATGCAATGAATTCTCCCGTTGCCCCACTCGAATAAGATTTGATTCTTGATTGGAGCCAGATTGAAACTTTTTTTCCAGAAAAGGGAAATCTGAAGATCGATTCAAAATTAGAATAACGAGTATAAGTTTTTTTATCTATTTTAAGTTTTTTCGGTTCGATCGATTCAATGTAATGAAACGTTTCTTTCAGAATTCTAGATTCTTTGGGAGTTAGTTTCAAATCTTGTGATTGGAGTTGGGTGATTGAAGGAGAAAAAACTAGAGTTAGTACTAAAGTTGCTATAAAATGCTTAAAATTGGGCTTGTACTCCTCCATAATAGAATCTCGGTCGTATCGGATTGTAAGTAAGCTCGTATTTATCCAAAAGATTGTCTATTCCTAAAAATAAAGATAAGCGATCTTCAAATAATTTTTTCTCTAATCGAAGATTAACAAGTGCGAATTCTTGTCCATATACGACACTCTGTCCAAGAAAAGGATTCGTTTGAGCTGACTCGATTAGCGTAGTACTTGCTCCTGCAAAGTCGCTCGTACTTGAGTAAAATGGACGTCTGCCTATCCACTTCGTCCGAATCGCCAGTTCCCAACCCATAGATGTGCTTAAATAAAGATTTGATGTTACTTGGTGCATCGCCCTTCCTTCAAGGGGCCGATCGGAAGTTAGATCACGAGTTTCTGTGTAATTATATCCAAGCTCGAAGGCCGCGTACTTATAGAATCGAGTCCTCATTCCAAACTCTCCACCGCGCGTGTATGCTTCCTTGATATTTGTTAGTTGAAACGTTGCAAATTCTGAACTTCCGGTACCATAATTGTATTGAATCAAATTTGTAATATAATTTCTAAAAAGACTAAAGGATAAACTAAAATTTTTGAAGGGTGAATATTCTAGGTCTGTATTGAAAGTTCTAGATTTTTCGGGCCTCAGGTTTGGATTGCCATCGACTACATAACCCACACCAGGATTTTCAAATCGAAGGTAAAGTTCTTGAAAAGACGGCGGTCTAAATCCGACACCGTAACTTGCGCGTAAGACAATCTGAGAAGTCAAATCAAGACGTGTTGCGATTTTCGGAGTTGTCTGGCCACCAAATTGGGAGTCCACGTCATATCTCACACCAGGAATAATCCTCCAAATGATACCGTTTCTCCATGCAGTCCATTCATCCTGTAAAAAAACGGCTCTCCGTGTTCGATAAACAAAACGTTGTGAAAGTCGATCTGATTCCAGTTCGTTAGCATAGGATTCAACTCCCATAGTGAGCATATGTTTATCATTTAGTTCATGATCTAATTGCAATGTTCCTTGCGAGGATCTATCGTTTGTTAATTCTTTTCTATCCAATTCATCGGATCCACGTTGATCCAATGTAAAATTATTTTCCCACCTAGCATAGTTTCCCCGGAATGAGACCATGTTCCTTTTTCCGTAAGAATATTCGACAGCTCCCAAACTTAGAAAGTCATTTGTTGCATTTGATCGATCAAAAAGACCACCTGATCTTTGAGAGATGATTCCTTGTTGGAATCGGTTTAGATAAAACAAACCTGTCTTGACTTTCAATTGTCCGTCAGGATTGAAGACCATGTTTCCGCCAACGTTTGCATCTTGGAATGCATTGCCTGTCGTTGACTTGGTCGTTGGATCCAAATCATAACCAGCAGAATGATTATAGCCTCCGTTAAAACTTGCGGCAACAAAATCATTTCGAAACCCGACGTCGGCAATCATATTCTTTTCACCCTGGGTTCCATAGTGAATTTCACGGCCATTTCCATAGGTGGCTCTGAATTGATAGTGTTGAGGTTTTTCAGATTGCCGCGTGATGATGTTGATCACACCACCTATCGCATCTGCGCCATATAAAGCGGATGATGACCCTTTTACGATTTCAATACGTTCGATGTTTTGCACTTTAAAACGAGTTAGATCGACAGTATTATTTAACCGACCTGCAATTCGTTGTCCATCCACTAGAAACAAAACATATTTCGAATCTAACCCAAGCATTTGGACCTGTGAACCGCCTAACGCATTAGGTGTAACATTTAAGCCCAACTGTGTTTCCAGAACCTCTCCAAGATTTCTTGCACCAGTTTGTTCAATTCGTTTTCGAGAGATGACTTCCGTCGCAACTGTGGAGTCTTTCAATCGACGTTCACCGCGTGATCCGGTAACAACGATTCCATTTTTATTATCTAAATCCTTGAATCTATCTTCTTCTTGAATTTTTTCCTCGGTTTGCTTTGGGCTCTCAGCAGGCTTTTCTTCCTTTACTTCGATTGGATTTTGTGTCTCTGTTTGTGTTTGCTTTATCTTTTGCTTTGATTGTGCAAACGTTGATCGGGAAAAATAGAAACAATAAAAAAACAAAAGCCAGAACAGAAGTCGTGACATTAGGGTAGTTTTTTCCATCTTATAGTCGGATATCCTGATGTTCCAGCCTCACTATAATAACTTTCCATACGTACAGCATAGTAAGAGGAGCCATTTCCAGAACGAACAATATAAATTAAACCTTTTGTTGTTAAGTTTCCAATTTCGTAATTGTACCATTCCGTCATAAGAGGATTTCCAATAAAATCACCAACGGCACCACCTACACCTTGTGTTGTCGATCTACCATCGATTACAAATTTATCATCCGTACAATTCTGATTGATCCTATTCGTATTGCTTGCGGAACTAACAGTAGTCTGGTTGGATAAACAAGCACCTCCTGAACCAGCAGAATTGGTAGAACCGCTATTTGTTGATATCTTGTATCGATTGAATGCGATATCCCAAGAAGTACTAGACGCTAATGAGGCAGGTATCTGTGAATTTGTTTGTAAGCTGAAATAAATATAAAAATCTAAGTTTGTGCTGTTGATACGAGTGACAGTAGTACCTTCCGTATCAGCCCTCGAGAAAACAACTTTATCTAAGAAGTTGGGATCCGAGGCGCGCAATGTTTGTAAAAGAAGTTGGTTTGTGAATTGGGTTTGCTCAGAGATACTTTCTTTATCTCTGGCACACCCAATCAACGTAAAAATAAGGATTAATAAAATCTTCATTTTTATTACAAAATTTATGGGCTGATGACGTATCCCAAAGTAGCCGCTTGACCTCGGCTTGGTATCGCATAGAAAAAGTAGTAATACGTGCCTGTCGTTGAAATGACTGTAGAGGAAGTAGTTGCCACTCTATGGGAAGTCGGAAACTCAGAGTTTGAATCGGCAGCATTTGTCGTAAATCCTGTGTTGTAAGCAAGAGCACTAGAAGCGGCCAACGGACAGGTATCAGACTTATAGAGAATTGCGAATGCATTCCCGGTTAACGTCACCGTTGTAGCGGAAGAAACTGTAAATTTGATCACTGAAGTTTGGTGTCCAACAATCGGAATAGAACCGATTTTTGAAACTGTCCCTGTTTTAGAGATTCCACTCACGGTCAGATCGGTTACGAACGTGTTTGCGGCTGATCTACCAGTTGTGTTGACAACGCAATCTCCACCTGAAGATGTAGCGGCCAATAAAAGTGCTGCAGTCGTTGTGCTATCGTCCTTTTTTTCAGGCTCGCATCCCCAAAAGAAAGCAGAAGCAGAAAAAAGAACCAGAAGTATCGTTAGATTTGGTTTGAAGTGTTTCATAAATGTTCCTTCCATAAAGCAACAAGAAATTATTGAGACTGAGAATCAATTACAAAACGCCCCACAAAGCTGAATTTTTTAAACTCCCTGACAAACGGGTGACAATTATATCTTGTCAGAGTAAATCATGGTCATTTAACGCTTGGTAGCTTGTCTTTGAAATATTTTCCTTAGTCAGGACGGACAATAAAAAAAATCTATTGTAAAAGAAACTAATTTTCGTCTTTTAAGATTACCCATGTCATTTAAAGAGTTATCAGTCTTCTTAGAGTTGAACGATTCAGATTTCTATAAACAAGTTCAACACGACATAAGTAGCTTGATTCCTTGCAAATTGATTCCGATCACCACTGTGCAGGACTATCCAGGTGCATCTCCAGATGGTATTTCCATTCTTTTAATTTGGCTTGATGAAGATACTATAGAGAAACAAAAATTCGTTTTTGAACATCTTTCAGATATACCTTATATTCTATTGTCCACGCAAGATATAAGTGACGAAGAGCTAGTTCGTTATGCCCATCCCACAAGGATGTATCTCACTAAGAGAAACTATTCCACAATACTTTTACAATTGATGTTGGATTTTTCAGAACGTTTCATTACCGAGATGCTTCGTTCTTTCGAATTTGATAGGATGAAGGAGCGCATTGTTGTCCTAGAAAACGTTTTTGAAGAATCTTTAGATGTCCTTCTTCAAATCGAACCATCTACTAAGTTTGTCATTGGCGCAAACAAACAAGCACTCAGTGTTTTGGGTTATCAATATGATGAATTGATTGGCCAAGATTTCTCTATGTTGGTTCCTCCTGTAAACGAAGATGATGATGCAGAGTTTGAAGGGAGTTTGATCGCAGGTAGCGCACTTCGCACAAAACAAGGAACCATCATTCCAACTGAATCATCATTTCGTTTATTTCCTGTTAATGGTAAAATGGCGATCTGGGCAACATTTCGAGACATCACCGAGAGGAAAATTGCACAAGAACAAGTAAAAGCACAAAAGGTTTTTTACGAATTTATTTTGGACAATATCGACTCTGATATTTCCGTGCTGGATAGTGCTTTTAGATATGAGTATTCCAATCCGAAACTTGTTGCTGAAAAAGATATTCGTAAATGGCTCCTCCAAAAAACAGATGTCGAATTTGCAGAAAAGCTAAATCTCCCTAAAGAATTTGCTGAAAAAAGGCAACTCTTCTTAGAAAGAGCATTAAAAGAGAATGATATTGTTGAATTTGAAGAATTGATCTCTGATTCATCTGATGAAAAAAAATACATGCTCAGAAAGTACATTCCCGTAGCCGCAACTGAGGTTAGCAAGAGACGCATCATTAGTTATGGTATCGATATTACTGATCGAAAACTTGCAGAAGAACGCATTTCTTATCTTGCTTATTATGATGCGTTAACTGGTCTTTCAAATCGAACTTTGTTTATCGATCACGCTAACCAAGCATTTAAAAATCCGTTACTCGAAGGAAAGGTTTTTGGATTTTATTTTTTTGATATCGATAATTTTAAATTTATCAATGATAGTTTAGGCCATGCTAAGGGTGATATGCTTTTGCAAATGGTTGGAGAACGACTAAAAAGCATTATGCCAGAGGTGGACACCGTTGCAAGGTTTGGCGGCGATGAATTTGCTATTTTAAAATTGGATGTGGGAAGCAAAAATGAAGCCGCAGAATTTGCGCAAAAAGTTCTTACCATTCTAAGCCAGCCCTATCATATTTCCGAACGAGATTTGTATACTACGATCAGTATGGGTATAGCACTTTCACCCAATGATGGAACCGCTACTCAAGAGTTACTCAAGAATGCAGACATGGCGATGTACAAGGCGAAAGAACTTGGCAGAAATAATTATAGATTTTATACTCCTGAGCTGATTGAGAGATCACAAAAACGACTTTATATAGAAAATTCGTTAAGGAAAGCCATCATCAATAAAGAACTTTCATTGTTTTTCCAACCACAAATTTCGATGCATACAGATCGTGTTTGTGGGGCAGAAGCATTGATTCGTTGGAAACATCCTGAGCGTGGGTGGGTTCCGCCTATCGAATTCATTCCAGTCGCAGAGGATTCAGGAATGATCGAAGCTATTGGAGATTGGGTATTAAACGAAGCCTGCCGGCTCAAAGCCATTTGGAATTTGGACAATATGGTTGGTTTTAATGTCAGTATCAATGTGAGCGGCAAACAACTGAAACGAAGTCACTGGGCTCCGAAAGTTCAATCTACTCTGAACAAACACGGCATCAAACCGGAAGAGATTGAGTTAGAACTCACCGAAAGCTCGATCATGGAGAATCCCGAAAAGAGTATAGAGGCATTTCGATATCTATCAAGTTTGGGTATTCGAGTCTCGATCGATGATTTTGGAACAGGATACTCTTCTCTATCTTACCTAAAAAAAATCGATGCAGACGTTTTAAAAATTGATAGGTCATTTGTCATCGATCTCGAAACCAATGAAGATGACCAAGCAATTTGTAGAGCAATTATCAACATGGCCGTTTCATTAGGAATGGAAGTCATCGCAGAAGGTGTCGAAACAGAAATTCAAAGAGATTTATTGAAAAAGTTCGGATGTCATATCATTCAAGGATATTATTACAGCAAACCCCTGACTGTAGAAGATTTTGTGGGTTTCGTTAAAAAAATTAACACTTAGAAATTTTATACCTAGCCGATTTTATATATAATGAAATCGGTATTTGTATTTTTAATTGTCATATTCATCATGCATTCTGTAGAAGCAGATGCAAAAAAAGCAAATGCCAAAAAAACGGTAGCAACTTCGGCATCCAACTACTTCGTCAAAAAAGAAGAAAAAAATTTTTCTCTCTTACTTGAAGCAAGGCGATTTGGAAGGGGAGAAGCAATCTTCTTTCGGCTTACTCCGAAAGATAGAAGGTGGATCAATGAAACCTTTAAAGTTGTCTGGATGGGTAAGGATGTAACTCTCACCAAACAAGGGAATAGCTTTATTGCTTTTTTCGCCATTTCGCCCGATTTTCCCGGTGGCCCAATGACATTAGACATTCATTCGAAAATCTTCTTTGTCAAACGTGGGACCAAAACATATCAAATCGATTTAGAACCCACAAAATTTCAAGTAATCAAAAATCAGACAATCACAATCGATAATAAATTTGTTACTGAAGAGTTGGCTCCCGAAACATTAGAATTTATTAAAGAATGTAAAAAAGCAAAAGAAGCCGCATTTTCATCAAATACACAACTTCAATTTGGAGATCGATTCAGAAATCCTTTGGATATAATCTACATCACAAGCAAGTTTTATGTAAGACGAGATTATAATAAGAAGAAGGGAAGGCCTCATGGTGGAGTAGATTTTCGAGGAAAAGTGGGCACACCGATCTATGCATTGCAAGATGGAACAATAGTTCTCGCCCAAAAGATGTATTATGAGGGCAATTTTACAATCATTGACCATGGGAATAAAATATTTTCATTCTATATGCACCAAGATCAAATCAATGTAAAAGTGGGCGACAAGGTGAAAAAAGGTGATGTGATCGGAACAATAGGTTCAACGGGAATGTCCACTGGTCCTCACTTGCATTTAGGAGCTAAAGTTTCAGATACGTTGATCGATCCGCTTTCACTCATTGCCATCCAATCTATCAGAGAAAACAAATGACTTAAGAAGGGATTCAATGCCTGCCTCATGGTTTTGTCCCTTTTCGAGATTTTCTGTTATGTGGAGCAACAACTTATCATGATGCAAATTTTCAACTAATATAAATCCCGTTTTTGCATATCTTGGACGTAATGTATCATAAAATGTCCAAAACTTACTTCCGATGTTTAGTATAGATTTTTCATCAGAAACAATTTCTTGGAGATCTTCTATTTCTTGTTTGCTTACCTGCATTTTTAAAAGTGCAGAAAATTCTTGGATTGCTTCTTGTATTTCAAAAGGCACATATGCAGGAAAATAAAACATACGTATAAAAGGATATTTGTTTGGATCGGTATCACTAGATCCAATGATACCTGCGATTTGACCCGCTCCTGTCTTTTCTTCCAACTCAAGATCTTTGGGCAAAAATAAGATAAAATCTTCAGTTAGAGTAAATCCAACTTTGATTTCTTCATTCCAGTAGAAAGATTCCTTTTGTTCCCATTTATTTAGATCTACTTCTTCAAAACTATATTTATTTTTGAATAGAATATATGCTGATGCAACTTCGACATACTGCAATCCACGAAAAGAAAGTAGACTTGTTCCTAAAAGTAGAATTGATGTGATTAAAATTTTTAAAAAAAACTCAACTTTCGTTAGGCGGACTAAAAAAACTAATCCCATGAACAAAAAGAAAAACACTTTACCTGCTCTGAATGCGAATATGTCCGACATCCAAAGTGCAAATATGAAAATGATAAAAACAATAAGTTCGATGAGTGGATGATAAGGCTCATTCCAATAAACACTTATCAGGAATAAAGTCCCATATATAAGTATCGCACCTAATATGACCGCGAAACTACTTAGAAAAATAATATAATGCCAAGGAAGGTGCCACTCATGGTAGATAAAGAATGGCAAACTTATCATGACATATGCGGAAATGGCGATCGTTGTTTTTGACTGAATTGAAATTTTAGTTAAGAAATCTCTTGCAGTTTTGGATAAATATTCTTTAAATTGATGCATGTCAGCTGTCTTTGATTTCTTTGAAAAAATCCAAAAGCAAATCTTTGATTTGCAAAACTCTATCCAACAGTTCCAGCAAAGCTGGGAAAAATTTCAAAAATTTTGGGATCTATTCTTTACAATTGTGCCTTGGGAAGTTCTACTTTTACTAGTCTTTTCTGTCATCTTCCTTTCTCTGTTCAATTCCATTTCTCCCAATACTCCGAAAGCCAATTTGACAGTGAGTGTCATTCTATTATCATCCCTTTGGGTGTATTTTTGGGGTCTCTTTAGCGACACTGTAAACTTTTCAAAGATTGTGATCAGTGCCCTTTATATCCTAGGGCCCTTACATGCCTTAGGTCTGGCAACATTTGGATACAAATACTACCGAAAGTGGAAATTATCTAAAATAAGAATTGAACCCAGAGATTGGCAAGAGGCACTCAATTCGCTTTCTCGCGACTATAACCAAATGATGGCAGTTTGTTATGATAAAAGTCAGACGATTCTCGAAAACAAAAATGAAATCAGCCAGAAAATTGTAAGTTTAGAGGAGTCGATTTTAGGCATCAAAAGCATTTTAGAGAAAAAATGAAGCTCACTCAACTTGGCTGTCGAAATCTGTAAATTGTCGATTTTTTTAATCATGTGGAAATTTCACTGATTCGCCGATATTTCTAGTAATTAGGATTTCAGACAGGAATCATGCTTAACAAAAAACCCTCATTAACAGGAAGACAAAAAGCCGCCATTTTTCTAGTGGCTGTGGGCAATGATGTAGCGTCCGAAATTTTTAAACATTTGAGGGAAGATGAGATTGAGCAGATCACTTTTGAGATCGCTCGATTAGATAAAATCACACCGGAAGATAAAGAGAAAGTTCTCGTTGAATTCAATGAGCTAATGATGGCTCAGGAATTTATCACAAATGGTGGTATCGATTTTGCGCGTGGATTGTTAGAGAAAGCTCTCGGAAATCAGAAAGCGATCGATATTATCAACCGCTTAACTTCCTCCCTTCAGGTCCGACCTTTTGACTTTATTCGTCGAACAGACCCAGCTCACCTACTCAACTTTATCCAAGGTGAGCACCCGCAAACCATAGCATTAATTTTATCGTATCTTGATCCACAAAAGGCTTCCAACATACTTTCTAACCTGCCACATCAAATCCAGGCAGAGGTTGCCAAAAGGATCGCAACAATGGACCGCGTATCTCCAGATGTACTTCGTGAAGTGGAACGAGTATTAGAAAGAAAACTATCTACACTTGCATCAGAGGATTATACTTCCGCTGGTGGTATCGATTCAGTGGTTGAAATTCTAAACCTAGTCGATAGGGGAACGGAAAAAACCATCATTGAAGCGTTGGAAGAAGAAGATCCAGAGCTTGCAGAAGAGATAAAAAAACGTATGTTTGTCTTTGAGGATATTGTCCTACTTGATGATAGAGCGATTCAAAAAGTTATGCGCGAAGTGGATAATACCGACTTGGCTAAAGCTCTAAAATCAGTGGATTCGGAAGTTCAGGATAAAATTTTTAAAAACATGTCCAAAAGAGCCGCTAACTTATTGCGTGAGGATATGGACTTTATGGGTCCAGTACGTTTGAAAGACGTTGAAGATGCACAGCAAAAAATTGTAAATATTATACGTAAACTTGAAGAAGCGGGTGAAATCGTTGTGGCTCGTGCCGGTGAAGACGAACTCGTAGTTTAAGCTTTCTTTCAATCTTCGCTTTCAAAAATTAAAAAATAGTTTCCAACGGGGAAATTTATCAAAACCTCAGTGTGTATTGGAGTTACCATGAATCGCTTTGTAGGAATATTATTTTTTATTAGTTTCTTGTTCATTTCCGTTGGATGTAGTTCGACCGTTGTAAAGAACGAGAGACTGCGTTTTAGTTTGGATTTGCAAGGTCACCGAGGTGCACGTGGTCTTAAACCTGAGAACACTTGGCCTGCATTTGAGGAAGCCATTCAGTATAAGATGACCACCTTGGAATTGGATACGGTTCTTACGAAAGACAAACGGATTGTGATTCACCACGACTCTGATACAAATCCAGTTATCTGTCAAAACGCAGATGGCACTCAAATTCAAAAACAATCGTTATACCTTTTAACTATAGCAGAATTGCAAGCGCTGGACTGTGGATCAAAAAAGAATCCAGCCTTCCCAAAACAAATTTCTGTACCTGGAACAAAACTTTTAACTATTGAGGAATTCTTTCAAAAAGTAACTGAATCAGAGAAAAAAACGAAACAACAGTTTCTATTTAATATAGAAACTAAATTTCCTGATGATGGATCTGCAAGTGATCAGATTGTTGAAGAGCATACAAGTCTCTTGGTGTCTGCTGTAGAAAAGGCAAAACTCTCAGAACGTGTAACAATCCAATCATTTGATTTAAGAACATTGCCAATCGTTCAAAAGAAAAATGGCAAAATTAGAACCAGTGCTTTATTTGCTCCGACATACTTTCAGGGATTTCTGATGACGATAGGTTTGGGAAGTGGTTATAGAGAAGATATCCTGGCAAAAACCGTTGAGTTAAAAGCAAATATAATCTCCCCTTACTTTTTATACGTGAATCCCAAATTTGTTCAAACAGCACATAATTCAAAAATTGAAGTAATTCCATGGACTGTTAATTCTGTCAAAGAAATGCAGCGTTTGGATGCTTGCGGGGTAGACGGAATCATATCGGATTATCCAGATTTATTAGATCAAACATTTAGATCAAAATAAAACTATTGATTTAGTTACCGGTAACAATTGTACATAAAGATGAATAAAGTAGAAAATAATTGTAAGCTTCTTTATTCATCGTTTTTATTTCAGTGATTCCTCCTGCAAGGGCAGCAGCTTCTATACTTGCATCACCTGAAGAATAAAAAAAGGCATATCTGTTTACACATGATCTTCCTATTTTAGATGCTGTCTCCGGTTTAACATTTTCCGAATAACCGATTGTATAATGACTGTAAAAATATCCACTAGGACCTACTCCTTGCGGGATTCCTAAATTGACACAGAAGGTATTTGAAGAAAATGAAAGGATAACGATCACTAGATACAGAAAAGATTTCATTGTTATTAAATTTTAATTTCCACGAATCAAAACACAAAGAGAAGCATAAAGACCGATAAAATTTTTTGTTTCCCAATTTACTTCCATAACTTCAGATATGCTACTCTTCGCTTTGATGGTTTGAATTGATGCATCTCCAAAAGAAACTAAACCTAATATGGAGTGAATACAAGATTTTCCTGAGAGGGAACCACTGGAACCCGTCCCATAAACTCCTATCGCAGTATTTGTAAAGAGCATACCTTTCGGTCCAACTCCTGAACTTGCACATGTTAAAGGTAGCAACAAACAGATACAACAAATTGAAAAAGCAAATAATTGTAGTTTAGCCATTTGAAAGAACACGGTATTCCATAAAATTTTACTTTTTAGATTTTTTAATCGTTTCGTTCTTCACGAAAATACAAATACTTTCTCGATCGATTTGCTTTTGCAATGTTTTCCGTATTGTAATGGGTAGATGTTTGTTAGAATTTAAAAATTTTGTGAGCAAAGTTTTTGACTCATTCGAACAAAACTGAGGAGCCAAACTTTTCGCAAATGCATCTAAGTAATTTTCATCATCAAATGAATCAAAATTTCCAAGAGCGTCTAGGTAAGGTTTAACAAATTGGAGTTGAATCTGCTGTTGATAAATTGGGAAAAGATTATAAGCAACAGTTCTTAAGGATGAATTCGAAAGATTGGATGTTTTTGGTGAAAGCAAGGTTTGAAACCATTTTTGCTTTATTTTTAGATTCGGAGCTATTGCTTCAATGACATAAGCAGAGTTCACACCACGTGAGGATGGATCTGCTTTCTTTTCTTTTTCAATTGCATTCTGAAATTCAGCATTTTGGAAATCCAAGGAAGATAACTTTTGTAAAATCGACCATCTTTGATCCTGGTCCAATTTTAAACCATTGATCAAGATTTTTCCAGAGTATAGATTCCAAAGTTGTTCTTGTTCTTTTTTTAGATAAGTAGAATCCAAAAATGCATTAAACCAATATTTTTGAGCATCCGTATTTCCTTTCTCAAGTAGCAGTCCTGCCCAAAGAAAATCAGATAATGTTTCTAGTTGGACATTTCGAATTCGTTCATCCAGCCAGAATCGGCTCACGAAGTAGGAAGTTCCATGATCAGATGTTAGTTCAGATAAAATCCAACGTTTGATCTTAATATTATCTTCAATGGGTAAAATTATTTTTGCAAGATGCATAAAATCATCAAAAGAAGCTTTTCCCAGTTCAATTTGTTCAGCGATCGATGTCCATAGCATTAGCTTACGAAAAGAATCGGTATCATTTTTTAGAATGTATTGTATTTTGGCTAGATCAACTTCGTTCCATTTCCAAGTTATAAAATCATAATCTTCTGAATTAACTAAAATAAAATCGGGGCAGGTTTTGACCTTTTGCACATAACTTGTAGACCGCCCTGTATAAATGATTGGAAAACTTTCAAATTCTATATTGGAATTAGTTTTTAAAGTTGAGTCCAGGTTATTAATAAATTTATAAAGTCCAATATTTATTTTGTGATCTCTTAAGACGTTTTCCAAACCTGGTTTCGATTGAATAACTTTCCATTTCAAAAATCCGTCTGTGCATTCAGAAATAAATTCGATTTCGTTCGTGCCCTTCGTTTCAAGCCAATCTCTAGACCACTTGCGTAAAGATACACCGCCGGCTAATTCTAATTCGGTTAAAAAATCTTTCAGAGTTGAATTAGAGAAAGCATATCTTTTTAGATAGTTTTGTACCCCTTTTTGAAACACTGAATCCCCAATAAAGAAAGCAAGTTGTTTTAAAACTGAGGCTCCTTTGCCATATGTGATTCCATCAAACTGGGAGAAAGCCTCTTCCGTGTTATTTACCTTTGCTTCTATTGGATGATTTGTAGAGAAAGAGTCTTCGGCATAAGCCCATTGTTTCATTTTTTCAAAGAATGATTCCCATGTTTCAATAAACTCAGATTGATTCGCCTGCGCAAGACTTGCCATATAAGTTGCAAAACTTTCGTTTAACCAAAGACCATTCCACCACTTCATTGTGACAAGATTTCCAAACCACATGTGTGCCATTTCGTGCAGGATTACATCGGAAAGATTTTCTCGTTGTGCTCTAGTCATAGGACTTCGAGATACAAACCTCTCAGAAAAAGTAACTGCACCAACATTTTCCATCGCACCAAAATTGAATTCAGGAACTATGATTTGGTCGTATTTTGAAAAAGGATATGGATAATCAAAATATTTTTCAAAGAAGGTGAATCCTTCTTTTGTAAACTGAAACCATTCTTTCGCATTAACATATTTTGCCAATGATTTGCGAACGTAAAGTTTTAAAGGTATTGAGTTATATTTATCTTCGAAAGATTCATAAGGACCCGCATGAAGAGCAAAGACATATGTCGAAAACTTTTCAGATTCAGGAAAGGAGTGAATTTGAAAGTCAGGATTTGATGGCGATGGTAGAATGTTACTGGCAATAGTAGAAGAAATTATTTTCCAATTTTTTGGTGCTTCCGCCGTTAATTGATAGGTGGCTTTCAAATCAGGTTGATCGAAGCAAGGAAACATTTTATTGGCATGAAATGCTTCAAATTGTGAGTATATATAAATTTCTTTATCATCAGGATCTGTAAACTTATGAAGCCCGTTGCCGGAACGAGAATATTGTGTTCTGAAGTTTACTTTTAAAACATTTTTGCCGGCCCTGACGGAACTTGCAGGAAGAATAACAACTCCATTTTTATGTTGGATGCTTTCCAAAATGTGAGAATCATTCATTTCAACCGACTGTATTTCTCCATCAAAATAATCTAGGCGCAAATTCGCTGACTTCCATGTATCAAATGTTATAATTACATTTCCTTCAAAACTTTCATCTTTGGATAAACGAATGTTTAAATTATATTTTATATTTGAGAGTAAGCTGGCTCGCTCTTCTGCCTCTTTTTGTGTTAAATGATAATTAGTTGATGGTTGACAATTTGAAATTAATTGAGAAAACAAAATGAAAATAAAAGTTAATGATATGTGTTTCATGAGTATTGTCCTAAGGTTGAAAATTTCTAGATAAAATCGCCCATTCTAATGAATCTCTATTTTTCCATTTGGATTCAGGAAAATATTTACCACCAATAGAATTTATAACTAATTCCATATACTCTTCTCCAGGATCAAAATCCTTGGCGTTGAGGAAAATGGATCCGCCCCATCGTTTTTTTGCCTGGGTGTGAC
Source organism: Leptospira sp. (assembly GCA_027531445.1). GTDB lineage: Bacteria > Spirochaetota > Leptospiria > Leptospirales > Leptospiraceae > Leptospira_A. The sequence goes on from JAPZRK010000007.1 coordinate 115,216, forward strand.
TAAAGATTCCAGAGAAAGACGTTATGTCTTCATTTGTTAAAGGGATTTTATATTTTTTTGTAAGATCGATAACAAGGCTTTTTACTTTATCAAGTTGGGTTGTTTGGGCAAGTAACTCTGCAGTGTCTCGAGCAATGATTTCAATTTGGATACAATTGTCGTTCGTACCGGTTGCGGCGGCTGCTCTCTCTTCGAGTGTATCAACTAATTGATAGGCCTTACCGTCTTTATCTACCATTAAAGTTGCTGTTAGATTTCTATTTTCCAGAGTTTTTAAAGAATTAACATAATCCGGGATTGCTGTGTAATGCAAGACGATACATGATGGTTTGATCACACCGCGATGTGTATACTTCACTCGGTATTCTTCGACAGGTAATTGATTTTCATCCTTTTCTATAGATTCTAAAACAACCTTTCCAGGTTGTGTGATCCCACGACCGTTCGTTGGGTTAAAGGATGCTTGTAATCTCTGTTTACTCTCCTTTTTTAAGACCCAACCGGATTCGTATCTATCTTTCCAATCTTCCTCTTCATAAAATGTTCCTTCTATTGAAAGAAGAAGTGATTTTAATGCCTTTTCTCCACCACACATAGAAAAATCTACAAAACCACCAAACCTACGTTTAGCTTGATTATGTGTGAATATTCCTTTTTTACCAATGATGTCGTGATTGGATTTGATAATATCAAGGTCAGATGCGAGTGATGCCAAGATCTTCGAAGTCACCTGAAATTGAGTGGGATTGTTGAGAAGTTGGTCCTCTGTTCCTTCGTATGCGATATGGATACTCGATTCGTCCATTCCGGGAGCCGCGAGAAATGTTTTTTTTAAGAACCCAGTTTCGGCAAAGACACGACCGGTTTTATCAACAAAAACATGGACCATAAAATCATTCTTAACCGAGTTTAAGATGTAATCTGAGGCCTTCTTTTTTTCCGATGAATGAAGAACGATAGCAGAAATAGTTCTGGGATCCCTGATTTGAAATTGAATCTGATCCCAAGGTATGATACTAGATACGGATTGGATTGGTAAGGAATCGGGTAATAGATTGTCCCTCATCAGATCCTTTTTCCGAAAACCAGAAAAACATCCGACAAAAATGAATAAAAATAATGAAATCTGACAGAATCTATGAGAGAATACGATTCTAAAGTTTCGTTGCAGGAAGAATAATTTGGAACCGTTTGCGTTATCTAGAAATCGATTTTTAAAATTTACTCTCAAATGCTTTGCCCTAACTACGATTTCCATCAAAGGAGTCAATTGTGGCCCAGGACTTGTTACGCCCGGTCTTCGAGGAATCTCTCCAGAAGCCTACCATAGTTTTCGTTCTTTGCAAGAAGTCTTCTTAAAAGATAATCCTATCACCGACTTTGATTTAGGACTTGCTTTGGACAATTACATTTACGGTCATCCTTATCCAATTGAAACCGAAAGCGTATTGCAATTGTTATCTTCGATCCCATCTTCCATACTTGCAGCGTTGGCGCTTGATTTTTCTTTTACACCGATGGCGAAGTTGCCAATCGAAGAGAGAATACAAAGGCTACAATCTTGGAAAAATTCTTCACTTGGTCTCAAACGAGGAGTTTATGCGATTCTTCGACAGATTTCATTTTTTCTTTTGAGTTCCGACAAAGAATATCAGAAGTTTGTCGGTTACGTAAAATAAGGCAGGCATAAATAAATGGGAATTCCTCAAGTTAATTCAAAGATTATTACTCCAAAACTTCATGAATCTATCATCAAAGAGAATCAGATTAAAGATGGAATTTGGAAGTTATCTGCAGATGTCATTATAATAGGATCGGGAGCTGGCGGAGCAGTTGCGGCCGCAGAGCTATCCAAAAATGGATGGAAAGTGATTCTGATTGAAGAGGGTAGTTATTTTACTCCAGCCCAATTCAATTCTGATGAATTCCTTTCGCAGGCTCGCCTTTACAGAGATGCTGGATTCATTGTTTCTGAAGAACAGACCATTTCTATTTTACAAGGAAAGTCAATTGGAGGCTCCACGACTGTCAATTGGCAAACCTCACTCTTTCCACCTGATTACGTTACAAATGAATGGGAGAAACGGTTTGGTTGGCAAAATGCATCACGCGAAGCAATGGACGAATACGTAGCTGAAGTTCATGAACGATTGGGTGTCCATGAAGTTCCTGACAATTTGATCAATGCAAACAACGATGTATTGCGTGCAGGGGGAAAGAAGATAGGTTTGAATCCTCAAGTACTTAAGAATAATAATCGTGGTTGCATAGGTTTGGGGAGATGTGGTTTGGGCTGTCCGATCAACGCAAAACAATCTACATTTTTAACATGGATTCCAGATGCTTTAGAACACGGCGCCACCGTTATTTCAAATATGCGTGCGGTTAAAATCACGGACGGTAAACTGAAAACAGTGAAGGCTGATTTTACTCCAGATGCTTACGAAAAGGCACCTAATGTTGCCTTAACGGGACTTGAATTAACAGCGCCTGTGGTTATAGTTAGTGCTGGTGCGATTGAGGGACCAGCTTTATTGCAAAGGAGTGGAATCGGAAATGAATGGGTTGGGAAAAATTTAAAAGTTCACCCAACCTCCACCATATTTGGAAAGTTTAAAAACGAAATCAATATGTTTCAAGGACCGCCGCAATCCATCGTAATCAAAGATGGTCACAACCAAGATGGAACGGGATATGGATATTGGTTGGAGGCGGCTCCGTACAGACCGACTTTGGCATCTTCACTCGTACCTTTTTATGGAAAAACTCAATTCGATGTGATGAAGGATTATACTCGATACAATGCGGGGATCGTACTTGTAAGGGATGGTGCAGACGGCGAAGCAAATGCGAGCGTAAAGTGGAGTTTTGGTCGAAGAAAAGTATATTTTGAACTAACACCAACAGATGGTCTGAATATGCTTAAAGGACTAAAAACTTTAGCAGAGTTGACAGTTGCCGCTGGTGCTACGGAACTTATTTTTCCTTTCACGCGTTTCACTGAGCCTATGAAAGTGGAACCAGGAATGAACTTTGATTGGATTTTGAAAGAGAGCATAAAGTCTGGACATTTGACTGTTGGGTCTGCACATCCGCATGGATCGATTCAATCTGCGAGCGATCCAGAGAAGGGAGCTGTTGACTTAAATTTGGAAATCTATGGTCATTCAAACATCTTTGTCATGGATGCGTCAATTTATCCAACTGGACTTTCCGTGAATCCTCAGATCACAACGATGAGTTTGGCATTGCGAGCCGCAAGAAGGCTGGCGTCTCAAAAAGCGGAAAGAACCAAAGTATAAAAATTTTCAAAAATCCCTTTCTTTCCCATGAGTTCCTTTCAAATTGGAACCTGTGGGAAAGCGGTTCTCTTTTTTTATCTTATTTCTTCTTACTATCCAATTAAGTGCCACTGAAAACGCTCTTCTCAAGGAAGCAAAACAGGCATTCTCAAGAAAAGCTTACCAGGAAGCGATTAAGAAATTTACCAAGTATTCAGAACTACACCCTTCTGACGGTGAGCCATTTATGTACATGGGATACATCCATGAGTACAAAAAGGATTATCCCAATTCCATTCACAACTTTAGAAAGGCCGCCGAACTAACGCTACCTAAGGATCATAAAAAAACTGTCATACTCAAACTCGCTCTGTTTTTTAATTACCACCAAGATTGGAATCTTGCGGCTACTTATTCTGCACGTTATTTGAAATTTGATCCCAAAAATGAGGAAATGCAAAAAATTTATAATCGGGCTACGGGAAACAAAGGCAATCCTTCATCTAACATTGCTATTTCGCCCCCTGTAAAACATCAAGAACCAAAGAACATTGAAGAAAAGACTCCAACAAAAAAGCCAGTATCTACCAATGTGATAGTTGAGGAAGATGATGAGATCAAACCAAGTTCGTCTTATGAGGCTGAATTAAAATCAAATCCAAATGATGAAAATTTAAGATGGGAATATGCATTAGCTCTCTTTGAAGAAAAAAAGTATGATCTAGCAGAAGAGAATATAAAGATACTTATAGATAAATTTCCAAACCGGACTAGATACCACTACAAAATGGGAATCGTTAAACTTCGAAAAGATGATCCGAGTTCCGCGATAGAATCATTCGAAAGAGCAAGAAAAAATCCACTTTCAAAAGATACTAATGTATTTTTGTATTACGTATTTTTAAACGAAGGAATCGCTTACCAAAAATTAAAACAAAATGAAAAGGCAGAGGACGCGTTCAAAGACTCTTATAAACAATTGAATAAAGATACTCCCCTTCTAGCCTTAGCAAGATTATACCATGAACAGTCCAATTGGAATCTATGTGCGGACAGTGCTGAGAAAGCTGTAAACCTGGCAGGACAAGTTGAATCCCATATGTTTAGATTTGTATGTTTGGCTGAGGACGAGAAGTCAGGTACAAGATTGAATGTGAGCTATGAAAAATACTTCCAGTTCCTTGAATCAAGTTTTCCGAATCTTTCAAAGACACCGGAAAAATACCAAGTTGGATTTCTTCGACTCGCAAGACACTTAACTTTAGTTGGTAGGGAAACGACAGCCGAAAAATATTTTTCCGCATTGGAGACAGATGAGTCACTTAATATGACTCGAGAGTATTTATTTTATAGAGGAAAGAATCTATTTTATTTGGGCAAAATAGATCAGTCTATTTCACTTTTACAAAAAGTTAAAAATTCCTCAGCTTCCCACTATTTACTTGCAAGGTGTTATGCGAAAAAAGGTGATGTTTCGCAACTCAAAACCAATCTAAAAACAGCTGGCGATTTGAAAGCCGATTACTGGGAAATGGCAAAGAAAGAGAATGATTTTGCAAACTATATGAAAGATGTTCAATTTAAGGATTATATAGATAACAAAGGCGGCGAGTCTACTTCTATTAAGACTCCTCCTCCTTTGTCTCCCTCGAAGCCGAACCCTTAAATAAATCTGTTCTTAACTTACGAAAGGTATCGACCGAGATTTGTCCTGGAGCTTTCGGATCTCCTAATGTCATGTAAGTATAAGAGGAATTAAAATAATCTCCAAACACCCTTGAGATGATACCCGATTCACCCATACAAATTCCGATCATGGTATGGTTTTTCGCAATAGTCTTGATGTCATTCATGAACTCAGCAGTTTCTTCGATATCTTCTGGTGTAATCGCAAACTTAAAGATAGGATTTTTCTTTTTGACTGGCTTTGCATTAGTAATGAACTCTTTCATTTCCTTTGCATAGATTGATTTTTTGAATGAGTGGTAAGAGTAGATTATCCTAAAGTTTAATTGTTCATAGTTGGTAAAAATTGTATCTTCACGGTTTAGTTCAATATCTAAGTAATTGGAATTATCATTAAAGTCTTTTAGAATTCCTTCGACATCTTCAGGAAAAAGTTTTACGTAGGATTTAACACTGCTATCTTCTGCACGACGGTATGTAAAAAGTGCCGGCAAACCAAGACTTTTGATCTTTTTTTTCATCTCTTTTTGTATATAATTTCGCGAAAAGAGATCTAACCTTACCTCAAGAACATCGATGTCTTTTGTATCTTTTTTTTGTAGATTACGAATGTCATCTTCACCTACAGTAGCAATTATTTTGTATGATTCAGGCATATTTACAGTCCTTTTTGTAATAAATCATGTACGGATACCATTCCGATAAATTTCCGATTTTCATCGACGACAGGCGCAACAGATATCGGTCTTTCTCGATCTTCCATTTTTAACAGTACATCGTATGCCTTATCATCGGGTCGAAAGGCACTTGGCTTCGTGTTCATCATTTCAACGGCCTTTATTTCTTCAGTTAATTTTTTGGAAGATAGCGCCTTTCTGATGTCATAATCCGTTATGAGTCCGATTAATTTTCCAGATTCATCCACCACACCTGCTGCTCCGAGACCTTTGCCTGTGATTTCCTTGAGAATTTGATCTAAGTTGGCATTCATAGAAATGATTGCATTTTTTTCATCTTTACGCATTACGTCTGATATATGAAGCGATAACCTTTTCCCGAGTCTTCCGGCTGGATGATATAGAGCAAAATCATTTGCTTTAAAATCTTTTAATTCCATTAATGCCATGGCAATTGCATCTCCTAACATGAGAGCAATTGTTGTAGATGAAGTAGGGGCTAGTGCCAATGGACAAGCTTCTTTGAGGACCGGTGTTATGATTGTTAAGTCTGATAACTCAGCAAGACGAGAGTTAGAGTTTGCAGTCATTCCAATTATTTTAGCACCAATTCGACGAACCGTTGGTAGAATAAAATTTAACTCATCAGATTCACCGCTTTTTCCTATCGCAATAACTACGTCATCCGCATCAACAATCCCAGAGTCACCATGCGAAGCATCGGTCGGATGTAAAAAATAAGCTGAAGTTCCAGTAGAGGAAAGAGTATGTGAAATCTTCTTTGCAATGTCTCCCGATTTTCCGACACCGGTAACGATAACTTTCCCTTTGCTTGCCAGAATCATTTCGATCGCCTTAACTATGTTCGGATCTAACGTCCCTCTGAAATGCTGTATGGATGAAATTTCGTCATCTAATGCACGTTCGACAATGGTTAAAATATCCTTCATAATTTTAGATCCTCCCACATAATATCCTCAATCTTAACTTCCGTGATCACCATTTGATTCATAAAAGGAAAACGTAAAAACACAGCGACTTTGTTTTTTCGCTTTTCTACCTCGAGGACATATCCTTCAAGCGGTCCAGATATAACTTTTACCATCTTTCCTTTAGTTAGGGCTTCGTTTTCTCGCACTTCTACACTTTCAGTTCGCATTTGAAGAGTGGTTTGAAGTGCTAAAATGTGAGTCTCATCAATAATTGCAGGTACACCCTTGGCAAATACGAAATGATGAGAGCCAGGTAATTGTAATACTTTGACTCTTTCTTTCCAAAATTCTATTTTTACGAATATGTATGATTTGAAGCAAGGAACTTCAACATCTTTGATTCTATCACTCCACTTTCTTTTTTCCCAAATGAGAGGGAGATAATTTTGGATTCCATATTTTTGGAGTAATTCTGATAACTTTTTTTCAACACGAGGATTGGTGTAAACTGCGTACCAATGTTTTTCTTCGTTAGTTGGATTAGTTTCGTTCATGGATTCTAAAGCGGATCGGAAGATTTAACTCTTTACCTTTGGACGAAAAAAATGTCCACTCCCGTAGCTGAGACTTAATTTGAGTATCGAAGACATTGTATTTACAGGGAGCAGTGACCACCAATTTTTCAACCCGACCGTTTTCTGCAACAGATACTCGAAATGTGCAGTCATCTTCCAATCCTTGTTCAACTGCAAGTTCTGGATAGGATAAAGAATTTCTGAATGCCTCAATTTCCTGGGATTCTGTTTTTGTTCCAACATCACCCTGAGAATCGGAAGGTGATGGGTTTGATTTAGAAGGAAAACCGTTACCGAAATTTGATCTTGAATAGAGTGAGGTAGGTGAACCATCAGTTAGATGAATTGGAATCTGTTCTGAATGTATCGTTTGGATTTCAAAGGAAAGTAAAAGTGCAAGCGCATGTAGAGAAAACGAAAAAAGCCAAACGTATGAAAAAGATGGATCTCTGGTTAGCATAATTCGTAAATTCTCGCCTACTGCCATTATCCCAAAACGTCTCCAAAAACAAAAACTTAATTGGAGTGAATGCAATCACCTTTTTCATTGGTTTCATATGCCTTCAACTTGGGGAAAAATTTTCAAAGTTTCTACGTATGGAGAGTCTCACGGGGTTTCTGTTGGTGTCGTTATCGAAGGTGTCCCGGCAGGGCTTCCTTTTCCACAGGACGAAATCCAAAAAGATCTAACTAGGCGGAGACCAGGTCAAAATGATCTAACAACTCCCAGAGACGAAGCAGATATTGTGATTGTCGAATCGGGAGTTTTTGAAGGCAAAACGACAGGCAGTCCTATTTTACTGAAGGTAAATAATAAGAACACAATCGGTGCCGATTACGATGAGATGGCACATGTCTTTCGTCCCTCTCATGCCGACTACACCTACTCGGAAAAATACGGTCACAGGGCTCACGTTGGAGGGGGAAGATCGTCCGTTCGAGAAACGATTGGTAGGGTAGCCGCAGGTGGTCTAGCCCGAGTTATATTGGAAAGAGAATTAGGCATTCAAACCATCGGCTGGGTAGACAGTGTGGGAACGATAGATTCAAACCTACTTGAATTGAATTACCCATCAAGCAGAGATCAGGTGGATCAATTCCCTACAAGATGCCCAGATAAGAATACAAATGAAAAAATGGAAGAGCTCATTCGAAAACTTCGTGATGAGGGCGATTCTGTTGGCGGTGTCGTAAAGGCAATCGTCAAAAATCTACCTCCTGGCTTAGGAGATCCAGTTTATGACAAACTAGATGCGGATTTAGCGAAAGCGATCCTATCGATCTCAGCTTGCAAAGGCTTTGAGGTTGGATCGGGATTTTCGGGAACACGCCAAACTGGCAGTACGCATAACGATGCTTTTTATGTCGAGGCGGACACTGGGAAAGTAAAAACTAGAACCAACTATTCTGGTGGAATCCAAGGTGGAATTTCAAACGGAATGGACCTTGTGATTCGTGCGGCGTTTAAGCCTACCTCAACGATAAAGAAAGAACAAAATACAGTCAATGACAAGAACCAAGAAACCATTTTGAAAGCAAAAGGTAGGCACGATCCATGCGTCTTACCTCGAGCAGTTCCGATCGTAGAGGCAGTGATCAACTTGGTTTTGATAGATGCATATTTCTATCAGCGAGCTTTGCAACCCAAATGGTTTATAAAATACGCAAATCTCGATAGCATCCCGAACCAATAATTGCCCAATGGGAACCTGGTACTTTTACTGAAAGCAATCATTTGGAACCAATGACTCGAAGTTGATGCTAGATTGAGGCAGAACCTATTCCGAGCTGATGTATATTCATAAATTAGAAAGGAAGGTTTGACAGAATTCATGAACTTTAGTCTAATCATATCAAGGGGGCTCGCTCTTTGGTAAAGATTAAGATTGATGGTGTCGAGTTCGATGTCGACGAAAAGAAAAACCTTATAGATGCCGCAAAAGATGTCGGTGTCGAAATCCCCTATTTTTGTTATCATCCAGCTCTTTCTGTTGTAGGTATGTGTCGCATGTGCCTAATCGAAATAGAAGGGGTTCCAAGGCTTCAAGCAGCTTGCAATACTCCTGTAAAAGAAGGGATGGGCATCATTACAAAATCCGACCGTGTCAAAGAAGCACGTGCAGGCACAATGGAGTTTTTGCTCGCTAATCACCCGTTAGATTGTCCTGTTTGTGATAAGGCTGGTGAGTGTAGGCTTCAAGATAATGCCTTTGGTTCTGGAACAGGACATTCTCGATTTGAATTTGAAAAGCGCAACGTCCCTCAAGAAGAAATTGGTACAAATCTCATCATCAACCATAATCGATGTATTGTTTGCTATAGATGTGTTCGATTCGAAGAAGAAAAAGTTGGAGTCTCTAACCTAGGGTTATTCGAGCGCGGAAATCACTCTTTGATTGGACTTGCGAATAATGAACCTATAGATCATAACTACCAAGGTGCACTGGCAGACATTTGTCCTGTTGGCGCTCTTTTGAATCACAAAACATTATTTAAGTCGAGAGTTTGGTGGTATAAGTCACACTCTTCCGTTTGTCATGGTTGCTCAACTGGATGCAATGTAACAACAAACGTTCGGGACAATAAAATGTACAGATATATGGTCAAGGAAGATCATGAAAAAGGTATGTTTTTCCTTTGTGACAAAGGTCGATTTGATCTAGATTGGATGAATGAAAACAGACTCTTCACTTATATGGAGTCTGGTCATGCTTCTACTTCTGTATCTGTCATCCCAAAAATCACATCTATCTTGCATAAGGCGAAAGGAATTGCCATTTTGGGTGGAGCGCATGAATCGAATGAACGTCTCGCGCGAATCAAAACTCAAATCTCTGAACTATCATCTTCACTGAAAGGCGTTTCTGTTCAGATGGAAACGAGAGTCACTGATGCTCAGTACAAAGATACAGAACAGGTTGATTTTTTACTTACAAAAGATGCACACCCCAATACGAGAGGAGCTGTTGATTTAGGGCTTACAACGCAGGCAGGGTTGAAAGGCATTGAAGCAGAAGTATTAGCTGGCAAAGTGGATGTTGTATTTGTGATCAAAGAAGAGATCCCGTCGTCCTTATTGGGAAAAGCAACGATCGTATTGTTAGACACAAATCATTCCAACTTTGTAAACTCCGCAAGTTTCGTGATTCCGATTCAGATTTTCGCAGAAGAAGCTGGTACATTTACAAATAAAACTGGGCTGAAACAATCTTTTGAACAATCGATGGAAGCACCTAAAGGATTGCCTTCTTCTGCAGACTTTTTTGAAAAACTAGTATCTGCGCTTTCGGTAAAAGAGGAGGTTTTGCTTGGGAACGGTTAATGTAGTAAATGTTGCGAAACGCCATCAGTTCTCATGGTATGAAAAGTTTTACTTTTGGTCGATCGGCAAAGGTATGTGGATCACCATCAAACATTTCATCAAAGTCGCTTTGTTCAATAAACAAGTAACCATCGAGTATCCAGAAAAGAAACGTCAATATTCGACTCGATTTCGTGGAATGCATTCGATGAAACGTGACGAACAGGGGCGAGAAAGATGCACTGCTTGTTTTTGCTGTATGTGGATTTGCCCTGCAAATGCAATTTTAATCCAAGCGGAACATGTACCTTCAGATAGACAGCACTTGCATCCAGAAGATAAATACGCTCAAAAATTTGAAATCAATCTCCTTCGTTGTATTTTCTGCGGTTTGTGTGAAGAGGCCTGTCCTAAGGGTGCCATCTATTTGGATGGAACCGGAGAGATGGCGGCTGACAATCGGGAAGATTTGATACTAACAAAGGAAAGGATGATGGAGAAATCGGGTGGTCCTCTTATTGGTCAGCGAAATTAATCGCTGACCATTTCCCGTTATCAAAATTTCACTTTTCTGATCCTACTTGAAACTTTTCTATAATCATTATATTCTCTTAATCCTTTTTGTTCCGTTATTTGTTTTTGCAAATGGAACAATCATTGAGGATGAAGAAGATGAAAAACTTCTCATCGAAAATCATGCAGTAGAAAAACTACGATTTGGTTTAGCAAATCACATTCACTACTACAAAATCAAAAAAACTAAAAATACGGTCGTAGAACAAAGATCGGGGCGAACGAGACTCTTTGATCATAACCTAATCTTGAGAGCGATTTTTCAAGGAAATATAATACATAGAGAATATGGATCCTTTTCGCAATTATTTGAAGGTGCTAGTTTTATTGATTTCGGTAGTGCCATCTTATATGAAGAAGGTGCGGTAACAGTAAGAGATCTGTATGAAGATCGAATCCTTAGCCCTCACCTTTACAAAATCGTCGCAACAGATATTAATGATACATCATTTGATCATACAAGATATATTGAAATACATATGGAAGAGAGAGAACCTTTTCCCTTTCCTTTTAATGAGATACCAGTACTTCTAGATGACCCTGAATATATTCGAGTGCTAACTAAAATTTATTCGAAAAATGAGAACTCGCCGATCATATTTCGATCCACGAACTCCGGTCCTGATTTATTTTATACAGTCGACGAAATGAAATTACACTTTGCCTCGATACTAAGTGCGAACCCAAATCGAAACATTTTATACTTTTTCAATCGTTTTGTTTTCTTCAGATCAATTTGCACAAATCAATTTCAATTGATCGGAACCATCGATGAAAAGATTGGCGTAAATCATAGCTTTAGTGCTTGGAGGTATGTTGATTGGAACCGCCGAACATATAAAGAAGGTTTTCATCCAAATTGGCGCTACATTCGTTTTATAAATGAGACATATTTACCAATTGGGGATCGAGCTGATGCATTGATTCGGAATCAATCTTGTTCGTTAAAAGGAAAAATTCGTTCGATATCGAACAATTTTAAAAAATCGTTTCAAAAACGATGAATTTTTCTTTCCATATGTAAGGAACCGTGTACTTTTTTCATATCTACTACCCAAAGAGAGGTAAATCATGGGGAACTCATTTATCGTCGATGCTGTCAGGACTCCTCGCGGAAAAGGCAAAAAAAGGGGTACACTAGCAAGCGTTCACCCACAAGAACTATCAGCGGCCACCTTAAAAGCACTTCAAGAAAGGAATGGTATTGATCCAAAAACTGTTGAAGAAGTTGTTCTTGGTTGTGTATCGCAAGTAGCTGACCAAGCGGCATGTATCGCTCGTTATGCTGTTATGGCAGCACATTGGCCAAAGGAAGTGCCTGGTTACACAGTAAATCGTTTCTGCGGATCTGGCTTACAAGCATTAAACAACGTTGCAAACCACGTTTCATCTGGCGCGATGGATTTAGCTGTTGGTGGTGGAGTCGAATCCATGAGCCGTGTAAAAATGGGCGATGATATGTTAGGTCGTGATTTCAATGTTGGTAACGAAAAAATCGCTCAATTTTACAATCTAGTTCCACAAGGTATATCTGCTGACTTGATTGCCACAAAATATGATATATCAAGAGAAGAAGCAGATCGTTTTGCTGAATCTTCCCAAGTAAAAGCTGCTAATGCAGTAAAAAATGGTTACTTTAAAAAATCTATCGTTCCTATCAAATTAGATGATGGAACTATCGTTACTGATGAAGAAAACCCACGTATCGAATCCGATTATGCATTTCTTTCCGGTCTTGGTCCCGTATTTAAAACTATCGGCGAACAAGAATTGGATGCAATTGCTCTTCGATCCTATCCTGAAATAAAAAAAATAAACCACATTCACACTTTAGGAAATTCGTCTGGTATCGTTGATGGCGCGGCTGCCCTCCTCGTTGCGAATGACGATGGTTTAAAAAAATATGGTTTGAAACCTAGAGCAAAAGTGATTGCGACCGCTTGTACAGGTGAGGACCCAACAATTATGCTGACTGGACCTGTATCAGCTTCTAACAAAGCATTGAAGATGGCTGGTCTTTCAGTCAAAGATATTGATCTCTGGGAAATCAATGAAGCATTTGCATCTGTTGTACTTTATGTTAAAAAAACACTTGGTATCGACGCTGATAAAATCAATGTAAACGGTGGTGCGATGGCTCTTGGACATCCGCTCGGAGCGACAGGTGCGATCCTAACTGGAACCGTTCTTGATGAATTAGAACGTCGTGATCTGAAGTATGGTCTCATTACACTTTGCATTGGCGGTGGTATGGGTATCGCAACGATCATCGAAAGAATAAAGTAATTGAACAATTCGTTCTGAGTTGATTGATTCAAAATGAACGGAGCTAGATCAGAAAACTGATCTAGCTTTTTTATTTTTTTTGCAATCAAGTGAATAAGAAGACCATTTACTCTTTTTTCTCTGATGTTATTTGATTCAATGTAAATGTGGAGTATTATATTTCTATGGAAAATCCGCTCACAATAAAAGGTACAAAATGTAGCGCCTGTATGGCGATATGTTTAGATCCCTTATGGACTTGTTCTGAATGTGGAAGTGAAAGTTTAGAAGAAATATCTATTTCACCACAAGGAAGTATCTATACATTTACGGAAGTACATGTCGGATTCGGGCATATGGCTAATAAAGTTCCTTATATTCTCGCCATTGTTGAAACTGAAGGAATGCATAAACTCACTGCGGTGATCGAAAATTTAAATCAATCTCCTAACATAGAGATAGGGACAAAAGTAAAATTAAGTCGAATTGACGAGACCATTGGCCCCGTTTTCGAAATCAGTTTGTAAATACGATGGCTTCATTTGGAAATAAATGTAAAAATCCATCTTCCAAATCTTTGTGAAGCAAAGTAGGTCGCGGAGCAGAGCTGAATAGTATTTGTTCCAATGCCCACTTTCTAGGGTAAGAAACTTCAACATCATCATTTGAGAAGTTTAAAAAGATATAAGTTTCTTCCTTTCCTTCCTTTCTTTTATAAAACAAAACTTTTTTATCTTTGCTAAGGTGAATTTTAAGATTACCTTTACGTAAAGATTTTCGCTCTTTTCTAATTCCGATCAACGATCTATACGTGTTAAATAAAGAGCCTCTATCTTCCTGCTGAGATTTTACATTGACTTCATTTGCTTTTTCATACGTAGGAAGCCAAGCCGTCCCAGTGGTAAAACCTGTTGTATCAGAGTCGTCCCAGGCCATAGGAATACGTTCTGGATCTCTACCAGGATGGAATGGCCAGTATTTCTTTCCAACTGGATCTTGGATTTTTTTGAAAGGAACTCTTTGTCGCTCCATCCCAATTTCTTCGCCATAATATAAAAACGGTGTACCACGAAGGGTGAGCATCATTGTGGCCGCCAATTTAGCTCTAGGAATGGTTTCTTTGCCTTTCATATAACGGGTGATATGTCTAGGGAAATCATGATTTGAAAGTGTATAATTTGGCCAATTATCTTCGCCTAAAGCAGATTCGAAGTCCTTGATGATACAATAAAAACTTTCAGCTTTCCAAGGTGAAAATAAAAACATAAAATTGAATGCTAGGTGGAGTTCGTCATTCCGACCACAGTACGTTGCAGGAAGGGTGACATTTCCCGGAAAATCTTGCATCACTTCGCCCACAGCCATCCTACGTTCTGGATAGGAATCGAGTAGTTTTCTTAATCTACGAAGTATGCCATGCATTTCCGGTCTATCTCGATCATAGACATGTACTTGTTTATCGTAGGGTCGAGGTCCCTTCATAAAATATGATTGGTTATCACGGAAAAATTCATCTTTTATGTAAAGATTTACCACATCCAATCGGAAACCATCAACTCCCATATCAAGCCAAAACTTGATCATACTAAATATGGCTTCTTCCACTTCTGGATTTCGCCAATTTAGATCCGGTTGCTCTTTTAGGAAGGAGTGAAAGTAGGACTCCCCAGTGCGTTTATCATATTCCCAAGCTAATCCACCAAAAGCACCTAACCAATTATTTGGTGGTCGACCATGAGGAGAATCTTTCCAAATATACCAATCTCTTTTTGGACTATTTTTTGAGGAACGACTCTCTATAAACCAAGGATGTAAATGTGAAGTGTGATTGACCACTAAATCCATAATGATTTTTATATTTCTTTTATGAGCTTCACGTAACAGACGTTTAAAAGTTGTCAAATCTCCGTATATCGGATCAATTTCATTATAATCCGAGATGTCATATCCAAAATCAAACATTGGTGAAGGGTAGACTGGCGAAAGCCAGATCGCATCGATTCCCAAAGAATCCTTATTTCCAGCCAGATAATCTAATCTCTGGATGATACCTTCTAAATCACCGATTCCGTCTCCGTTTGAATCTTGGAAACTCCGTGGATAAATTTGATAAATAACTGCTTCTTTCCACCAATTCATGCTAAAAACTAATCTCGAAAGTGCCATGGTTTTCTTTCATTTGAGTCACTTCCGAAATTTTCTCCTTAATTGAAAAAATTAATTCTGATTCTGTGATTTTTTGACCATCATTAGTTTGGATGTAAAAAGAGTCATACGCAAAATCTGTGCTAGTCGAGATACGCACAAATATTACATCTAAGTCAAATTCTAATAATGACCTAAGGATTCTATAAACTAGCCCAATAGAGTCCGGTGCTCTAACTTCAAGAATGGTGTAGGAGTCTGATAAATCATTTGAAAATTTAACTAATTCATCCACCATCCCATCAGGTATAGTTACGAGTTTTGACCATATATTTGTGCTTGTGGCTACTTCTTCGATATTTAGTCTTCCTTCTATACAATCTAAAATTTTTGTTTCTATTTCGACTAGTTGATCTGCGCGAATGTCTCCAGATCCAAATTGATCTGTGATTTGAGCCTGCAGAATTAGATCTCCATTTTTACTTCTAAAGAGCCTCATACCGACGAGGTTTAATCCCATCGAAGAAATGGTTCCGCAGACAAAAAGTAAAAGCTGTCGATTGGCTTTACTAAAAATTGATATGGTAACGAAAGCTGGTTCTGCCTCTGAAATGAATCTTATCTCTTTGCTTTCGTTTTTCCATTCGAGTATATTGATAAAATGTTGAAAGATTCTACGTGGAGTATTGTAGTTCAGGTAAGATTCTGGTTTTACTTCCAATGCAAATTTGACAACAGCCTTGCTTGCAACCTGATCTATCCCTTCTTTCTCTAATAAGTAATTTTCCAATGTTTGTTCAATACGTTCGAGAGAATCCATAGGACTTGTTTCTCGTTCTAAAATCTTCAATGTGGAAGAGTAGAGGAAGTATAGAATTTCTTTCTTCCAATTTGTTAGTATTCCTTTGCCAACAGATTTCGTATCAATGATTGTCAGGATGTAAAGTAATCGTAACGTATTTTGGTTTGTAAACAATTTGGCAAAAGCGGAAAGCAAATTGGGATCATGAATATCTCGCTTGGAAGAAAGTTCTGACATGATTACATGTTCTGCTACAAGGAATCTTAATAGTTCGGTATCCGATTCCGAAAGACCAAGTCGTTCTGCAATAATAAGTGCAAGTTCCGCTCCATATTGGCTATGATCTCCTTCTTTCACCTTACCTGCATCATGTATAAGAATTGCAAGAATCAGTATTTCGATATTTTCGCATTGTTCAAAGACGGATTGAATTTGAGGATCATCCCATTCGCCTGATATCAACACATCCAATTCTCGAATGATGAGTAGAGTGTGTTCATCGACAGTATATTGATGATGATAGCTAAAAAGAGGAAAGTTTGTACACGCTCCAAATTCAGGTAAGAGTTTCCCAAGAATGTTGCATTCGTGCATGAGGGTTAGTAGGTGACCAATTCTTTTTTTATTCTTCAAAAGTTTCAAAAATGATTCGATAACCAATCCATTGTTTTTAAAATCATCGCCGATAAAATTTGATGAGATACGTAGTTCATTTAATAGAATTCTTGAAGGTTCCGTGTTTTGCGATTGTGCGTCCAAGAAGAAAGTGATCACATCCTCATATAAGGTATCTGGGTTGGAAAATGGATTGTTAAACTGAAGGTTATTGGCTATTTTTCTGCTGTCTAGATACATCCCTAAATAGAAATAAATATCTTTCTGAGCTTTGTAAAAAGCGCTCATCAGTTTTTCGATAGAGGTTAGATTGTTTTTTGCACCGAATCCGAGAAATTCAGCTACTTCTGCCTGAAAATTTAAATCTAAACGGTCATTCTTTCTGCCAGATAATATGTGTACTGCGGATCGAGTCAATAATAAAAAATCATACGCATTTAGAATGGGAAGGGTATCACCTTTGAGAAAAAAATCAAAAATCCCATTGCCATGATTTGTATGACGTTCGCTGGTTTTTTCGATCCAATACATAAATTGGACATCTCTTAGACCTAGTGGATCACTTTTAATATTAGGCTCAGATAGAAGCAATGGATCATATGAATTGATAATTCGTTCTTCTAAAAAGTTTATCTTCCAGTCATTAAATTTGGTTACAGCCGTTACAGGCAATTGATCCAAAAAATTTATTTTATATTTTGTAAATAATTCTAAAGAACCAATGAGAAATCTAGAATCAAGAATGGCATGGTATGATTGTATGTTATCTATATAGTTAAATGATTCACTGATTGTCCTACAAGTATGTCCAACATCTCTACCATTGTTATAGAGGTAATTATTGATTTGTGAGATGACTTCTTTTAGAGTTTGTTCGTTGAGTTGATCATCATGTAAGTACAAAAGATCTATATCTGAGTAGGGCGATATTTCCATCCTACCGTATCCGCCGATTGGGACTAACGCTAAATGGCTGGCGATCCCGTATTGGCGATCCAAATCTGAAAATAGAGAAATGAGAGAGGAATCGATTAAAAAACTCAACTGTCTCGTAAACAAACGACCAGATTGAATGAGTCTAGCTTTTGGGAAGGTTCGGAGAAGTTTTGCCTTGAGTTCTAATTTCATTGTTTGAAACATTGGACAATCACGAACAAAAGTTCGCTCGAATCCATGAAGATTAACTTTAAGGTCATTTTATATTTCATTATCTGTCATCTTATTTCTTATGTCGGCATTTCTATACCCTTTTACCAATTTATCATGAAGGATTACTACATAGGGTCTGAGGCAGTTTTTTCTCGTTTTTTGATTACCGAGGAAAGTCCCATTCTTTGGGCAAATGCGATACAATGGTTTTTTCCCTTTCAGATCTTGAATTCGATCCTGTTTGCCATAGTGCTCGTAATTGTTTGGGATTGGTTTTCGAAACAATCCTATTTTAAGGGGTTTTTATTCGTTTTTTGGTGTAAGGGAATTGTCGGAGGACTTGCATCACTTTCTCCTGCACCAGGAAACATTGAAGGTGCCCTATTTCTCATTCCACAAATCAATTCGCAGATTCAGCTTTTTGTCTGCCTTGAGACTTTACTTCAGGCAGCCATGGTAAGTTTTCTTTTTTGTAACGTCGCACATTGGAAGTTGATAAGCAAATGAATCGGTCAAGGTTGTTCCATATTCTCATCATATTTCCATTTATGTTTTTCTCGCAGGTTCTAGCAGAATCGTGGGAAGAAAATCTCTGGAAACCAAAGAGTTATACCTCAGAACGGATTTCAAGTTATGACCGTTCCGGAGGAAATGACGATTTTATTGTCATAAACAAACAAAGTAATGTGACAATCGCCAACATCGAAGGATCCGGTATTATCAAACACATTTGGATTACCTTGAATGCCAAAGACCCAATGATCCGTCGAAATGCGGTAATCAAAATGTACTGGGATCAAAGTTCGATTCCGTCTGTGGAAGTTCCTCTCGGTGATTTTTTTGGTCAAGGTTGGGCTGAAGAATACATTCTAAATTCGGCTCCACTCGTTGTTGCACCAAAGAAAGGTAAGGCGTTGAATAGTTATATTCCTATGCCTTTTTCAAATGGTGCCAGAATAGAAATTGTAAATGAAAGTGATTCAGAAATAGCTAATTTTTATTTTTATATTGATTACGAAAAACTGAAGTCGCCGCCACCGAGTCCCTTGCGATTTTTTGCATGGTGGAATAGAAGCCTAACTGTACCAAAAACAAAAAGTGGCAAAGAGAATGAATGGGCCCTCTTAGAAGCAACCGAAAAAGCTCCCTTAAATGCAAACAACCAATATACGGTATTAAATACAAAAGGTAAGGGACATTTTTTTGGTTTAAATTTATATGTAGATTCGCCGAGCCCGATTTGGTATGGTGAAGGCGACGATCAAATCTTTATAGATTCGGAAGCTTGGCCTCCGAGACTTCACGGAACAGGCACCGAAGATCTATTTAACACCGCCTGGTGTCCAAAGGAAGTGTTTATGCATCCCTATTTTGGATATCCTAGAGTGAGCGATAGTATTGGATGGCTAGGTAGAACTCATTTATATCGTTTTTGGTTGGAATCACCGTTGGCATTTGAAAAGAGTTTGCGATTTGTTTTAGAGCATGGCCATGCAAACGCGTTGACCTTAGATTTGGTTTCAGTAGCCTATTTTTATCAATCGTTAAATGAAGTAAATTTGCCAACTTTGCCCAAGAAAGAGTTCCGACAAAATCAACCTGAAATAAATTATAGACATTTGCACAAATGGCGAGATGCCTTTAGAAACGAAAAGGGGAATATCTGGGGAAATGAATGAGATCCAAACATTAAAAACATCGCAAGAGATTGTTGTAAATTCGATTGATGCCATTGTTGTTGTTGATGAAGATACGAAGATTTCCTATGTCAATCCTGCTCTGGAAAGATTGAGTGAATATGAGTTTAGAAATCTTAAGAACAAACAGTTGAGCTTTATTTTACCTAGAGAAATAATAAATGCTCAAAGTTTTCCCTCCTCGGTAGATCGTTTTTTACTGACTCACAAAGAAGAAAGTACGAAGGACTCATTCCAAGAATTTGAACTCGAGACAAAGACAGGTCAAAAGATCCCAATTGAAATCCGGGTGTTTCAGATATCTCCTGATGGCGAAAAATTACAATTTGCCGCTATCATTCGTGATATACGTGAGCGCAAACGTATGGAAGAAGAGCGGCAATTATTGATATCTAGTCTGAAAAAATTAGCCTACATGGATGAATTGACTTTGCTTCCGAATCGTCGTTCCTTTTACGATTCGCTCCAAAAGTCAATAGCTATAGTAAAACGAAGAAAACGTGAGGCTGTTTTAGGCGTCATCGATATTGATCATTTCAAACAGATCAATGACACCTATGGTCATGATGTGGGCGATCTGGTGCTCAAAAATATTTCCATTATTTTCAACGAATCCTTGAGAGAGGAAGACACCATTGGCCGAGTGGGTGGTGAAGAGTTCGGTTGCATCCTACCCGATACCAATGTCGAAGGCGCTAAAATTGTTTTTGAAAGAATGCTCGAGTCGGTGCGAAGGCATCGATTTTTTGTGATGGATAATTTTTACTTAAACGTTACGATCAGTTTAGGTTTCACAAAAATTCATCCCAACCAAGAACCAGAAGAAGCCATTAAATTAGCAGACATTGCACTCTATCAGGCCAAATCCAATGGTCGTGATTGTATCCAGTCTTATCCGGAAACCTAATTTAGCAGTTTTTTCCCTTGACTGCTAATTTCTGGCCATTTTTTTCCGTACTTGCTTGACCAGAATTGACAAAAGTATAAACTTTTTAAATAGATTGGCACTCTAATGTATAGAGTGCTAAAGAAATCGATCATGGATCTTTCACCAAGGCATAGAGTCATTTTAAAAGCCCTAGTCGATGAGTTTGTCTCGGACAACAAACCAGTTGGATCCAAGACTCTGTCGGAGAAGTATGAAATCGGTCTGTCCCCAGCCACGATTCGTTCCTCCCTATCAGAGTTGGAAGAAATGGGATTTGTGGTCGCAAGGCATACCTCGGGTGGGCGCGTACCCACGGAGCGAGGATACAGATTCTATGTTGATAGCCTTGTGACTTTATTTGAGCTCACGTTAAAGGAAAAGCAGCGAATCCAAGAAGAATACTTAAAGATGCAGTTTCGCTTGGACCAAGTGCTCGTCGCCACATCACGCGTGCTTGCTTCACTATCCCAAAGTGCTAGTGTAGTTCTTGGTCCTGAAGGTTCGCTAGATACTCTAAAACATTTAGAACTTATACATGTAAATGGTGGTGAGGTCTTGATGATTTTAGTCATGCGTTCTGGGACAGTGCTGAATCGAAATATCTTTTTCGATCATCACATCTCTCAAGAATCTCTATACCAAATATCAAGATATTTGAATGATAATGTTAAAGGTTTTGATGTTCATGAAATTCAGAACAATTTGATTCCGCAGATGATGTTAAAGAAAGAAGGACCAGACGGGTTTGCGCATCTGGCGCCTTCGATATCGAGAGCAATGGCGACAGATAGTTTTAATTCTGATAATCTTTACATCGATGGACTTAAAAATTTATACGAAAATTTTCGAGATGAGGAAGATAAGTTGGAAAGCATTTTACATCTATTTGATGAGAAAAATTTCCTAAAGAATTTTTTTACAAACTATGTACCGTTAGATGGAGTTTATACAATAATTGGTAAAGATGGCGATGAGAAATTGGGTGGTGTTACAATCATCACAACAAATTATCGCATGGGTGAAAAAAGAATAGGTTCTATGGGTATTATCGGACCTCAAAGGATGAATTATAACAAGACATTGCCTCTGCTAGAATTCACCTCGAAGTTAGTATCTGAAATGATTACAAAATTAAGTCGATAAAATAGGAGGAACAATGGCGGAGATCAACGAAACAGTAGAACAAGAAGGTTCAATCCCATTGGAAGAAGGGCAAAATCTATCAGATGATGCCATGAAGTCAGCAATGGATGGCGTCGAAGTTGAGCTAGATAAAGCCAAAAAAGAAATTGATGGCTTGAAAGACTCTTGGTTGAGAGAGCGAGCAGAGTTTCAAAATTACAAACGAAGAACTGCGAATGACTTATTGAACTCGAGAAAAGACTCGATAAAAAAGTTCGCAGAAGGTTTGCTCGGTGCTGTCGATAACTTGGAACGAGTCGCGACTGTTAATAATCCCAACCCAGAGATACAAGTGTTTATTGAAGGGATTTTAATGATACAAAAGGAATTTCTCGGTGTTTTTGAGAAGGAAGGAATTAAGAGACTAGATCCGAACGGTCAACCGTTTGATCCAATGTTTATGGAAGCAATTGTATCAGAAGAGAGTGCAGAATATACGGAAGAAACTGTCATCGAGACATATCAAAAAGGATATTACTTTGAAGATGGTGAATCTAGACAGGCGATTCGACCTGCGCGTGTAAAAGTGGGAAAACCACAAAGTTAATTTTTCAAAAAGGATAAGGAGAGAAGATCATGGCTAAAGAAAAAATCATAGGTATCGATTTGGGAACCACTAACTCGTGTGTAGCAGTTATGGAAGGTGGAGATCCAGTTGTAATTCAAAACTCAGAAGGTGCAAGAACCACTCCATCCATCGTAGCATACACTGCGAAAGGTGAAACAATAGTAGGTCAGTTTGCGAAGAACCAAGCGATCACGAATGCAGTGAATACAATTCGTTCTGCAAAAAGATTCATTGGACGTCGTTACAACGAGTCGCAAGACGAAGCTAAGATGGTTTCATATAAAGTGATTCGTGCTGGAAACGATGGTGTAAAATTTGAAACAGTTTCTGGCGAGTTCACTCCACAAGAAATTGCAGCACGTGTTCTCATGAAAATGAAAAAAACTGCGGAAGATTTTCTTGGATACGAAGTTAAAAAGGCAGTGGTAACAGTTCCTGCATACTTCAATGACGAGCAAAGACAAGCAACAAAAGATGCTGGCCGTATCGCAGGTCTAGAAGTTGAACGAATCATTAACGAACCTACCGCCGCGGCACTCGCCTACGGTTTCGATAAAAAGAAAACCAGTGCAAAAATTGCGGTTTATGACCTTGGTGGTGGAACCTTCGACGTCTCCATTCTTGAATTGGGTGATGGTGTTTTCGAAGTAAAATCTACCAACGGTGACACTCATTTGGGTGGTGATGACTTTGATAACGTAGTGATGCAATGGATGATCGATGAATTTAAGAAACAAACTGGCATCGACATCTCTCAAGATAAAAATACAGTTCAACGATTGAAAGAAGCGGCTGAAAAAGCAAAGATTGAACTTTCTGGAACATCCACTACTCAAATCAACTTGCCATTTATCACTGCTGATGCTTCTGGACCGAAGCACTTGGACATGACGCTCACACGAGCAAAATTTGATGATATCACAAAGTCACTCGTTGAGAGAACACGTATTCCTTGTATCAATGCTTTGAAAGATGCAGGATTAAGTGCCAATGAAATTGATGAAGTGATTTTAGTTGGTGGTTCGATTCGAATTCCAGCAGTGCAAGCTCTTGTAAAAGAGATATTCGGAAAAGAGCCGAATAAGTCAGTAAATCCTGATGAAGTAGTGGCGATGGGCGCAGCAATTCAAGGTGGAGTTCTTGCCGGTGATGTAACAGATGTGTTGTTGCTAGATGTGACACCACTCTCTTTAGGAATTGAAACACTCGGTGGGGTGATGACAAAACTTATAGAAAGAAATACAACCATCCCTACAAGAAAATCACAAGTGTTCTCTACTGCTGCGGACAACCAAACTACTGTTTCTGTGCATGTATTACAAGGTGAGCGCGAAATGGCAGGGCACAATAGAACGCTTGGAAGATTTGACCTAGTTGGTATTCCTTCTGCTCCACGTGGGGTTCCACAAATCGAAGTTACTTTTGATATCGATGCCAACGGCATTGTGCATGTTTCCGCAAAAGATTTAGGTACAGGTAAAGAACAAAAGATTCGAATTGAATCCTCGTCTGGTCTTTCAGAAGAAGAAATCAAAAAGATGGTTAAAGATGCAGAAGCTCATGCTGAGGAAGACAAAAAAGCAAGAGAATTTGCAGATACCAAAAACGAATTGGAATCAATTTGCTACAGTCTAGAAAAAACTGCATCGGAATCTGCAGACAAACTTGATGAATCTGAAAAACAGAGAATCCAAGATGAAGTGAAACGTGGCCGTGAAGCAATGGAGTCTCAAGATATCGAGAGAATGAAGGCAGCAAAAACCTCAATCCAAGAAGTTGCGGGTCAGATTGCACAAAAAATCTATGCCTCTGCAGGAGCAGGTGCGCCGGGTCAAGATGCAGGTCCTGAGCAACCTCAGGGTGCATCAACCAATGGAACTGGCGAGAAGGTAGTTGATGCTGACTACACTGTAGTTGATGACGATAAAAAATAACATAAAGAAGTATAGTCTATGAGCGACCGCGGTTACTACGAAGTATTAGGCGTTTCGAAAGGTGCCTCTGATGATGAGATTAAGAGCGCCTATCGTAAGTTAGCCATCAAATATCACCCTGACAAAAATAAGGGTGATAAGGAAGCTGAAGAAAAGTTCAAAGAAGCTACCGAAGCGTATGAAGTGTTACGTGATGCAAAAAAACGTGCTGCATACGATCAGTTTGGAAAAGCAGGTGTAGGCGCTGGTGGTCCAGGGTATGGACAAGGCGCATATACCGATTTTTCAGATATCTTTGGGGATTTTGGAGATATATTCAGCGATTTTTTTGGTGGGCAAGGTGGTGGTGGTCGCGGTGGTGCTAGGCGATCAGGTCCACAAAGAGGATCTGATCTTCGCTACAATTTAGAAATCAGTTTGGAAGACGCTGCTTTGGGAAAAGAATACAAAATTGAAATACCCCGAGCAGAAACATGTACAGATTGTACGGGAACAGGAGCTACAAAAGGCTCTTCTCCTACAGTTTGTCCAGACTGTTCTGGTTCTGGTCAAGTGAGAAGAACTCAAGGTTTTTTCAGTGTGACAACGACTTGTCCTCGATGTAAGGGAAAAGGTAAAATTATAACCAATCCTTGCAAGACATGTAAAGGGGAAGGACTCATTGAAAAGCGCAGAACGATTCATATAAAGATCCCGCCAGGAGTGGAATCAGGCAGTCGATTGAAAGTTTCAGGTGAAGGTGAAGCTGGTCCGAGTGGTGGGCCGCATGGGGACCTTTACGTAGTAACTCACATCAAAAAGCACCCAGTCTTCGAAAGGCAGGCAAATGATCTGATCATCCAGAAGTCTATTTCCCTTTCACTTGCTTGTTTAGGTGGAGAAATCGAGGTTCCTTCGATTGAGGGAAAACAAATCCAACTTAAAATTCCGGAAGGAACAGAGAGTGGGCAAGTTTTTCGACTCAAAGGACATGGCATTCCTTATCTTGGTTCTTATGGAAAGGGTGACCAACATGTTGTGATTCGAGTGGAAATACCTAAAAAATTGACCAAAAAGCAAAAAGAATTACTAGAAGAGTTCGCGAGAGAATCCGGTGAAAAGGTCGGCTCTGGTGGAAAATCTAAGTTGTTTTTCCGCTGAACCTTTTAAGTAATGAGATCTATCTATGGATAAAAAAGTCCGATTAGGCGTAATCGGTACTGGTCATATGGGCCAGTACCATGTCAATGTAGCAAAAATGCTTTCTGATGCTGAACTCATCGGCATTTATGATGCGAGTACAGAAAGAGCTACCCAAATTGCAGAGAAGCATAAAACGAAAGCGTTTTCGACAGAGAGCGAGTTATTGAAGGAAGTGGATGCAGTGATTATAGCTGCGCCCACTTTTTTACATCATAAGATTGCCAAACAAGCATTAAACGAAAAAAAACATGTTTTAGTCGAAAAACCGATTTCACAAACAGTTGAAGAAGCAAGAGAGTTAGTAGATCTCGCGAATAAACACAATCTCGTTTTACAAGTCGGCCACGTTGAACGTTTTAATGGCGCTGTCTTAGAGCTTGGAAAAATAGCCGAACATCCGTTATTGATTGAGTCAAGAAGATTGGCGCCTTTTAATTCTAGAATAGCCGATGTTGGCGTAGTTTTAGATATGATGATTCATGATATTGATATAGTTCTCAATCTTGTAAAGTCAGAAGTCGTAGATGTCAAAGCCGTCGGATCTTCAATTGTTTCTAAACATGAAGATGTCGCAAGCGTTGTGATACGATTTGCAAATGGTTGTGTGGCGAGCTTAAACGCATCGCGCGCATCTCAAGCTAAAATTCGTACTTTAAATATATCTCAAAAAGATTCCTATGTATTTTTGGATTTTACAAATCAAGAAATCGAACTTCACAGACAAGCAAGTTCTACAACGCAACTTGGCTCTGGCGAAATTCGATACAAACAAGAATCAATTGTTGAAAAAATCTTTGTGCATAAAGACAACCCACTCAAGCAAGAACATGAACACTTTATCAATTGTATAAAAGGTGAGGTGTCACCGATGGTAAAAGGTGAGTCAGATATTCGAACGCTTGAAGTTGCCTATCGTATTCTAAAGCAAATCCAGGAACAGAATTAATGGTAAGTTTACCCGGATCCACTCGAGGGAAACTATTGATCTCAAATTCCAGTGTGATACAGGATTACTTTCACAAAACCATCGTCCTAATGGTAGACCATGACGCAGATGGTGCTTTCGGTTTGGTTTTAAATAAACCAACCAGTCAAACACTTGAATCTTTGATCAAAAATCTGCCAGAGACGGAGCATTCAGAGAAGAATGTTTATAGCGGTGGTCCTGTAGACAATATGTTTGTAACAATTGTCCATAATCAAAAATCTTCCAAGGATCCTGGGGTTCAGATCATCCCTGGCGTCTTTATGGCCAGAAGTTACGATACGCTCGTGGAAGTTTTAGAATCAAAAGATGCTCACTTTCGTGTCTTTCAAGGATATGCAGGTTGGACCTCGGGGCAATTAGAGTCAGAATTCGAAAAACTATCTTGGGTTGTGAGTGAAATTTCTGAATCTGCAATCTTTCAAGAAAATGAATCGGAAGAATTATGGAAAGAAGCGCTCAAACATAAAGGTGGCATCTATAAATACTTTGTAGAGCATACAAAAGACCCCATGTTAAATTAGGCGTTCTGCCTATAATTGATACATTCTCTAAATTCCTAACCGCAAAGTGTACGCAAATCGAGCATAAAGCGAGGACATTTGCGCAATATTATGTCTTTATGTGAATCAAACGCACAAACAAGCGATTTGTACAGATTGGTACGAAACTTGCTATATAAATAAGCAAAAGGAACCACTTATCATGTTTATCGCAGATTACGAGACCAAGAATGTGTATGACGAAATGTTTTCTAAAGAAGGAAATGCGCGAAATAGTTATCATTATGTAAAAACCAAAATGGAAAGTTTGGGAGGATTGGAGCTAGTAAAACGTAGCTCTTCCGCTGAACGTGCATTATTATCTCTCGGTATCACCTTTACTTTATATGGTGATGGAGGTGAAGAACAAGAACGTATTATGCCTTTTGACGTAATCCCACGGATCGTACCGAGTGAAGAGTGGGTGCGAATGGAAAAAGGTCTCAAACAAAGAATTGAAGCATTAAATCTATTTTTGCAAGATATTTACGGCGAGTGCAAAATCCTTAAAGATAAAGTGATACCGCGTGAGATTGTGGAATCTAGCGCTGGCTATCTGAAACAGTGTATGGGGTTAAAACCTCCAAAAGATATTTGGATTCATATCACAGGAACTGACCTTGTCCGAGATGGTGAAGGTACCTTTCATGTTTTAGAGGATAATTTACGTTGTCCATCAGGGGTTTCCTATGTATTAGAAAACCGTGAAATCATGAAACGCACATTTCCTGAACTTTTTGATAAATTGAATATTCGTCAAGTCTATGATTACCCTTATCACCTAAGATCGATGCTTGAAAATTTATCCAATGCAGATGATCCAGTCATCGCTGTTTGGACTCCCGGAGTATTTAACTCAGCATATTATGAGCATTCCTTCTTGGCGCAAAAAATGGGAGTTTACCTTGTTGAAGGTTCAGATTTACAAGTAGAGAACGATAAGGTATATGTAAAAACCACAAAGGGACTTCGTAAAATAGATGTTATCTATCGAAGAATAGATGATACTTTTATGGATCCAAACTCTTTCAGAAAAGATTCATTATTAGGTGTTAAAGGAATTTTTGAAGCCTACAAAAAAGGAAATGTTGCCCTAGCCAACGCACCAGGCACAGGTGTCGCTGATGATAAGGTTATTTATTCATTTGTTCCAAAATTTATTAAGTATTATCTTGGAGAGGAGGCAATCATTCCAAATGTGCCTACCTATCTTTGCTCCCAAGACAGTGAATTAAAATATGTTATAGAAAATATTCATAATCTTGTAGTCAAGGCGGCTAACGGAGCAGGTGGTTACGGAATGATCATTGGCCCGAAAGCTACAAAACAAGAACAAGAAGATTTTAAAAAATTGGTAATCGCTGATCCTAGGAATTACATTGCTCAACCTGTTTTAAATCTATCGACTGTACCTACTTTAATAGAAGATAAAATAGAATCACGTCACGTAGATTTGAGACCATTTATTCTCTATGGAAAAGAAATTTATGTCATGCCCGGTGGATTAACGAGAGTTGCGCTCCGTAAGGGATCTTTGGTTGTGAATTCATCCCAGGGAGGCGGTTCAAAAGACACCTGGGTTCTTGGATAAGCGGAGGATCTATGTTAAGCCGAGTTGCTGAATCAGTCTTTTGGTTAAACAGATATATCGAACGTGCTGAAAATTATTCTCGATTCATTGATGTAAACCATCAACTTTCGCTAGATTTAAATCATGATTTTCCAAATCAGTGGTTGCCCTTGGTATACACTACTGGTGATGCAGATGAATACAACAAAAAGTATTCGGAAGTAAATCCAGCTAACGTAATCAAGTTTATGACCTTTGATGAAGAGAATCCAAACTCTATTTATAACTGTCTATCTCGTGCAAGGGAAAATGCCAGAACCATTCGTGAGAATATTTCTACTGCTATGTGGGAAGTGTTAAACGAATTTTATCTCTCTGTAAAAGACTATAGAAAAACCTATATGGACAATCCAGAAACGAGAGGAGATGGAATTTCTTCTGACCTTTCAGAATTTCTTTCAAGCGTTAGACGAAACTGTCATAGTTTTTACGGGTGCTCCGATGCAACAATAGCCCATGATGAAGTTTGGAATTTTTCTCTCCTAGGTAGATTTTTAGAAAGGGCGGATAAGACGACACGTATATTGGATATGAAGTATTTTATACTTCTTCCCTCAGTTCAGGATGTTGGATCGACATTAGACTTGTTGCAATGGCTGTCATTGTTAAAGTCTGCATCTGCACATGAAATGTACAATAGAGTATATAAAAAAGTTCACCCAAATGATATCGCTGAATTTTTAATCTTAAATGACACGTTGCCTAGATCGATCGTTTTTTGTTTGCAAGAGATTGAAGAGAGTCTAGATAAGATCTCCGGAACAAAAGAGGGTTTACCTAAAAATGAGGCTCAAATAGCGACTTCAAAGTATTTGACCAGTCTTCGTGCGGAAAGCATCGAATCGATATTTGACAAAGGATTACATGAATATTTGGATCTTATCCAAATTGAGCTAAATCAGATTGGTGAAAAGATAGTAGAGAGATTTTTTAAAAGTTAATTTATGAGCATAAGAGTAGCACTTTCACACATTACGAAATACAAATACGATAAAAGTATCGAGCTGTTTCCTCACGTTATTCGCCTAAGACCTGCTCCGCATACGAAAAACCATATTGTATCCTATTCGCTAAAAATCTTACCGGAAAATCATTTTTTAAATTGGCAACAAGATCCTTTTGGCAATTACCTTGCTCGATTGGTATTTAATGATAAGTCGGATGTGTTTGAGGTTGCTGTTGATCTTGTAATCGATATGAAGGTCATCAACCCATTCGATTTCTTTATTGAAGAACATGCGGAGAAATATCCTTTTACATATCAAAAAGTTTTGAAGAAAGAATTGGCACCCTACCTTCGACCAAAGAAAGCCTCAAAACTTGTAGCAGACTATCTCAAGACCATCAATACTACTCCTAGGCGAACGATTGACTTTCTGGTCGGATTGAACTCTAAAGTTTATGAGGATATCGGATATATCATCCGTATGGAATCTGGAGTTCAGACACCAGAAGTTACACTAACAAAGCGTAAAGGATCATGTAGAGATAGTGCGTATCTTATGGTACAGCTACTTAGACATTTTGGACTTGCTGCTAGATTTGTATCTGGCTATCTAATTCAGCTTAAGGCAGATGTTAAGTCGTTAGATGGCCCATCTGGAGCTGAGCAGGATTTTACAGACTTACATGCTTGGGTAGAAGTGTTTTTGCCTGGAGCTGGATGGGTGGGATTAGATCCAACATCAGGTTTGTTTACTGGCGAAGGTCATATTCCTTTAGCTGCTACTCCCGAGCCAGAATCGGCGGGTCCTATCTTTGGATTCACCGGAAAGGCAAAAAGTACATTTTCTTTTTTTATGGGAGTACAAAGAGTTAAGGAAACCCCGAGAGTTACTCTACCATATGCAGAAGAAGACTGGAATCGAATTTTAAATCTTGGAAGTGCAATCGAAAAACGTATTACTAAGAATGATATACGTCTTACGATTGGTGGAGAGCCAACTTTCGTCTCTACAGAGAACAAAGACGCACCTGAATGGAACTTTGATGCCTTAGGTGATGAGAAATATAATAAATCTGAGCAATTGATTCAAAAGCTCAAACAACATTATGCGAAAGGTGGTGTATTGCAGTATGGCCAGGGTAAGTGGTATCCAGGAGAACCTTTACCTAGATGGTCGATGATTGCCTACTGGCGAGTGGACGGAGAAAAAATTTGGGAATCTGAACACTTACTTGCCTCCGATCGATTTGTAGGAACTTCCACAACTGAGGACGCGAGAAAATTTACGAGCGTTCTAGCAGAAAACCTTCGATTGTCATCCGATTATATTCATCCTGCTTTTGAAGATAATCTTTATTATCTTTGGCAAGAGGGGAATCTTCCAATAGAAAATGAAAATATGTTAGCTGGTTTGGATCAGTATAATAAATTAGAAAGACAGAGAATCTTATCCATTCTCGATTCTGGTTTTAATATTGAGAAAGGTTATGTATTACCATTGGAGTTTGATTACGTAAATAATAAATGGATGAGCCATAAATGGGTCTTTCGTAGAAATAAGTTATATTTAATTCCTGGAGATTCTCCAATCGGATTCCGACTTCCGATCCAATCTCTTTCGAAGGCGGCAGCTTACAGTTACCAGGAAGACCAAGCTATGAATCGCCCTCCTCTTCCAGCCAGAAAGGAACTAGAACAAATTCGAGGTGCGGAACAACCTATCTCGTATAATATATATCCAACGAGCACTTCAAGAACAGCGATATGCGTAGAGCCTCGAAATGGCAATCTACGCGTCTTTCTTCCGCCTATCTCTAGTTTAGAGGTATGGCTTGAGTTAATATACCAGATTGAAAGGACAGCTATTATAACCGACTTACCAATCATTATTGAAGGATATGAAGCGCCGTTTGATCCAAGAATCAAAAGATTTAAAATCACTCCAGACCCAGGTGTGATAGAGGTAAATCTCCATCCTTCCAGTCAATTTTCCGAAATAGTAGAAAAAACGAAATATCTCTATGAAGAAGCCGCCCAACTTCGACTAACAGCTGAGAAATTTATGATTGACGGTCGTCATTCTGGGACTGGTGGAGGAAATCATATCACAGTTGGTGGAAAAGATGTGAAGGAAAGTCCTTTTCTAAGAAGACCTTCCTTACTTAGAAGTATGATAGCATACTGGCAAAATCATCCAGGGCTTTCTTATCTATTTTCAGGAATGTTTATCGGACCTACTTCTCAGTCACCGAGAATTGACGAAGCAAGAAACGATTCTTTACATGAATTAAATATAGCCTTTCAACAAGTGGATTCTAGTCGTCATACACCACCGTGGCTTGTGGACAGATTGTTCAGAAACATATTGGTTGATTTAACGGGTAATACACACCGTACTGAGATATCTATCGACAAACTATTTGATCCCGGTTCATTAACAGGGCGACTTGGTCTAGTAGAAATGAGAGCATTTGAAATGCCACCGCATTACCAAATGAGTGTAGTCCAACAAGCATTTGTTATGGCTATGATCTGTAAGTTTTGGGAAAAACCTTATTACGGAAAACCAGTCAACTGGGCGACTGATTTACATGATCGATATATGTTACCTTATTTTGTTTATAAGGACTTTAAGGAAGTGATTCGAGATTTGCAATATGAAGGCTTCTCATTTTTGGAGAAAGACTTTGATCCATTCTTTGAATTTAGATTTCCAAAATACGGTGTTGCTTACCTAGATGGCATTGAAATCGATCTTCGAATGGCTTTAGAGCCATGGCATGTGTTAGGTGAAGAGAATACTTCGCAAGGTACATCGAGAGGAGTGGACTCAGCGGTAGAGCGACTTCAAGTGAAAGTAACTGGATTCCATCTGGATCGCTATACGCTCAGTTGCAATGGTTACGAAGTTCCACTACAGCCTACGGGCACAGTCAACGAATATGTGGCCGGTGTGCGATTTAAGGCTTGGGCTCCCGTATTTACGTTACACCCACATTTACCAGCCCATCCATCCCTAACCTTTGATGTGTATGATAAATGGAACGATCGCTCTCTAGGAGGTTGTACGTATCATGTTTCGCACCCAGGAGGACTTTCCTACTCAAATTTTCCGGTGAATAGCTATGAGGCAGAGTCTAGAAGAATTTCCAGGTTTTGGACGCACGGGCATAAAATTGGAAAGTCTCTGCCTCCAATCAAATTAGAAAATAAAAGTTTTCCATCGACATTAGATTTACGTTTGATTTCGTGAAACCTTAGATGATGACGCAGGACCCATACCTCCTCACAAGTAACTATAGGCCTCTAGATGGCGTATATGACGAGTTGATGGAGAGTGATGGGTCGATTCGGAGTAAGTACAAATTCCTGGTCAAATCCTTTCAAGATTTAGGTCCTGCAGAGCTCATCAATCGACGCCGTGATGCAGATCGAATCCTGAGAGAGAACGGTGTTACTTATAACATCTACCAAACAGATTCACCAGAAGCAAAAGAACGCCCCTGGAATCTTGATCTTTTTCCACTCATTATGGAAAGTGAAGAGTGGAGAGTATTGGAGAGGGGTCTGAACCAACGAGCAGATCTTTTAGATAGCCTCCTTCGGGACCTTTACTCAAAACGTAGGATTTTATTCGAAAAGAAGATTCCTCCAGAACTACTATACAATGCTTCTTCATTCCTACGTGAGTGTCATGGAATGTATGAGTCGAATCACTTTCTGGCGAGAAATCCTGCTCTTTTATTCTTTGTATGTGATATCATTAGAGCCGCAGATGGTAAATTTTATGTGTTAAATGATCGTGTCCAGGCACCATCTGGATCAGGTTATTCTCTGGAAAACAGGATTGTATTATCTCGTATTTTTCCTTCTATGTATAGGGACGCGATGGTTCATCGGGTAGCTATTTACTTTCGATCATTACGGAAGGCATTGAGTCAGTTAGCGGGTGTTAGCAACAGAGAACCTCTCATCGTTTTACTTACTCCTGGACCTGGAAATGAAACATATTTTGAACATGCATATCTCGCTGGTTATCTTGGTTATACTCTTGTGCAAGGTGAAGATCTTACCGTTAGGAAAAATAAAGTATTCCTAAAAACTGTCGAAGGGTTACAACAGGTTGATTTGATACTCCGTCGAGTGGACGACCTATTTATGGATCCACTAGAACTGAAAGGTGATTCTCTGTTAGGTGTCCCAGGTCTATTAGAGGCCATACGCTCAGGCAATGTAAAAGTTGCGAACCCGATAGGTTCGTCCTTTCTTGAAAATCGAGCACTATTACCGTTTTATCCTGAGCTTTGCAAGTTCTATCTAGGCGAGGATCTCATTTTACCAATGGCGCCAACATTTTGGATGGGCAATCCTCGTGACATGCAACTTGTTATGGATTCTCCTGAAAAGTATGTCTTCAAAACAGTTTCACGTGACGACGAATTGGAACCCGTTACTTTTATAGAATTGAGTGGTGAAAGAAAAGATTTCTTTTTAAATCTATTAAAAAATCAACCCAAACGATTTATCGCACAGGAAATGATTGCTTCGGCAACCGTTCCTGTTCTTTCAGAAAATGGATTTCGACCAGGTCGTGCCATTATTCGAACATTTATTACTTCTTCGGGTAACGGATACCAGACGATGTCTGGTGGTCTGGTCCGTGTATCTCCTGCATTGGATGATTTTTTTGTGACAAGCCAAAGAGGGGCTTGGAGCAAGGATCTTTGGATTCTCGCATCGGAAGCACAAAAAGAGGAAACACTCATTGTTCCGAAAACCGAAAGCATCGGTATCTCGCGAAAGAGTTCCGGTGTTCCGAGCCGAGTTGCGGATAACCTCTTCTGGCTCGCTAGGTATATGGAAAGATCGGAAAACCAAGCTCGAATTTTTCGAGAAGCAACCTTTAAGGTGCTCCAAATAGAAGATAATTACGAAAAAGAAGCCATTGAGAATGTTCTAAGATTAGTAACTCACGTTACAAATTCCTATCCAGGCTTTTTAGGCGATGATGCCAAGGATTTATTCGCATACCCATTCAAAGAGTTACAGAGATTAGCTGGCGACAAAGTATTAACTGGAAGCCTTGCATTCAATGTTCGGCATCTGGTTCAAGCTTCAAAATCTGTCCGAGATCGATTGTCGGAAGATATGAAAAAAAATATGCTGAGTCTTGAAGACCATTTGAATCAACCGATCGAGTCTTACGACGCGCTCATTGATTTTCTTCACAAAATAATTTTTAATTTATCCTCTCTTACTGGTCTTTCCTTTGAGAATATGAGTAGAGAAGCAGGTTGGTACTTCTTAGAACTTGGCCGCCGTATGGAACGTTCCATTAGTTTGATTTTCACCTTGCAGGGATTATTCAGATGGGAACAAATGCAAGATCGCTCCTCTTTCGAAAATCTTCTTAGCATAAACGATATCCGTATTACATATAATCGGCGTTATCGTGGAAAGATCGACAAACAATCGGTCCTTGATATCCTTCTGTTTGATACTTCAAATCCTAGATCACTTGCTTTCCAAATTGAAAGAATCAACGAATGTCTCAAATTTTTGCCAAACAAAGAGGAGAAGGTTACGTATTCGGAAGATCGAGTTGCATTGCAGCTTTACACGATGTTTAAAATGAAGGACATTGCTATATTATTTGCCGAAGCAGAACCAAATACTATAATAGCTAGTTGGTTAGAAGAAATGCACGAACAATTGAGAATTCTTTCTGAAACGATTTCAATGCGTTACTTCAATTATGCAGAGGAGCAAACTCGGATTGGAGATATGAATGGCTGATTATAGAGTCATACACAAAACCAAGTATTTTTATGAAGATATGGTCGCATATTGCCATAATTTAGCGCATATGTATCCACTCACATCAAAACACCAAGACTGTTTCCGTACACATATTACGGTTAGCCCAAAGCCAGTTGTTTCATCTTTTCGCAGAGATTATTATGGCAATCAGGTGATATTATTTTCTGTTGAAGATCCTCACCGCACGTTAGAAGTTACCGTTGAATCTACGATTCGAACACATTCACCTGTTGTAGGTTTTGATTTAAATCGTTCAACTCATTGGGATCAAATTCAAGGCTTTATTTTTGAGTCGAATCTTGAACAAGATATTACTGCAATTGAATACTTATTTCCTTCCCCTTATGTTTTGAAGCGAAACGAATTTGCTGACTTTGCTAAAACTTTTTTTACACCTAGCAAACCTGTTTATGTTGGTGCATTAGAACTCACTCAATTTATTTACCAAAATTTTAAATATGATGCAAAGGCAACCACAATCAATACCCCCTTGATTCAAGTATTGAATGAACGCAAAGGTGTATGCCAAGATTTTAGTCATTTAGCTGTGTCTGCTATGCGATCTATTGGAATTCCTGCACGTTATGTGAGTGGTTATTTGGAGACACAGCCTCCACCCGGTCAAGAGAAATTAAGAGGTAGCGATGCAACTCATGCTTGGGTTTCCGTCTATTGTCCTGACATGGGCTGGCTAGACTTTGACCCAACGAATGGAAAAATGATCACAGAAGAATACATCATCACTGCAATCGGTCGTGATTACTCTGATGTATCGCCTTTAAAAGGAATCATCTTTGGTGGAGGCAAACACAAATTATTGGTTGAGGTAGATGTCCTCCGTGAAGTCCTGACTGAAGATTAGGTTAAGATTTAAAAATCTTTTTCCACTCGTCTTCTTTGAATCCAACCAAGACTGATTCCGGCAGAACTACAAAAGGCCTCTTGACCAAATTTCCGTTATTTGACATAGCTTTGAATGCATCTTCCTCAGAAATCACATTTATTTTTTCTTTCCAATTTCCCTCTCTATAATCATTACCAGATGTATTAAATAGCTTTTTAATATCGCCTAAGGAATGCTTTGCTTTCTTCAGTTCAGCGACTTTTGGAGGAGTTTCACGTATAGGAATTGATTCGAATTGAATTTTTGATTTTGTTAAAAATTGAATCGCCTTTCGGCAGGTACTACAGCCAGAATATTGGTAAACTTTTATGATCGGATTTTTCATTGAGTCAAAATTATTACTTACTATAAAAACAAAAACTTTTTATTGGACTTCGTGGATCTCCTACAAAATATTTCTCTCTCACAATTTACAACCTTAGGTCTCGGTGGAAATGCTTCCTATCTAGCCATTTGTAAATCCGAAGATGACGTAGTTTCTGCACTTAAATTTGCGAAAGAAAAACAAATTCCAATTTGGGTAATGGGCGGAGGCTCCAATACAATCGTGAGTGATGCTGGATTTGAAGGTCTTGTCATCAAAATTGAAATCTTGGGAATCGAACAATCCACCGCAAATGATGTAACGAAGATTCAATGGAAGGTGGGGGCGGGAGTTGTCTGGGATGATTTTGTTAAGCAGACCATAGAGGAAGCATGCGTTGGCATTGAATCTCTGTCTGGCATTCCAGGAACGATAGGCGCGAGTCCGATTCAAAATATAGGCGCATACGGCCAAGAAGTGAGTGAGACCATTAAAGGTGTGCGAGTTATCAATTCAAATTTAGAAATTCTGAATATAAACTCAGAAGACTGTAAATTTAAATATAGAGATAGTCGATTTAAGTCAGGAGATTGGAAAAATTTAATTATAACGCAAGTTACATTTGAATTATCAACTTCTAATCCACTCAATCTAAAATATCCGGAGGTCCGTCGTCATTGGGATTCTAAAGAACAATTGTTTGGTGATTTTTCAAAGTTCGATCGTAGAGAGAGGATCTCAACTATAGTTGAATATCGGGAGATGATCTTAAAATTAAGAAAATCTAAATCTATGGTTTTAGATCCTCTTGACCCAAATTCAAAATCTGTCGGATCTTTTTTTACAAATCCTGTATTAAGTTCAGATGAATTTGTTCAATTTCAAAATAATTTGAAATCATTGGGTCTGGACTTACCGAATGTATTTCCGGAAGCAAGCGGAGGATACAAAGTATCTGCGGCCTGGCTAATTGAGCAGAGTGGCTTTCAAAAAGGTTACACAAAACATGGTGTTGGTATTTCCAGTGCTCACTGCCTTTCATTAATCAATATTAATGGAAAGACAAAAGATCTGCTTAATCTTTCGGAGGAAATCAAACAAGGCGTTTTCAAAAAGTTTAAGATCAATTTAATCCAGGAACCCGTCTACCTTCAGTAAAAAAAGAATTTGAGTGTTTTATTACCATCGATAATATTGTAGGAGTGACGTATATGAAATTGAACCAGAAAAAATCCCTTATCATTTTGCTCGCATTTATATCTATCGTATCGTTAGTTTCCATTATTTCTTTTTTTGTCATCGATGAGATGAAAGGTGGAGCCGTCGGTGATGGACAAAATAATTTTGAGTTGATCATCGATCCGGGTGAACCGTCATCCACCGTTGTTAAGGAACTTGCGGCAGCGGGTATGATCAAATCATCAGTATATTTCAATTATTTAATAAAATTCACACGTTCAGGAAATAAGATCAAACAAGGTGTCTATGACATCAATGATGGAATGAGTTCTCGCAAGATTCTTGATGTAATCATCTCTGGTAAGGTGAAACTCGTAAGTTTTACTGTTCCTGAAGGTTACAATAATCGTCAAATTGGCGATTTACTCACGGCAAAAAAGCTAACACCTTCGCGAGAGGCATTTTTGTCAGCGGCTTCAAATAAAGCACTTCTAGAAAAATATAAAATTCCAGCGAGTACAACGGAAGGATATTTATTCCCAGAAACCTATTCTGTTCCTTTAAACTTTCCTGCTGATCGGATCGCTGATATGATGATCAAACGCTTTTATAAAAAGTTAGCAACCATTCCCGAAGCAAAAGGCATTACACCAAAAGACTTACACGCGAAAATAGTATTGGCATCAATCGTCGAGAGGGAAGCTGTGCGAAAGGAAGAACGTCCATTGATGGCTGGCGTATTTCTCACACGAATC
The DNA here is from genome assembly GCA_027531445.1 of Leptospira sp. Lineage (GTDB taxonomy): Bacteria > Spirochaetota > Leptospiria > Leptospirales > Leptospiraceae > Leptospira_A. The sequence continues at coordinate 153,773 of JAPZRK010000007.1, forward strand.
GAGAAGAATATCAATTTGGAGTCGTGTGCAACGGTTCAATATCTGTTCGACAAACCTAAAAAGAGATTATTTGAAACTGATCTAAAAATAGAATCTCCATATAACACATACATTAATGGAGGATGGCCGCCAGGACCTATTTCCAATCCGGGACTTCCCGCTTTGCTTGCGGCATTTAAGCCAGAAAAATCAGATAAGCTGTTTTTTTTGCTTAAACCCGATGGCTCTCATTACTTTTCAGCAACATTCAAAGAACATTTGGAAGCCAAAAAACAGTTTATCGACGTGCTCTACAAATAAGTCGTAACATTGTGAATTATGAATGAAGATATCATCAACCTCAATGTCGCAATAGGTTCTATATCGAAAGAGCTCATTGATGTCCAAAAGTCGTTGGATGCCTATCGTCAAAAACAGGCACGACAGGAAGCCATTGACGATGCGGCTCTCATTTTTATTGAAAAGGCAGAGTTGGTCATCGAAAAGGCGGAGCGTGGAGAAATCAAACTCACCGACGATCAAAAACGCCGGATCAAAAGCAACCTAGTTAAGATATTGGGAAAGATTGGTTAGGAGGTGTTCAAATACGAATTGATCAGATCTTCATTTTTACCAATCCTTCATCATGTTGTAATGCCCTCGTAACAAACCTATTGCATACTGAACCCTAGCTGGGGGGAAAAATATCATTTTCCCGAACGGGAAATCCCGCCGGCAAAACTTCGAGACTATCGAAAGAGGATCAAATGAAAGGAATTTTTAAAAAGGGATTAGTGATCGCAAGTCTACTTGCTTTTACTTTATCAACTGTAAACTGCGAAAAAAAGAAGGACGATGATACTGGCTTATTACTTGCTGCATTGTTTTTTTTGAGTCAGAATGAATGGTCGGTTACAATGGATATTACTGTCAAGCAGGCAGGTGGTACCGTAATGACAACCGCGACTCATAACCGTGCGATCGAATTTACACAAGGTGTAAATGCTTCTGTACAAGGTTCAGTCTCTAAGGATTTAGTTCTTACTACAAACGAACGAATTAGAGCCCTTGCAACTTCGGGAGCCCAAGCTGGTGCAGGAAAAATCACCCTAAGCTTCAAACAGAATACTCAGTCACAAAGATTGAATATCACTTCGAAGTCATTAAAATCTGGTGGAAATGCAGATCTAATAGATGATTATACAACAGATGTCGGTACGGGAAGTTTTACTCTCGTTGCCAATGATGCCGATCCTACTAACCTAAATCAGGTTGTTGGTTTAACTATCACAAATCAAGTGTTAGAAGTTACTGCAATTCGTGTAGTTAGAAGAGGATCATATAATCTTGCAAGTCCTACTGCTGGTGAAAACGTTTGTGATGGTATTCGCCTTACGGGTTCCCCTACAACTAAGACAGGTACGATTTCAGCATCAGAATCATGGTCAAATGGAATTTTACTTTCTGGAACAGTTAACGTAGAAAGTGGAGCAACAATTACCATTCAACCAGGAACAGTGATTTTTGGTCAAAGAGGGTCCTCTATTTTCTTCAAGTCAGGAACTACATTGATCTCAAAAGGTACGGCTGCACTACCTATTTGTTGGACTTCATCAAGTTCACCTGGTTCAAGATCTCCAGGGGATTGGGGTGGAATTGTAATGATTGGAAACTCTGGGGCATCTAGAGCGTCTAACACAGAAGGTACGACACCAGTTGGTTATGGTGGAGCTGCGACTGGCAGTTCAAATAACTTACAGATGGAATACACTATCATCGAGTTTGCCGGAAACGAAGTAGCTCCAGGTGATGAGTTGAATAACCTTAGTATCTATGCATCAAATAGTACACTTTCAAATGTTCAAGTTCACCGTGGATTGGATGATGGATTTGAGGCATGGGGTGGATCTGGAACCTGGACGAATCTTATCGCAACTGGTGGATTGGACGACGATTATGACTTAGACGAAGGTTTCCAAGGAACTCTATCTAATCTTATCGCTCACAAATACCCAACTAACTGCGGTGGAACTTCTTCTACAGATCCACACGGTTTTGAGATGGATGGAACCCATTCCCCAACAAGTGCATGTGGAGATAATAATTTAGCTCGTTGCACTACTCCAACAGTTAGCGGTTTTACTCTTATTGGACAGAATATCTCTGGCTCTCAAGGAATGAGGCTTAGAGAAGGTCTTGCTGGAACTTTTAGCAATGGTTTGATCTACAACTTCAACACGACTTATTTGAGTGGATCCGACGGAACAGGAACATACCCTGCTAAATCTTATACAGTTAACAATACTGTATTGGCACAGTCTACAGCATCTGCTGCAAGTACAACTGGTGCTACAAACAATGCAAGTGCATCACTTACTGCACTTCCAATCACTTCTGAAGGTAACGTAACGGATGGAAGCTGTGGATTTACTGCGACCAAACCGAACTACACATCGACTGCATCAAATGCAGGTGGTGGAGCGGGTAACTGGCCATCAGGATGGGCAGCTTTTAGAGCTAGGTAATCAAAAGCCTTCAAAAGCGTTAGTAAATGCCTCGCCTTAAAGCGGGGCATTTTTTTTAGTTATTTCATGAAAACTAGACATTACATAATCGTTGCAATCTTATCCTTAAATCAATGTGATTCAAAAAATCCTTTTAGAGAAGAAATTGACCTAAAAAATCGAGAACAAACTGTTCAGATGGAATTACAAAGAAAAAAAATTTTAGAAATGAAGCAGGTAGGTTGCAAACTATCACCTCATATTATATCGAAAGAGGATGCGATACAGAATTTTTTAATTGAGCTACAGAAGACGCCAACAGCAAATTTGAAGACTCTAACCAGCAATGATGAAGATCTGGGTTGTATTTTTCCACATACGGTTGGCTTCGGTACTGCACTGGATTTTACTCCGATCTTGGAATATCAGAATCTTATGCAACAGCGAAGAGAAATGGGATTGCGTACTATTCGTGAAAAAATTCAAAACCATCCGTTTAAAATTAAGGCACTCTCTTGGGAAAAGCCAAGAAATTACAACGGCATTTATGGTCACAAGCCTAGTTCTTTAGTAATTTCGAGCAACGGTAAGAATCATTATTTGAGCGAAATAAAGATGGTTTTTGAAGTCAATGGAACGTTCAAAGTGGGCGTTTTGGGAAATTAAATTATTACAATCTGATGACAGTAAATTAATTCAACTGTAATGAAAGGGTAGGGCAAAGTCTTTTCCGTTTCACCCTGAGTCGGTTTCGTGGAAAAAAACCAATTGTTGGCTGATATGAAAAAACTCATCGCGTTTGCATCCCTCTCATTTTTCTTCTTTTTACCTATTTCCATCTGGTCTCAGGCTACTGGATCAATTAAAGGAACAATTATCGATTCAGAGAATGGAGAGGCAGTGTTCGGAGCAACGATCGTTGTTCGATCTGAAAAGAAATTTGCCAAAACTGACTTTGATGGTAAGTATTCGGTAGACCTTGCACCAGGAAGTTACCAAGTAGAATTTCAAATGTATGGGTACGGACCACAAACCAGGTCGGTCACTATATCTGCAGGAAAGTCTGTTACACAAAACGTAACTTTTGGTGCTCAAACACTGGAAACTGTCGAAGTTAAAGACCGTGCAATTAATGAATCAGACGCGGCACTCCTAAGTTTGCAAAAAAAGTCTGCCACTGTTTCTGATGCGATAGGAGCAGAATCGATTAAAAAATCGCCAGATTCCTCTGCAAGTGAAGTAGTTCGTCGCGTAAGCGGTATCACCTTGGTAGGTGGAAAATACGTTTTTGTTAGGGGCTTAGGAGAACGATATTCTTCTACCTATTTGAATGATGCATACATACCATCTACGGAACCGGATAAAAGAGTTGTACCATTAGATCTTTTTCCTGCTTCACTCATAAAAAATATTCGCATCATCAAGTCATTTGTTCCTGAAGAGTCCGGCGAGTTCTCTGGTGGACTTGTAAAAATCGAAACGAAAGATTATCCGGATCAGTTTTTTATGAATGTTGGATTGGGTATTGGAATGAACGCCAATACAACGAGAAATAAATGGCTCACTTTCAATGGTGGAGATTTTTTTGGGAGGCCGACTTCAAATCAAGAACTACCTAGTATCGTTAAAGCAGTACCGGATGTCCTTCCCTTTGAACCAGGCAATCGATTTGGCGGGGTTCCACCTCAACTTGTGGGATTTGGAGCGGTCTCCTTTCCAAATAATTGGAGTTATGAAGAAACAAAAGCTCCGTATGACAAGAACTTTAGTTTTTCGACCGGGAATACCTTCAAGTTAACAGAATCTGGCCAAAGACTTGGTGTGATCTTCGGAACGACTCATTCGGTAGATTATAGGTTTAGAAGGCAAAAAGACGTACGTTTTGTACCAGGAAATCCAATTGCTACAACCGTTACAGATCTAACAACGATTGGACCATTGCAGTCACAAAACGCTGATATTTATACCGAGGAGAGATTGTTCGGTAATAATCTAAACCTAAACTACGAGCCAATGACGGGACAGCAATTCTTCCTTAAAAACTTTTATTCGGTTTCCTCCGAAAAAACTGTTAGAGAAGCACAAGGTACAAATAATATAGATCAGTTTGAGTTTTATTCGCAAACCAAAAATTTTATAAGTCGTCAGCTTTTCAATAGCTCGTTAGGTGGGAAACACGCGCTTAATCTTTTCGGTTCAAATCGTCCGCATACTCTGGACTGGCAAGCCAATTTGGGAGAAGCAAAAAGAGATGAGCCGAATTTAACTCAACAGGTTTGGCGGAGACCATCAGGTGGTAGCCCTACGGTCATTCCGACTCGACTTGGTAACAATCCCGACGGTTCAAGATTTTATTCCACAGCAAACGATACAGTTAGGAGTGCTTCAGTAGCTTACGAAATTCCATTCGATCAGTGGAATGGACTGAAATCCACCTTCAAATTCGGTGGAAGTGCCTTAGATCGATTCAAATCATTTTCATTTCGTGAGTTTGGTTCCAAATCTAATACTGGAGTGACTAACTTAGATCTTTACTTAGTTCCAGGAGAGGTCGCCTACAATCCGCTAGAGTTTCTAAGAACGAATTCAAGTGGTCAGACAAATAGGACATTTTCTGAACGACAAGTGGAACCGAATGCTTATGATGCATTTCAAAAATTACATAGTTACTTTGGTCAGGTCGACCTCCCGATAGTTTCAAAAGTAAGATTCATCGGTGGGGTTAGGTATGAAGACTCCTTTCAGAATGTAAAAACATTCGTTTTAAAAGAACAATGGGATGGAAGTAAGCCAAACTACGGTTGCGATACAAATAATGAATACGAAAGACTTGCTCTGATAAATAGCCGAGCATGTGCTGCTGACAACAACGGAATAGGTCAATTGAGAACTCGAGACAAACTACCGAGTGCTAATATAGTATATGAATTTGTGAAAGATCAGAATTTACGTTTTGGTTATTCTGAAACAGTGACGAGACCGGATTTTAGGGAATTGTCCCCATTTGCCTTCACACCATTTTTCGGTGCGGATCGAATTCGAGGAAATTCAAATTTAAATAGAACATACATTCATAATTATGATTTCCGATGGGAATGGTATATGGGAGCCTCCAACTATGCTGGCGTAGGTGCATTTATGAAAGAAATGTCCAATCCAATTGAGACTATTGGGCAGCCAGTTGCTGGACAAGTATCACCTTTCTTTACTTATGCAAATGCTGGTAAGGCTACGATACGTGGGATAGAAATTGATTTTCGAAGGGAATTTCTTGATCGATTTCGATTTGAAACCAACTTTTATTTTATAAAGTCTTTAGTTAATGTCGTGTCATGGGAGCAGTTTACTGTTGGTAGAGCGGGGCTGTTAAATGTAAACGATCGTAGCTTTTCTTATGATCCTACTAATATTAGACGATCCTTACAAGGTCAGTCTGATTTCGTTGCAAATCTCAAGTTTGATGTTTTTATCACAAAAGCGAAAGATATGACAGTTGGATTGTATTACAACTATTTTGGAGATCGAATTTTCGTGGTTGGTGCAAATGGAACTCCAGACTCTTATGAAAAGGGAGTTGGAATCACAGACCTTGTTTATTCTGCCAAAAAAGACGAACGTCTTGATTTCAAATTCGCTGCTAAGAATATCTTTGACCAAAGATTTAGAATTTATGTGAGAGATGAACTTTTGAATGAGGAAAAATTATTCCGATCCTACAGAGAAGGGGTATCGTTTTCTATGTCCGCAACTTACAAATTCTAACCTTTCTCGGCCATCAGCCGAATCACATTCGCCTTACCTTGGTGGTATGCTCCTTCATCTAGCTCGATGACGGAGACCTCCAAGGTCTTTATTTTTAAATCTTTAAAGTCTTCCTTTAACATATCAATTGTATACAGCATATCTGCTTGTTTCGGGCCACCGGATTGATTTTCTAACTGTTTTGGTTCGAAAGCTTCTAGTATCAATATTCCAGATGGAGCCAAGCATCTTACTACCTTTTGGTGAACCCGCTGACGAATATTTGGTGAAAAGTGTGCATAAATAAGTCCAATACAATCAAATTGAGCTTCACCAAATTCAAACTGCAAAGCATCCGAAATGTTATAGTGAACCTTTACATTCGATTCCAACGAGAGACGTTGACATTTGGATTGTCCAGCTAAGCTCTGGTCAAATGCGGTAACTTCCCAGCCAAGTGTAGCCGCATAAACGGCATTGCGTCCTTCCCCTTCACAAGGTAGAAGCATTCGACCGGGTTTCAAACCATCAATCGTCTGTGCAAAAAAATGATTGGGAGACTTGCCGTATGCAAACTCGTTGGCTGAATATCGTTCATTCCAAAAATGGGCATTCATACAATGATTGGACGAATAAGAAGTAGTAATCTTATAAATCTGGTAGAAACTTTAAGGATATAAATTACTTTTAAATTTTTCCTTCTCTTGTTCTCATGAGCAATGAGCATATTTGACAGTTTAAAAGCAGTGGCCGCACAGGCTATGGACCTCGTAGAAAAAAATCCACAAATCATCGAAGGCATTAAAAAGATCATCGAGGAGAACGGTGGTGTTTCGGGCCTTGTGGCAAAATTTAAAGAGAAAGGTTTCTCTGAAGTCGCATCTTCATGGATCAGTAGTGGAGAAAATTCTGCACTCAATCCATCGGATCTAGTATCCGTCCTGGGTAAAGATTCCGTAAACGATCTTGCCGCAAAAGTGGGAATGGATCCAGACACGACAGCAGGCGTTGTCAGTAACTTACTACCTATTGTCATAGACAAGCTATCGCCAGATGGTAATGAACCTAAAGATGATGTAGCAAGTCAATTGACTTCTCTTGCATCCATGTTCATGAAATAAATTGACTTCACCTCTCTTTAGTGAGAGGTGAAAGCTTTTTGTAAAATGGCAACCTTAGCTGTTCGGTGATTCGTAGCTGGCTAAGGCTCGTTTACCACAACATTCTAATTGAATCAGTTTCCTTTTTTAAAACTCTGGACTTCCGATTTGCGGTAGACGAGTGTTTTGCCATTCTTTGTGGTGATGACAACAGAATCGGCTGTAACTGCCGCAGAACAACCCTCATACTTCGTTCCATTTTTTAATGTAACCGTATCAGTAAAACCAGTAACAGCGCCTGAACTGGAACTCACAAAACCCTTTGTGCTAACATTTCCTATGATAAAATGTTGGTATTCTTTGGGAGGTGCGACCCAGAACCAAGAAATCCCAAGCGTAAACCAACCAAGAAAAATATTAAACACAAGCATGGGGACACTCAATCGTCTCTGAACTTTTTCGGTAGCGATGGTCTGGTCTCCATTTTTAAAAACCAACGTGGATTCACTGAAAATGCTGGTTCCCATTTCGATTGAAGTGGGGGTCTTACCCATGGAATTTCCTTTATAGTAGAGTTCGGCGCCGACTGGCTGGGTATCGATATTGACGATCGCAGAAGTCGCACATTGCATTGTGATGAGGCCGAGTAGCGAAATGATAATTGTGAAGGATGTGATTCTTTTCATTGAGACCAAACTTTAGGATACGTACTGATGTTGCTCATATTAAAATCTAAATCTAGTTTGGAAACATAATTTTCTTGTTTCGTTTCAAAGATACGAGACACTAACCATCTATGAGTGACCTTACTCAGAAATTAATTAGATGAAATACAATTTAACCAACCAACTCATCCATACCCTTTTTCAGAACCAATTTGATCGAGTGTTTCAAAAATCTGGCAAATTAAATTTAGAGGAATTTTCATTCGATGAACTATCTTCGATAATAGACGAGACAGTGGATGCCAAATTGATTCACAATTATGGCAAATCAAATGTTCCAAAAATCATCGGTTTCATGCCTAAAACAAAGCTAGAAACAAAGGTGTTAAGAAGTTTGTTAAGTAGCTTCACTTTGTTTCCGTTTTGGGAGAATGATTTTAATTTAGAGTCACTTTGGGTGAAGTTAGGTGCAAATTTTTCCAATTTATTCCAATGTATTTCGATAGAGACCTTTTCGGATAATAGCAAAAAAGAACTCAAATTTCAGATCTCAGATTTTTATATCCTTAAGATATCTTGGAATGATATCGAATTATTTTTTTGCATAGACGATCACCTTGCGGATGCTATCCAATTCAAAATCCAATCGGAAGAGCAAATTAAAAACTTTTCTCAAAAAATTTCGGAAGATATTCAAAAAAATCATCCCCCTAAAAAAATATTTCCTAAACTGCAAATCGAGAACATGAAGGAATTCGAAATAGGTAACTTTTTGATACCAAGATCTTTTCATTGGGGAAACATCAAGGTCAAATCTAAAGTGCGTTATGTAAGAGAATCACATGCCAAGGATCCTGAAGAAGTAGCATTCTGGTTTGGGGTTTCACTAGCTTATGAAGATAAAAGTTATTATTTGCAATATGCATTTCCACATCAGAAATTAGATAAACCTGATGAAGTCCAAATGAAATACCAGAGTTTATTGGTAAATCTTTTAAAAACAAGTATTGGTTCAAAATGGAGTCAGCTCCCAATCAGTTTACAAAAGTCGGGAACAAAAGCACTGGATAAACCAATTGAACAATTGTTTGATAAAGGAATATTAGTTGAGTATGAAATCAAAGTGAATCAATCAAATTTACTTTGTCATGTGTTGATACCTCAAAACCTTATAAACTTTTTGGTTAACATTCAGAAAGATAAATTGATAGGGGAATTCTCTGAACCGCTTTACCATTTTATAAATTTGAATCGATCTTTGATTCGAAACAAATATGTGGAAAATTATCAAGTATTTTTTCACCAAACGGAAGGTAGAGCATATCCGATTCTGTTGTTTGAATTTTTAAATATGCTCGGAGATAACGATCTTAAATTGGTCCTTCAAAATTACTTTGTAGCCAGTGGAATCAAAACGATAGATTTTCAAAAGCTTCTTTTTTATCTAACAACGGATTCTCTTACGCAAACAAAATCACTCTTTCTTGATGAGGATCTGGATGAAAACCGAATGAAAAGATTAATTCCGGTAGGAATGCAGAAGGATTGGGATACCTTTCCAGTTAACTCTGAGAACATAACCGGGCTAACTTCGATTGCATATAGCTTGGAAGAATTTATATTAAAAAATAGAGAAGTTATGCAATCAATATATCAACATTGTATCGATGGGAAATTGGAAATTTCAAAAAAGGCAAGATACATTTTGTACACTGAGTTTGCAAAACTGATAGAAGAAGAATTGCTTAAAAAACTTTCTGAGATAAATCAAAAGTATATAAGTCTTTTGGATAAATTAAAGGATGTACCGAAAGCGACTGTACAACAATTTTTTTATACATTTAAAAGTGACGAACTTGGGGCAATTTTTTTGGACATGGATGCTGGACTTTTGAAAGCACAACCTTTTGTTAGTAAAAAATTTTACCAAGAGGTCGTAGAAGATTTGGTATCGAAGAACACACTTCGAAAAAAGCAAGCTTTAGATTTAAACGTAGTTCTAAGTCTTAAAGAGCGATTTATAAAAGAATTAACCGCTATCACTTCAGAAGAATTTGTTTGACGCTAACTTGCAAAGGTTCAAACTCCTTTTAGGAGTATCCTTATGAAATTTACTTATGCCATCCTTATTCTTTTTGCATTTTTGATTCATTGTGCCAGTTCAGCTTCCAAAGAAAATTCCGAAGGAAACGGTTCTTTGATGGAAACAATCATCGAAAAAGCCCAAAGTGAAGAAGGCCAGAAGGCCATTAAAACGGTTAAGGAACAAGCTACAGACAAAGAGAACCAAGAAAAGGTCAAATCTTTGCTGAATAAAGAGAAGAAGTAGAGAGAATCTTCCTCTAGACACAGAAAACTGATTGTCGCCATCTTTTTGATCTTGAGAATGACTCTCAGGATGGTTTAGATTTTATGTCAATAGCTTTGATGTTGCGGGAAGGCACCGCAGAAAAACACCACGAAACGGAAACAGTTCCGTACTTGCGCGCGATTTTTAGGGGAGGGCTGGATCCACAAACCTACACTTATCAACTAGAAAGTTTAAAGTACGTTTACGAGGTGATGGAAAATCTCTTTGAAATCAATAAAAACGACCCCATACTTTCCAAGGTTTATTATTCCGAATTGAATCGGCTTGAAAGCCTTAATGAGGATATCACATTCTTTCAAAAAAAATTCAATACTTCCTTACGTGGAAAGATTTCGAACGCGACTGCGAAGTACATTCAATACATTGAATCGGTCGCAAGTACTAGACCTGCGATGCTCGTTGCACAATCGTATGTACGATATCTTGGAGATTTGTCAGGAGGCCAGGCGATCAAAAAAGTTTTGGTGAAATCCTTTGGTTTGGAAGGCAATGATGGAACTGCGTTTTATGAATTTCCAAAAATTTCAAATCTAAACGAGTTTAAGGGAATTTATAGACAAGCTCTTGATACCTTGCCATTTGATGAACTCCAGAAAAAGGAACTACTTGAAGAAGCAAGGACTACTTTTGATCTCAACAAATTTCTATTTTTGGAACTTGATGAAGATCTACGAAAAAATATTGGCGAGGAGAAATACCAAAGTTTATTCTCAGCAAGGTAACCATTATGCTGCCCGTTAAACCAGTGTCTTTTGAGGCCTGGTTTTACGGGTTAGTACGAAATTAGCACTCAAATCTAATTTTACATCTCTTTATTCAGACAATATTTTCCATAAATTCGATCCGATTTCTTGGAAATACTTTGCGTTTATTTGAAATCTTCGGCATCATGTATACTGGATGTTGACAAACGAATTCGATATACTCTGGATTATCATCTGTTCTGGACTCGTTTTTTTTATGCAAGCGGGCTTTCTTTGTTTAGAATCAGGTCTTACTAGAACAAAAAATTCAATCAATGTAGCAATTAAGAATATTACAGATTTCGGAATTGCAACGATTTTATACTTCACTGTTGGTTTTGGGTTTATGTATGGGTCTTCTTATTCAGGTCTTATTGGTATAGATCAATTTTTACCAACTTTCTCCATCACTGATCCCAAAGTCCCTGTGTTTTTCCTCTTCCAATTGATGTTTTGCGGCACGGCCGCAACTATCGTCTCTGGTGCTGTGGCCGAACGTATGAAGTTTGGAGCCTATATCATCATCACAGCCATCATATCATCCATCATCTATCCTATATTTGGTCATTGGGTATGGGGACGGCTTCTTACGGATCTAAGCATCAAGACTGGATGGCTTGGAAAAATGGGATTTATCGATTTTGCAGGTTCAACCGCCGTTCACAGTGTTGGAGGATGGGTGGGACTTTCCGCGATGATGCTCATAGGAAACCGACTAGGAAAATTTGGGCCGAATGGCCTTGTTAGAAATATAACAGGAAATAATCTACCTATTGCCATGTTAGGTACTCTCATACTTTGGTTTGGTTGGATTGGATTCAATGGCGGAAGTACCCTTTCTCTTTCTGGAAATGTTCCTGGTATCATTGCAAATACGATGTTAGGTGCATCAGGCGGTATGGCTTCTGCGTTGATTTATGGATGGATTCGTATTGGCTATGCAGAAGCAACTTTACCTCTCAATGGTGCTTTGGCAGGTCTAGTTTCGATCACCGCCGCTTGCCAAGCAGTTACTTCGGCCGAGGCCCTTTTTATTGGATTCGTTGCTGGTATTTTGATGTTGGAAACAAGAAATTTATTAGAAAGTTTAAAACTTGATGATGCAGTGGGGGCAATTCCTGTTCACTTAACTGGTGGTATATGGGGAACATTGGCATTAGGTTTTTTTGCAAATTTGGATGTTATCGATACTGGCTTAAGTCGATGGCAACAAATCAAAGTGCAAATGTTAGGAGTGGTAACGTGTGGTTTGATCTCCTTTTCTATCAGTTTTGTTATATTATATATCATCAATTTATTTTATAAACTGAGAGTTTCGGAATCGGCTGAAAAGCAAGGGCTCAACTTTACAGAACACCGCGCCACGACCGAATTGCATGATCTTTTTTCAGAAATGGAATACCAAAAGGTAACTGGAGATTTAAGCAAAAACGTTTCCATCGAACCGTTTACCGAAGTCGGTCAAATAGCGGAGAGATACAATCTGGTTCTCGAAAAAGTTCGCGCTAACATCGAAGAAAAAGAAAATCTAACTAACCAATTAGAATTAAATTTAGGTGTTATCCAAAGCGATTTATCAACTGCCCGTAAAATCCAATCAAGTATCCTTGCACAAGAAGATCGAATTGTCGGTGAACTCGAATTTACGATCAAGTACCTACCATTAACAGAAGTTGGTGGGGATTTTTTTGATATTACGGAACTTCGACCCGGTTTGGTTCGGGTTTTTATTGCTGATGCAACTGGCCATGGATTACAAGCCGCACTCATTACCATGGCGATCAAAACATTGTACGAATCATTAAAACGAGGTAAATACAGTGTTCATGAACTTTTGAAGTACTTAAATAGTGAATATCTGCATTCTTTCGAAAATTTAAATCATTTCTTTACTTGTACGTTAGTTGATATCGACACCGAGAGAAATAAAATACGTTATGCTTCTGCTGGCCATCCACCGCAGTTTCTGATACAGGGTAAGAACATCATTCGACTAGAAAAGACTGGTAGAATCATTGGTGTAACAAAAAAAACAGAGTACTCTTCCATTGAGCATGATTTTCCGGACGGAAGCTCCTTGTTTTTGTTTACTGATGGCCTGACCGAACAGTGGAATGTGGATCAGGTAGAATTTGGTGAGGATCGCGTAGAAGAATTCTTAAAACAAAATGAAAATCTTGCTTTTAAAAAAGAAATAGAGGATTTGCTGCTCATCCAAAAAGAATTCCTCGCAGGCATGCCTTTGCAAGACGATATCACAATCATTGGAATCAATCGGAAGAGCCGCGCAACCTAGATCAATGCGGTGGAAGTGGGATCCTTTCGGTTTCATTCGGAACTCTGGGGAATTCATCCTTTGCCCATCTTTCTTTTGCTTTTTCGATTGAATCCATGTTAGTTGCCACAAAATTCCAGTATAAATGTCTCTTTTCTGGTAACGGCTTTCCGCCTAGCAACATCAACCTACTCTTTTCATTGGACTTGAAAGAGATTGTTGTGCCTTGGTCAAATACTATCATCGATCCTACACCATAGGTAATACCTTCCGATTCTACAGAACCACGGGCGATATAGAGTCCAGCTTCCTCGTGATCTGAAAGTTTCCAATTGATATGATTTGTATGAGAAGGAATTTCGATATCAGCGTAAAATAATGGGGAGTGAACTTGAGCTGGTGAAATTAAGTCCAGAAACGAACCACCTAATAAACGAAAGATATATCCATCTTGTTCAAGTTTCGGAATTTCTAATTCGGAAAGATGTTGGAAACTTGGCTCTATCGTTTCTTTTTCTTTCGGAAGTGCTACCCAAGTTTGAATTCCTTCTATGATTTCATACTTCGAATCAAATTTGGAACGTTCGCTATGAACGATGCCTGATCCCGCTGTCATCCAGTTTGTTTCGTTCGGTCGAATGTCCATTTCCACGTTGATACTATCTCTGTGACAAACAACACCACTATAAAGAAAAGTTATCGTTGCAAGACCAATGTGGGGGTGAGGTCGAACGGAAAGTTCGTTGCCAGTAACAATTGGAACTGGGCCAAAATGGTCAAAAAAAACAAAAGGTCCTATCGATCGTTTTTCTAACGCTGGTAATACGCGGCGAATTATGAAATTGTCACCGAGGTCTTTGGCATGGCCTGAAATCGATTTTGTCATATCGAATTAGACAGCCAAATTTAACAAAAGAATGAATTCGATGATTAAAATTAATGTAGAAATTGCTGAATTTTTATGAATGAATAGAGAAATCAATATATATATGAAAGAAAGTATTTCCAATAATTTTTTTGAGGCAATTAAACAATTCAAACAATTGCCTCCTTCGACTACATTTCCAGAAGGACTTTATGAAGTTTTCTGGGTTGGACCAAAATGGTTTCAATTTGTTGCAAAGCATGGTCTTTCACTCTTTGGATTTAAAAATTGGGTTGGAAAGGAATTTAGCGGAAATGATCAAGCGATCAATGTTTTTTCGAATTCGACAAACGGCGAAAGAACGAAACGATTCCCGATGGAAGTTTTACATCAACCATCTAACATTGATTCTAAGGTATGTATTAAAGTTTGTTACCCTCGCTCAACTCGTTTTCCTTGGCCATTTGTGATTGATGAATTTCGTTTTTTTGAACCAAACAAGTTGATTGGATTGAGTTATACAAAAGGATTTTCCGCATTGCCACTCCCTTTTCATTTAATCAAAAAAGAATAGGATGAAATGTTTGAATTGAACTCTATGGTTTCCCTTTTATTGTATTTTTTTCTTTTTGTCTATTTTCCAACATTATTCTTGGTCTATTATTTTCGAGAAGTTGTAGCCCGTCCCACAGTACACTGTTCAGCTAGTCCATGGAATGCACATGCCATTGCATCACTTCCGATTTTAAGTAAAGCATACTACCCAACAATTTGGTGTTTCAATCGGCATTTGATGCTCATCTTGATTTTGCTACGTGATTATTATTCTAAGCCTTATGTATACGATTCCATAGATGAGCTTAAGATGCCAGATGGTGGGATAACAGGTATTGCATGGTCAGGTACAAAAGGACTTTCTGGAAATACAGAGACTCCGATCGCGGTTATTTTTCATACCATAAGTGGGGATGAACAAGATGTCAAAAAAACAGTCACAAACTTACGCAATCGACTTGGTTGGATTGTGGTTGTTTGCATTCGCCGCGGTCATGGAAATCTTTCCCTTGGAACACCTGTTATCAATACGATGGGCTCTACAAAAGATCTCAAAATTCAACTTGAATACATTCAGAAAAAATTTCCAAATTCACCACTCTATGGTTTTGGTCTATCTGCAGGTTCGGGTCTACTTGCGCGTTATTTAGGCGAGACAGGCCGAAAGAGTGTTTTCCAGGCGGCAGTTGCCATCTCTCCTGCATATGACATCGAGAAGGCTTTCCATCGAATTCATCCAGTTTATAATCGACTAATGGGAATAAGGCTAATTAAATATTTTTTGGACAAACATTACGAAAGCCTGTCACAAATCCCAGGTTATCAAAATCTTGCACAATCAAAATCGATTGTTGAATTCCAAGATCGCCTTCACCTTATCGCGGGTTATGAAACTAGTGAGGAGTACTACAAAGAAAGTAATCCAATTCATGTGATTAAAAATATCAAAACTGCACTCTTGGTTTTAAATTCAGAGGACGATCCCATTTGTGTAAATTTAAATGTTTTGGAAAATATGCATTGGCTAGAAAGTTTGCCAAAGACAATTTTGGTCAAAACAAAACGTGGCAGTCACATCGTTTTTTATGAAGGATTGTTTGCCAAGTCATGGTCCGATCGCCTAGTATGTGATTACTTTAAACATATACATGAAAGTCGTACATTGTAATTTTATGATAGACTTTAACATTGAAAGTTGAATCTTAACAAGTATGGATAAAAAGTTCCCCATATCTCGATATGTCCAGATTATTTGTGCATTCATTTTCATTATAATTAGCGCACAATGTAAGTTAGAACTTTTTAATGCAGGTGACACTCGATCTGATGCTTTCCGTCGAACTCAATTATTACGGTGTCTTTTAGGTCAATGTGAGATACCTTTTGCTTCTCTAGTCTGGACAGAGGCAAATCGAACACCCACTGCAAATGCAATGAGCGAAGGATCTTTTGTAAATGATCAAGTTGGTTTTATTGTAGGAAGCGATGGGCTGATTCTTCGGACAGCTGACGGAGGATTAACTTGGAATCGTTTGGTTGCAGGAGACAGAGATCATGATCTAAATTCAATAGCTATCAATCCACACTCAAAAGTTGTTTTTATCGGTGGAGGAAAAATTGATTCAAGCTCCACTTTCTTTCAATATTCGCTCAATTCTGGAAGACAGTGGACGAATATCTCGCTTGGGGTGAATGGCATTGTTTCTTCGATCAAGTTCGCCGATTCGCTAAATGCTCTTTTGACTTTGCAAGACCAAACTTCAGATAAAACTTATATATTTAGCTCATTTGATGGTGGTTTTACTTGGAGAAAAGTTTCGGAGCAGAATTTCATCGTTAACCAACTCATCATCTTTCCTTCTGGTACAGGTTACATCAGTGGCTATAATACTACGTTCACAATTCCCTTCCTAAAGAAGACTCAAAATTTTGGTGAGACTTGGCAAGATGTGAATATGGTTTCGGGATCAAGTCTAGGTGAGGTATCGATTTCTTTTGTTAGTCCGAATATTGGTTATGTTGCTCTTGTTTCAGGCGGGCAACAGACCATTAGAAAAACTTACAATGGTGGGGAAAGTTTTGAATCCCTATCGCTACCATCTAATCTAGCAATTACAAGCGTTGCCCGTGTAAAATTTCAAACTGAAACTCAAGGATATTTTATTGCTAATACTATCAATACTCTCACATACAATAGTATATTCAAAACTATTGATGGAGGAAATACTTGGACAGCTTCCTACATCGATGCTAGATCGGCAACGTCGGTATCCGGCGTAATCTTCGAAAAAAATTCTATAGAAGTTTTTGCTTTTATGAATACAAGCCTCTCACCAAAATTATTGTATTCTGGCGATTCAGGTTCGACTTGGTCCGCTCGAGCAAAGGGTGATGGGCTACAATTTGGCCGCATCGTTATGCCAACGGAAACTATCGGCTATACGAGTGGAGGCTTCGCCGCTTATCCGAAATCTGTTTATAAAACAATCGATGGTGGAAAGACTTGGAATTCTGTTTTTGAGACTAGTACAAATCTTTTTCGTGACACTTTTGCGACAGCAAGTGGTGTAGTATGGGCGGTTGGTCAGCAGAGAACAGCTGTATATTCTAATGATTACGGAGCAAATTGGCTCGTGCCTGCAAGTTTTGGCGCAATCAATGCAACCACCGAATTTCGTGGTGTCTCATTTAATAACTCGGGCGTCGGACTTTTGGCAGGATATCAAGGTAGTGTAGGAGCAATAGCTCGATCGACAGACTTTGGCAACAATTGGTCGAATGTTTTTACAATTAATGCGCGGTTTCTGAATGTTCGATTCATCAATGAAACTAAAGCAATAGCAGTTAGTGGATTCACTGCATCCAATACAAGCCAGTATGGAGTTTATCTATCAAATGACGCCGGTGCAACGTGGACGCAAGTACCCTCAATGTCTGGTATACTACTTTATGATATTCATGTATTGAATGAGAATACTTTTTATGTTGCATCAGGCGCCAGTTCGAATTTACTAGATCTGGTCTATAGAACCACTGACGGTGGAACTACATGGACAAAAATATTTGAAAAAACTGCGCTAGTTTCATTTAACACTTCCGTGGCATTCTCTGACGAATTGAATGGAATAGTCTCAGGTCGAGCAGGATTATGGAAGACTTCGGACGGCGGGAGCACTTGGTCGCGTGAACTTCCCGTCAGCGATGGTACGTTATTAGGGATAGCATTCCTACCTTCCAAAACAAGAGTTATAGGATCTGGATCCAGTGGCACCATTCAGTACAGATCTTGGCCTTGAGTCACCGCATAAATGCCAAAGACGATGCCTAACGAAATGATAACGATTAGAAAAATGTTGAGCCAAAACTGGATAGCATATAAGTTTTTCAGTTCGACTATTGCATTCATTAGGTGGGTCATATCATTGCCTTCGCTGTCAACAATAGCCTTAAAGAATTTTGATGCCTTTAGAGTTAAATAGCCAAGCAAAATATCGATCACTCCAGTGCCTATATTCGCTATGCTAAAAATCGCGATTGAACCTAAAAAGTAAATTCCTCCTAGAACGATCTCGAAAATGCCAACAAATTGCATCTTTTTCGCTAGATCAGAAAGGATCGTGTTATGTTCGGAATTAAATTCATATTGTGTTTCTGTCATTTATTTACCCTCGACTCCTGACCAGGAAATGATTGGGAACGATTTCGTCTAGAGAACAATGCATAGTGGTGCGGTATGCACTAAAATTTTTAATAGTCCTTTCGAATCGTCTAAAAGTTGAAGCCTATGTTCCTGAAAATTTTTGTTTCCTTTCCCTTTTGTGTTTTCTTGATCACTTTTTCTTTACAAGCAACACCTACTTCATTTGCCAAAGGACAATGGTCATGGGAACTACAAGGTGGATCTTTGCAGAATAAAGTATCCGATGATGCATCTCCAGAACGTTTTAGTACGCTTTTTTTCCTTTATGATGTAGGTCCGTTAGTCCAGTCTCCCAATCCAGAAAGAAGGAATTTAGGTTTGGCGAAAGCTGCATCCTACCAAGAATCGGAGATCCGAAATCAAAACGTTCGGTTTGGTTTAGAATATGCACTTTTGTCTTGGTTAGGTTTTGGAGGAAGTATAACTCGATCCAACACTCAAGTAACCAATGTTTTGCCAGGAGACTATTTGATTTTAGCCTCTTTCGGAGTTCCAGTTCCAAGTCCCAGAGGGGACGCACCAGAGTTAACAAATTTCGGAACATTCTTTCCTCGGACCCTAAATGCAAATCTGACGGTAGCGGAGCTTGAAATTGCCCTACATTATCCGATTGCCCTGTTCGATGTCTACCTTCGCGGAGGAATGGGACAGCTTTGGGAAGGTGGGAGCGGTCGAAAAGAATCATTGGCCATAGGAACCAAACTCGTCTGGGAAAATTGGTTTGTAACCTTTGAGCTTTATCGTGGGTCGCTTTTTTCAGATTTAGGTCGGACCGATTTCTTTCGGGAAGAAGGTTTTCGTTTAGGAACAGGCTTTCGCTTTTTACCGAAAGATGCTAACCAATGAAAAGAATATAAAGTTACTCGTCAAAAAATTGAACTAATTTTTCAAGATCTAGACTCTTCCACCTATGTTTCTTTTTACTTCTCTGGAAATTGTAGATATCGATTTCCTTATCTTTTCGTTATTTCAGAACAAGTAAATTCTTGTTGTAAGAATAAAAAATCTTGATTCAATCATCTTGGGTTAACTGGTTATACTTTGTTTTCATTTTTTTTTGAAACTAAATGAAGTCTTTGAGGAGAAAATTTTTCTGTCTGTATAATGAAATTAAATAATAAAAAACGAGATGAAACTTAAACTATTCTTTATCATTTATTTAATTTTTTTTCATCTCATTCAATGTAATCAAAAACAGATCAAAGAGCCTATTGAAAAAACCTATAGTTGCTCTGATAGTACGGATCTACCAAATTATCCCGAAAATTTTATAAAACGAGAGGAAACCAAGGATTACTTGGAGCATTATCTGCTTAAAGATAAGTTTTCTCGGAAGTCATTGAATATTGCTAATGCTTATGGAATGATTCCGTTCCTAAAAAAGTTAATGATTCTGAAAAATTCACATGGAAAGAAATCAAACAATCATGAAGTTATTGTTGAATTAAATAGAATTAAACTTCGATTAAATGCGGCAATCAAATTTGCAACTATAGATATTACTGGTTCCGCATCAGAAATGCATTGCCATGCAGAGAGAATGAATGATTTCATCAGGGTTTTACAAAATAGGGAACGAGAAGCCATAAAGAATTACACTATTTTATCGATATTAGTCACAGCTGGATTTACGGTGTTATCTGGTGCCGTTCAATGGGAGTCTGATTCGATACAATCTATGGTAAATTTACTTGGTGGATCTTTTGCTGGATACTTAGGATATAAAGCAACCACCTATGCATTTGAAATTGAATTTATTCCCGAAAAAAAAATCTTAGCTGAATTTTGGAATCCTCCCCGTCAATCGAGTATTTATTCCGAGCCACTCTGGTATTTAATCAATTTACCTCCTGATTTTGAAAATAAAGAAAATAGCTTAAGAAAAGAATTAATTAGCCATTGGGTTCAAAATTACTATCTAGAGTTAGATGACATTGAAGAGAGAGAAGTTGCAATTTCACTTTTTTTTGATCCAGATAAGAAACATAACATCGATGATTTAATTTCTATTCGAGAAATGAATCGTCAAATCGGTATTGCTATTCAATTGACATTGCAAGATATCAAACTTTTGGATCGAGAGATTGATATCAATTCAGAGAATCAAGTTGATTAAAAAAATTGACTTTCTTCAGGCAATTGATCTAAATTGAAACGATTCGGTAGCATGAGCTCTGTCTCAAGATCCGCATCGAGGTTACAATGAAAAAGCTTTCTATTATCGCAATTGGAATCATCGCTTTGATTCTGATCATACCTATTTTTATGAAGTCAAGCTTCAAAGTCGAAAGATCCCTCGTGATTGCAAAACCTGCATCAGATATCTTTCCTACAGTAGCTGACTTTAACACTTGGAAAAATTGGAGTGTTTGGGCCTTAAGTGATCCAGAACAGAAAGTGACAATCACTGGCACTCCGGGTCAAGTGGGTCATACGGAAGAATGGGATGGTAAAATCACTGGCAAAGGTAAACAAACAGTTAAGTCGATCATTAAGGATAAGGAGATCGTTTTTGATCTGGAATTTACTGAACCCAATGCAATGGTTTCCACAGCGACAATTCTTTTTGAAAGCGTCGAAGGTGGAACAAAGGTTACTTGGCTAAACGAGGGTAATTTAGACTATCCAGTTGGACGATATTTTGGTCCCTTTTTAGATGGAATGGTGGGTCCAGATTTTGAGAAGGGTCTTTCCAATCTAAAATCTTGGGTTGAGAAAAAGTAAGGACTGTTTCAACTTAGATTACTTCAAAAAGAATCAGTAGAAGGTAGAGAGCCATTGAAGTATTGCTCTCTCCTCGATTCGTTTGAACAAACAACTTTTACGGTGATTTATTTTTTGGATTTCTGTTGATTGTAGGTCAACGCAGACACTAGGCAAGACTTCACTTCTTTCAAAGGAAATTTTTCATTTAAGTCAAAGATAATTGCTCGATTTCCACTAAACTTAAGTTTTGTGGAAAATTTTTGACGAAACTGATCAATGAGAGATGTTTTGCAATTGAAATAAAGGGCAAATTTGTCTGGTTCACCACGCACTGTATGCATCCTGATTGTGCTTCCCGAGCCTGATTCACTTGTAATATAACTTGGTTCGCCCCATTTTAAAGTTTCTTCAATGACTCCGACTCCCTTTGTAGTCTTTGCAAGTTCTAGGACAATTTCTCTTAAATACAGCAGCTTCTCACGGATGGCAGGTGGATATTTCAAAAATACCTCACCTACCATTGGGTTACCAAATTTGATCTTTTGTTTTCTAGCCACTAGCATACCTCTGAGTAAATCCTTCGCGATTCGATACGATGAATCCCAAATCAAATCATCAGGATAAGGAATTGAAAGTAAAATGATTTCTTAAAAAGTATTGGTCTCAATTCGCGAAATAAAGAATGTATGTTGTTATCTCGGAAAATCTAAGTATTTTAATCAACGATTGGTTGAAGGCAGCAGCTAGGAAAAATAATGAATGATAGGGAATTGAAAATAGAAAGAATCGACCAAGACATCGAAGTTGTTTTTTTAACCGCCGACAATTTCCCACATGATGTGCCCGATGCATATCAGGTGTTAAATACTTTAATACCTTATAATCCAAGCAGAAGATATTTCGGTATTTCTCAACCTGATAGAACAGGAGCGATACAATATAAAGCTGCGGCAGAAATATTGCCCATGGAAAACATCTCGAATCCTAAGTTAATGAAGTTTACGATCACAAAAGGAATTTTTGTGTCGCTTTACATTATTAATCACTTCATAGACAGTAAAAGTATCAGCAATGCTTTTGAGCAGTTATTGCAACATCCAAAGCTAGACCCCAATGGCTATTGCTTAGAAGTTTATAAAGACTATTCCGATGTGGATGTGCAGTGTATGGTAAGAACAATTAACTGAATATGCGAAGGTGAGAATTTATTAAATAAACTGTATTTGCCAAAACTTGGATATGAGATCATCAAACAGAAATCATCTGATAAAGTAATGCACGTTGTCTTTGCAAAGAAAAAAAAATTAACTTAGAATTTGTGCATTAAAATGTGTAACCTTTATTATCGAATCAATGTACGATTTTCAGTCAGTTATAGATTGGGTTTATTAATGCTAATGTTGTTGTAAAATTTAGTCTGTAGATAAGCAAATACTTGCAATTTAGAATCAAAGTAAAAGTAAATCAGTCAATGTACTAAGATTGTGAAGGTATTGCAAAGAATTTTTTCCAATGCAAAGCATTTTCAGTTGAAGCAAATCGTGCTAGAAGATCAATAAGAAATGTCCCGTTTATATTGATTCACGTCCACCAATCTACATGGGTCAATTTATTCTACGAACTGGATTTCGAAACGGCTCATTCAATTACTTCGATTATGATGGTTTCTTAGAAAATGCACTGTTGAATCAATAATGGATATAAAATAAATTGAAAAAAAATATTAAAGTTACCTATCTTCAAACGATCTCTGAAGAGTTCTTATCGCCAGTGCTGGAAATTTGGAATACAAAATTCCCAAAAATGGGTATTTATGCGCTCATTCCGGAAGCAGAGAAGGATAAACTATCAATCGTTCAGGAGACATTTCGTAAAAAAAATATCCAGTTAGTTGGTGGCATTTTTCCTGAACTTATCCATGACAATCAGTTTAAAAAAGAAGGTATTTTACTTTTCTGTTTTGAAGCAATGCCCATCTTTCAACTGTATGAAGATCTCTCAGAAGGAGGCATCTCGATCGCCAAACAGTTAAGCAATCATCTCGGCAAAAATGAAGATGAATCCCTGTTTTTATTATTTGATGCAATGGTTCCCAATATCAGCACATTATTGGACGAGATTTACTTAGAGCTTGCCAATCGTGTCCATTATTTTGGTGCAAATGCTGGCAGTGAAAGTTTCCAACCAATGCCATGTCTTTTTGATGGAAATCGTCTTTTAGGGAATGGATTGCTCGCATTGATCCTTCCCAATCACAAAGGAGCTGTTCTTGAACATGGCTATCATGTTCCAGAACAAACATTTTTTGCTACCTCCACTTCGGGGAATCGCATCATTCAGATTGATTGGAAACCTGCCTTTGAAGTCTACCAGGAGCTCGTCTACAAACAGTTTGGTGTAACCATAAATCAATCAAACTTCTATGAGCTAGCGGTACACTATCCTTTTGGAATCGTGCGAGCATCCGATCAAGTCGTTGTGCGTATCCCGGTCGCTCTGCAGGAGGATGGATCGTTATTTTGTGTAGGAGAGGTGAAGGAAAATTCTATTTTGACCTTATTGGAATGTCCGATCGTAGATTCAAAGAAAACGTTAGATGTGATTCACAGTGGAGTTACAACACTAAATGGAGAGACAGAAAATAAGGAAATTTCCATATTCTATTGTGCGGGTAGACGTCTTCATCTTGGTAAAGAGAATGCTGAGAAAGAACTTTTGGATTTTTCTGAGCTAACAAAAGCCTCATCGATTTCTGGAGCCTTATCCTTGGGTGAAATTGGCGGCTCAACGATACAAGGGTATCCATCATTTCAGAATGCGACAATCGTAGCTACAAGTTGGCAGTAAAATGCAAAAACAAGAAATATTACCGGTTTTATATGATCTTTCGCTAACGATTGGT
This sequence comes from Leptospira sp., assembly GCA_027531445.1. Lineage (GTDB taxonomy): Bacteria > Spirochaetota > Leptospiria > Leptospirales > Leptospiraceae > Leptospira_A. The sequence continues at coordinate 177,879 of JAPZRK010000007.1, forward strand.
GGTCAGATCAATCTAAAGTCGTTACTTACTAGCACCTTGCAGAGGTTATTGTATCATACTTCTTTCTCTGCAGGTTTCATTAGTCTTGATATTCCGGCGGAGAATGTTTCAGAAACTTTTTCTACGATTTGTGTTGATGCTGCAGTAGGAGACATAGGCCTCATGAATGCCGTAGATCGACGGATCAAAGTTCCGAGTGATTTGTTATATAAAAAGACTACAAATGAACAAGAGTTACAACAAATATTAGAAGAATTCAGAGAGATAAACCATTCATTTAATACATTTCTCCGGTTACCTTTGGACAATCAAAGTGTTATCATTTTATTAGCAAAAAATAAACCCGAGAGCAAGTTCAATTTAGAACTCGTTTTGCAACCCGTACTTTCCCAATTGGGAAAAGCCATTTTACTTTGTCGTAATTATGATTTACATGAAAAACAGACGAAAGAAAAACATGACCAACTAACTAAAAATTTATCTCTCATCGAATCTCAATACCAAACACTCATCGATTTTAGCCCGATAGGTATTTGTTTAGTACGAGATGGTGTGATTATCCAAGGCAATGCCGCCTTTACTAAACTTTTTGGGTATGAAAAGAAGAACAAATTATTAGGAAAAAAAATCGAGGATATTATTGCTACGAATAATGTTAGTAATGCGAACTTCGTAGAAAATCAGAGTTCAAACGGATTTACAATGACTGATTCAGAAGAAGTCTTTGGAATTCGAAATGATCGATCCCAGTTCCCTGTCATGATCCATACTTCTGAGGTTAAGACTGAAAAAGAACCGTATATATTTACCTTTTTCATTGATCTAACAGAACAGAAACGAATTGAAAGAAATCTTTCGTCTTCAAATGAAATGCTTCGTCTGATTGTCGAAACTACGCCAGTACGAATTTTTTGGAAAGACAAGGATTCACGATACCTTGGATGCAATCACGCCTTTGCCAAAGATGCAGGAAAAGAAAAGCCCGAAGAAATCATCGGTCTAGATGATTTTCAACTAATTTGGAAAGAGCAGGCAGATGAATACGTTTCCGATGATAATTTCGTTTTGAGGACCAAAATACCAAAGTTAAACTATGAAGAAATACAAACATCGCCAAATGGAACAACAAAGTATTTAAAAACATCAAAGGTTCCACTCTTTACATCCAGTGGGGAAGTAAAAGGGCTTCTTGGAGTTTATGATGATATCACAGGTCAAAAAATCATAGAGAATGATTTAATCGCTCTCAATCAAACATTGGAAGAAAAGGTAGCGGAAAGGACGAAAGAACTTACTGAGGCATTGAAACGATTTGAGATCGTCGTGGAATCAGTTCCACATTCCATCATTCTCGTTGATGAAAAAGGTGTGATCCAATACCTGAATCCACAAACCGAAACGTACTTTGGTTATGCGGAGAGCGAGTTGATAGGACAAAAAATTGAGATCATTGTTCCTCATCAAAATGCGGCAGACCATGAAAAGTTACGGGAAAATTATATGAAAGGTCCCGTCGCACGCCATCTCAAAGCATTTCCAATGATACGTGGAAAACGAAAGGATGGAGCCATTATCCCTCTCGAGATCGGTTTAAATCCAATTAAGTTAAACGATAAAACACTTATACTTGCGAGCATTTTAGATATTTCGGAAAGACTCAATTTGGAAAAGGAGAAAAAAGAATTAGCTTTTCGTTTTGAATTGGCAATGCGTGCTGGCGGCATTGGCCTCGGCGAATTTGACATTGTCAATAAAACAATGATTTGGGATGAGCAGTTGTATCTACTCTATGGTGCCAAAAAAGAGAATGGAGAAAATGCCTATGAGATTTGGAGAGCTAGAGTTCATCCGGAGGATATGGATCGAATCGATAGTGAAATACAAGATGCAATCAATGAACGAAAAGAATTCAATTCGGATTTTCGAGTTATCTGGTCTGACGGTAGCATTCATTACATCCATGCATTGGCTAAAATTTTCAATGATGAATCTGGAAATCCAACGAGACTGGTCGGAACAAATTACGATATCACTGAACAAAAGCAAACGGAATTGCTTTTAAAAGAAAGTAACGAAAAATTAGCAAAGTTTATCAAAAATTCCCCAGTTTACGCCTACATAAAAGAAGTAACACCTACTGAAAGTAAAGTTTTGATCGCAAGCGATAATTTCCACGAGATGATTGGAATTTCTAGCACAGATATGTTGCATAAAAATATGTTTGAACTGTTTCCTGCCGATTTCGCGTCAAAGATAACAGCCGATGACTGGGCTGTAGTTTCTGGAGAGAAGATATTGACGACGAGAGAAAACTTCGGTGATAAAAATTATATAACAATCAAGTTCCCCCTCGTTTTTAGAGATCAGAAATTATTAGCTGGTTATGCGATAGATATTACCGAACGCATCCAAGCTGAAGAGAGATTGCAGAAAGCGCGTGCTGAGGCGGAAGATGCGAATCGAATGAAAAGTGAATTTCTTGCTAACATGAGTCATGAGATTCGCACTCCCTTAAATGCGATCATTGGATTTTCAACAATATTAGAGGAAAAAGCCGAGGGAAATAAATTATTCAAAGAATATTTGCATAATATTATACATAGTAGCAATGTTCTTCTCAACTTGATCAATGATATTTTAGACCTTTCAAAAGTAGAAGCAGGCCGAATGGTGCTATCGCCTAGCTCTGTGAATTTGAAAAACTTGATCCATGAAGTCATCTCCATTTTCTCAATCAAAGCACATGACAAAAGTATAACTTTAGTTTCTTCTGTCACAGATGAAGTTCCTGAAAGTGTTATTAGTGATGAAAAATACTTAAGACAGATTTTCTTTAATCTAGTAGGAAACGCAGTTAAATTTACACAGGAAGGTGTCGTGGAGATACGGGTTTCCACTTTGCCAAGGCTCGAATCCAGAAGTCAAGTCAACCTGTTGGTTTCGATACATGATAGTGGAATTGGGATCCCAGACAATGAATTGAATAAAATTTTTGAACCATTTCTACAAGTAGGAAGACAGAATAGAAACGTTTATGGTGGAACTGGACTCGGGCTAAGCATAACACGTCGTTTGGTTGAATTACTTGGTGGAACGATTTCCGTCGAGAGTGTCCTTGGAAAAGGATCAATTTTTAAAATACATTTGAAAGATATTGAGATCGGTCTCCATGGTATTGAAGATGGATCAAAAAGCGATAGAAATTGGTTGAATGAGATTAAATTCAAAAATCCGACCGTTTTACTTGCTGAAGATGTCAAATCCAATCGCCAGATCGTAAAGCTTTATCTAGAAGCACATGATATTAACGTCATTGAAACATTCGACGGAGAACAATGTATAAATACGGCTCGAAAATCTATTCCGGATTTGATATTGATGGACTTACATATGCCAACTATGAATGGCTATACGGCTTCAATTCTATTAAAAGACGATCCACTCTTAAAGCAGATCCCGATCATTGCGCTTTCTGCAACTGGTATGGGTGAAGAAAAGAATCAATTTGCTGAAATCACGGATGCGTTTTTACTAAAACCTTTTCATAAACTCGATTTATTGGAAGTGCTGATTAAATTCTTACCTTATGAATTAGACACAAATACGAAAGAAGACGCGTCGTCTAATGAAAGTTTACCTGAATCATTTGAAGTAGAAGAAATATTAAGCCTCGAAGTAAAAAAAGAGCTTACGGAAAAATATTTACCAATGATTTTGAAATTACAACAAAACTTAAATTTTGATAACCTAATCGAATTCGAAAAGGATTTGGAAGATTACATGAAAGCTAAAAATGTAATCCACCTCAGAAGATACTGCACGATTCTAAAAGATTCCATTGAGTCCTTTAATACAGAAAGAATCTATTCTACATTAGTTGAGCTCTCAATTTATATAAAGGGGATCCATCATTGAAAACATTAAAGAAACCTTTGATTTTGGTTGTTGATGACGAACCAAAGAATATTCAAGTCATTGGCAAATATCTTCATGATAAAGACTATAATGTAAGTGTGGCTGCGAACGGTAAGGCGGCCTTAAATTTCGTCCAAAATGAGCTTCCCGATTTAATTTTGTTAGATATAGAGATGCCAGAAATGGACGGATTTAATGTGTGTAAGATTTTAAAATCTTCTGAGCGCACTTCCAAAATTCCTGTGATTTTTTTGACAGCCAAAGTAGGAACGGCTGATATCCTGCAGGCTTTTGAAATAGGGGCGTCTGATTACATCACCAAACCATTTCAAACTTTAGAGGTATTAGCTAGAGTCAAGACACAAGTCGAAAATAAAAGGCTCAAGGAGAACCTAGAAGAATTAGTTGATGCTAGAACTGCTGAACTACGTAAAGCACTAGAAATCATCGAAAATTCGAACTTCGATTTGATCGATCGATTGGGAAAAGCGGCAGAATTCAGAGACAATGAAACTGGAATGCATGTCGTTCGAATGGGGCATTATTCCTATTTGTTAGGTGAAGCTATCCAGTTGGAACAATCCAAATTAGATATTTTATTAAGTGCCAGTATGATGCATGATTTAGGCAAGATTGGAATACCAGATGAGATTTTATTGAAGCCTGGCAAATTAACGATCGAAGAGTTTGAAATCATGAAGACTCACACAACGATTGGAGCAGAACTTTTATCAAAAAGTGATTCCCAGCTTTTAATTTTGGCAGAAACTATTGCCCTTGCTCATCATGAAAAATGGAATGGCAGTGGTTATCCAAAAGGTTTGAGTGGAACTGAAATTCCATTAGAAGCAAGAATTGTTGCGATTGCGGATGTTTTTGATGCGTTAACCTCGGAAAGACCTTATAAAAAAGCTTGGTCCGTGGAAGACACAATCAATTTGATCCAAAGTGAAAAAGGAAAACACTTCGATCCAGAGTTAGTCGACGCATTCATAGAAATATTACCGAAAGTTTTGGAGATAAAGAGTAAATTTTTAGGCTAATCGAAAAATATGTTTAATTTCATTTTTTTAAGGCGAAGATATGATTCCTTCATATAAGTCGCTCATTCTTATCGTGGATGATACACCTAAAAATTTGCAAGTATTGGGTAAAACATTACATGAGATAGGATATAATATCGCTGTCGCAAATTCGGGAAATCAGGCAATCGATTCGATTGAAAAGGAAAAGCCTGATTTGATTTTATTAGATATCCAGATGCCAGAAATGGATGGCTTCGAAGTGTGCAGACGTTTAAAACAAAATGAAGAAACAAAGGATATTCCTATTATATTTTTGACAGCCGTCACAGAATCCAGTAAAATCATAGAGGGTTTCGAACTAGGTGCAGTCGATTATATTACAAAACCATTTAATTCAAGCGAACTTTCCGTTCGTGTTGCCACTCATCTCGAAATCAAACAATCACGTGAGAGATTACATGAACTAAATGCAACTAAAGATAAATTCTTTAAAATTATCGCCCATGATTTACGCAATCCTTTCACTGGCATCATCGGTCTTTCGGAAAATATAGAAAGAATCCTGACGACAACTCAAACAGTTGGCATTGATAAAATATTAAAGTATACACAAATCATTCACTCCTCTGCTATCTCTGCGGAATCACTTCTTGAAAATTTATTAGAATGGGCTAAGTCACAATCGGGCAGACTTGACATCCATCCTAAAATAATATCCATCGATCAAATCTTTAACAAAAATATAGAATTGATGAGAGGAATGGCTTTAAAGAAAGAGATTGAGATCGAAAAACAAGAAACAATTGATGAAGCATTTGCGGATGAATTATTAGTAAATACAATTATACGAAATCTCTTAAGCAATGCGTTAAAATTTACCGAAAAAGGCGGTAAGGTCTACCTTTCATCTAAGCAGAAAGGAGATTGGATAGAAATTTCAATCCAAGATACAGGGATAGGCATCGATCCAAAGAACATCGGAAAAATTTTCAGGATCGATTCGAAGTTTACAAATCTAGGAACAGATAAAGAGAAGGGAACGGGGCTTGGCCTGCTATTATGCAAGGAGTTTGTAGAAAAGCAGGGTGGTAATATTTGGGTGTCGAGTATATTGGGAGAGGGAACAACTTTTTCCTTCACAGTTCCCGCAAAAACAAAGGAGTAAAGAGATGAAACATAAAGTTTTAGTGGTTGATGACGAACCTGGGATTATGGAGTTGATCGAGATAGCTTTGGAAGATCAAAATTTTGAAATTATTTCTGCAAGCAATGGAAAAGAAGCCCTCCAATTCTTTAAAAAAGAACCCACTTTAGTCATATTATCCGATCTCAATATGCCGGACATGGATGGCAGAGAACTTTTGTTAAACATTCAAGAATCTGGATATTCACCTGTTTTTATCATGCTTACTTCCGAAACAGATGTAAACACAGTCATCGATCTTTTTAAAAAAGGGATTTATGACTATATCATGAAACCATTCAATCCGAAGGAATTGGTCAACAGACTTGAAAAGGCTTTTGAACTTGCTGAGCTCAGGAGCATGAAAGAAAATATTCAAAAAGAAAGAGATATCCGCATTGAGTCTATGCTCAATTGGAATATATATAAAGAAAACTTAATCAAAAGGGATTCTGATAAAGTCGACAGCAATTTGATGACAAACATGAATACTAGTTTGTTTCAAGGCGCTGGTATAGGAAATTTAAGTTCTATTTTTTCATTAATTCAAAAATCAACTTCCCCAGAAATCAAAGGCTATGTTATTGATGAGGATGTTTATAATTTACTTTTGGAAAATGTGCAATATTCAAATAAGTTGCTGGATATGGTTGGCGAAATCAATAAAGCAATCAATGTTCCCTTACCGAAAAAAGAATGTTCTATAGATCAACTGCATACCATCATCGAAAGATCTGTCGATGCAGTTGCCGTTCTTAAAAGATTACATAAACATAATATTGTTCTTGCAAAAAATATTTATTCGTCAAATCCAAAACGTCTCTTTCTGAATGAGGAGTACATTGAGAAGGCTATATTAGAGTTATTGTACAATGCTTTCAAATTTTCCGAACCGAATACAAAAATTTACATTCTTTATGAAATAGTAAAAGAAAACTTTTTAATCTCTTTTTTAAGCACACCGAACGATAGAAATTTGATTGGCGATAAGTATCAAAACGTAATCTTCGAACCTTTTTTTAGAATTTCTCACTACATATACGATTCATTTCCAACACTTGATTGTGGGTTGGGACTTTGTTTTGTGGAAAAGATAATCCGAAATCACGAAGGAAATATTCGCTTTTCGAATATCAAAAATAATCTTGAGGATTCAAATCGACTCCTTGCTGATTTTTGCATCGAACTTCCATTAAAGATTCCCAATTGAAACTGGGTCTGTTTAATTTAAGTTTTGTATCTTATCGTATTTTTTCAAGATCGAGTCAATCCATGATGGTTGCTGTAAATTCGCGACTCAATACTCATTATGGGAATCCAGTAGGCTAAAAGTTAACATAATTTATGTTAATTTACCTTATCTTGATTTCGAATTAAGAATATGAGAAGTGGAATCGGATAGAGCATCAAATATAAATTGGGCAACCACCAAGAAAGATCAAACCAGCCTTGTATTGCCCAAAAAGAGATTGCCATAAGTCCCGAAGCATGTGTCAAGGTTAAGCTAACTAGAGCAAGGAATCGCCAGTATTCATTTTTCCGATTCAAGAGAATGAGCGATGCAATCCCTGAAAGCGAAAGAACAAAGTCCAGGGGAAAAAAAGACCAATTCCAAGTAACTAATGTGGGGTTTTTATAATCGGGGAATAAAAGTTCATCTGGGATAAGCTTTAAATAAGTAATACACCAATAAAGCAGGAAGCCAATATCTACTAGTAAGAAATTTATTTTTAACAGCTTCATTTTAATTACTTCCCTTCTTTAGAGTTGTACATTCACAACAGGCTTTAGCTGCAAGGGTCGCTTTGTAATATCTTCAAATCGCTCTCTAGTTTCAGAAATTTCGGTTCCCATCCATCGGTCCCACCAAGTGAAATAAAGACCATAGTTCCCGTTGAATTTGGAATGGTGTAGATTGTGATGGGTTGACGGAGTTTTATACTTTAATAAAGGAATACGATACCAATTTGTTGGATATAGTTCATAGCCCATGTGTCCAACCACATTAAAAAGCGTACTCAAAATTTGAAAAATGATGAGACTCAAAATATGACCAGGAATCATAAATACCAAAACAAAGCTGATACTGTACTCTACGAAAGATTCTATAGGATGGAAAGAAAAGGAAGTATACGGTGTCGTATCTATAGATTCGTGATGCACTTTATGAATATATTTGAATATACTTTTATGGTGCATAATTCTATGAGTCCAATAGAAATAGGTATCATGTACCAAAAACATTAGAATAATAGAGAGAAAAAAATACACTAAACCATATTCGTTTATATCGGAGTACATGAGAGTGTATCCTGCTTTCTCCATAAGATATATACTCACATCGAGGCAAGCAAACATCAAAAGAGTCACAAGGGATCGTTTGATTTCATTTCTGATTTGAAGTTCGTTCGCTTTTGGTTTGGACTGAATTCGTCGAGGAAGATAAATCTCAGCATAATATTTCCAAAATAAAAAAAATGCCAAGCTTGCCATAATAAAGTACAATGCTAAATATATACCTAAATCCATCAGCCAAACCATTACAAATTCAAAGATCGTTTCCAAAATCTACCTCTCTTTAATACAATCATTTGACCACGAAAATGTTAGCTAGTCAATGTTTCCGGAATTGATCTAGATCAAAAAGATCAACTTCGGATTCGGCTAAGTGTTTCTTTGGTAATCCCTAAGTAAGATGCAATATGAGTCAAAGGAATGCGATGAAAGGCTTGAGAATACTTTGATAAGAAATACTCATATCTTTCTTTTGCAGTTTTGAATTGAAAGTGGATTGCTCTTTCCTCAAGCTCAATGTAGTAGAATTCCATCAGCATTCTTCCAAGTTTGTTCAATTCAGGAAATGTCTGATAGAGTTGATTTAAATCCTCGTAGGAAATTTCACCTAACTCACAATCCTCCAACGCCTCAATACCCTCTAAGGAAGGTTTTCCAGTGATCAAAGAAGAGATCGACGTTATGATCTCTCCTTCGAGAGAAAACCAAGTCGTAATGTCTTTTCGTTTTTGGTAAAAGAATCCTCGAAGTAGTCCCCGATTCACAAAAAAAATGGAATGAATGTGCTTGTTAGGTTCAAGCAGAAGCTCCTTTTTCTTTAAGTTCCGTACCTTAGTCTTCGCAGAAAGGGATTCTTGAATTTCGGGTGAGAGCATTAGAAATTGGTCGATAGTTTTAAATAAGGATTCCATCCGATTTTCAATGCTTACATAGCATCTGCCATGGGAAAGCAAATTTGCGATCAATTTATTTCGTAAAGTATGTTATTGTATCTGTCTTATGTTGGAATTTTTCCATTGGACATTAGTGAGGGTTTTTAAAGGATCGAGCCAATCCATGATGGTTGCACTTAATTCGTGACACAATGTTCATTATGGGAATCCAGTCGGCTCAAGTGGCGACTATTTTTAAGACTGTTTGAGTCGAAGTTTTGCATTGCATCGGCCTGAGTATTTCTAATACCTTCGATCTCTCTTTCCATGTTCAGCTATTTACCGTCAGGTGCTACTCGCATAAGTCGAACTTCTTTTGCATTGAAAACTTGTTCATACGATAAAATCGCTTCTCCATTTTTTATAAATTTAAGATAAAGGATTATTTCTTTCATTACAAGATTCTCCTTTATAAAAATGTTTTGAATCAGACCGAACATGATATTCTGCCATCATAACAATCGACACAGCATTAACTTATATTAGATTATATAATGGATGTAAATCTTTTGATCTGAATCCAGCGAAGGAAACGAAGGAACATTGTGCCATTAGGAATGTGCTTGCCATAGCATATTTATCAATATCTACTCTACCAATGACACGATACCGTAAATTTATGGACTGGCTTAAGTTGACCGAAGCTACTAAGGGACTCAGTGAGCAGGATGCGAGAGCCGTTCGTACAACAGCATGGGTGCAGATCCTGATGTTCGCTCTGCCGACACTACTTATCGTTCCTACGTATTTTACGGAACCACCAGAATCCCATATATACACGTATTCAACGTATTTCCCTTTAGTCGTGCCACTGGTGATTGCTCGCTACCTGCTGATTCAGCAGAGACTAGCCGCGGCCGCAATTCTTACTTTGGTTGCCGCCGATTTTCATATTGCGGCAGTGTCCATCGCGCAAGCGGATGATCCAGCGCCCATGGCATTTTTGCTCATGGGGATGTTGTCCTTTGTGATGGTTCCGCGCCAACACGTCATCGCGCGCTGGAGCCTTGTCATCGTTCCCATGAGTCTTTTCCTATTCTTTCAATTTTACTATAGGTCACTTGGAAAATCTGGGCTTTATGCTCCGCCTCATTTGATCGTACCCGCTGAGTATCTCATGCCACCGCTCACGCTATTAATTATGTTTTTTATCATAATCACGTATCAGTTTGTAAAGGCCGTCAACAGCGCCGAAGACAGACTTGCGGCCGAGCTTGCAAAATCCGAGAAGCTGCTATTGAATATCTTACCGCGGGAAGTAGCACTTGAATTGAAGCATGATGGCACGAGCAGACCACGCCACTATTCTTCTGCTACCGTTTGCTTCACCGATTTCGAAGGCTTTACCAAAATCGCTGAGACGCTTCAACCTGAAGAGTTAGTTGCCGAGTTAGATCGATGCTTTTCTTATTTCGACAGCTTGATGGATCGATACAATCTTGAGAAACTCAAGACAATCGGCGACAGTTATATGTTCGCTGGTGGGCTTCCTCAGAGCAATGCCACGCACGCGGTAGATTGTGTGATGGCCGCACTCGAGATTCAAGCGTTCATGAATCAGATGAAGGAGATTAAAGCCGCACAAAATCTGCCTTATTGGCAACTTCGTTTGGGGATTCACTCAGGTGATCTTGTCGCTGGAGTCATCGGAGAACGAAAGTTTGCTTATGATGTTTGGAGCGATACGGTAAATACGGCAAGCCGTTGTGAATCTTCTGGTGAGTCTGGCAAGATCAATATATCTGGCGCAACCTTTGAGCTCGTTAAGGATTTCTTTACTTGCGAATACCGGGGAGCTATACAGGCAAAAAACAAGGGACAGATCGACATGTATTTTGTGCTGGGATTACTGCCGGAACTACAACGCCCGGGTCACGATCGTGCGCCAAACAGCGAATTCGAAAAACGATACCAAAAATTGCGTGAACAAGAAGCTTCGAGTTAGATTCTAATCTGTGTTTGTTGACCCTATTACCGGATTTCGTTTAGAAAATCCTTTCCAATACTTTTGAAATCGGTCTTTATTTTCCTTTCCCCCTGACTTCAAACCATTGCTAGAGATAAATCTTTCCAATTCTTTGATTCGAGTAGAGGTGGGCGGGTGAGTCTTTAACACGGTTTCGTTATTTTGTGCTTTGTCCAGTTTAGCCAATAATTCCGAGGAGGCTTTTAAATTGTATCCAGCCTGTGACATCAAAAGAACGCCAGCCTTGTCCGATTCAATTTCCTCTTCTTGTTTTCTTCCTTTTTCCAATAGCTGATCCAACAATCCATCTACAGCTGTTTTGGTTAAAGACCCAACAATGTTCCCTCCAGGAGCCATAATTGATGAAATTACATCGAGAATTCCTGCACCTTGCTCTTCAAAATCACCAGAATGTTTCAAGGTAACATGGCTTAACTCATGGGAAAGAATGGATGCCAGCTCTGCTTCGGAACCCATCAAAGCTAAAGAACCTCTAGTGATGAGTATATACCCGCCGGGGCAAGCAAAAGCATTGATTTCTTTTGTGTCTAATACAGCAAAACGAAAATCTAATTCCTGTCTCGCTGTATAAAGAGCCAATGATTTACCAACTAAGTTTAGATATTTTGTAAATTCCTCATCTTGTATAAGGCCATACTTTTTCGCTAATCTACCAGCTAATGCCCGCCCTACTTCAACTTCCTTTTTTACTGCTTTATTTACAGGTATGTCCTTTTCCTGAGCGCTTTTGCAAGTAAAAAGGAATAAACTAAAAATTTGCAGAATGAGAAACGATTTAATATTTGAAAACACTGGAAATGGATCGCAATATTAATTTATTCTGAAGTTCGATTGGAAGTCTTCTTTCCATCGGTATTCGTCTTAACTACGCTCGGTTGAAGGGGATTTTCTCCGTTTTGAAAACTACTCAATTCCGAATCTTCTATGTTTATCTTCTCGAGCCAAGAGATCGCTTCTAGATCAAAATCAGCCGCTCCTCCTCTGGTTCTAAGATTCTGGGATTCGCTATAACCTCTCGCCGCCGCCGTTTGAGTAAACGATGATGCTCTGGCTCTAGCTTTGATTGCTGTCGATTTATCGATGTCTGCTCCGAAACTAATTTTTCCAGAAGGGGGATTGATCGAAACGAACATTTTGTTCACCCAACCTTCTTTTCCTTCATAAGTAATCTTTATGAACATATCCTGCTCACCTGTCTTATTGACAACACTGCCTTTTGGGAGAAGCATTCCCTTTTCACCTGCACTGGGTTTATTTAAAAGTTGGGCGACTGGGCTTTGTACATACATTGGTGCTCCATAGAGATTACCCAGAATAAACGTCGTTAGAATTAGTATTTTCTTCATATTTGCTTCCTCTTAATATCTATAAATTTTATTAGGTGATTCATTATTTATGTGTTCTGGTGAACACTCCGTCCCACATATCTTCCGGTGGATCCGCAAGATAGAATTGACATCTTTCGATCAGCATTTCGACAGCCTTATCTTTTTGACCTTTGGCTTTGCTTGATTCCTCAAATTTAGTTATCGCACTTTTCCAATTTCGCGCGAGGTAAAGTTTAAACCCTTCCTCATACAAGCCAGTAGAATCTAATATATGTTGTTCGGTTTTTCCACGAACAGAAATTAACTCATAAATTCGGACTGGTTCTCTTTTTCCCTTCACCCTGACCGCGTCTAATTCTCGAGTGAACATTTCCGAAGACACCTTGTTATTGGTTGATTCAGAAATGAGAATATGCACTCCATAGTCTTTTGCCGCCGCTTCTAATCTTGCTGCTAAATTGACGGTATCACCCATCATAGTGTAAGATGCCAAATTTTCCGTTCCCATAAACCCAACTTTAGCAAGCCCAGTGTTTAAGCCAATTCTCACAGTCATTTCTTGAGCATCTTTGATATATAAGTTGTTCGCTTTCCAATATTGTTTCAGATCTTTAAGTTTATCGATCATTTCTAAAGATGCATTGGCCGCTTCTACAAAATGAGCTTTTCTTTCAATCGGAGCTCCAAAAATACCTACTACAGCATCCCCAATGTATTTGTCTAGAGTGCCTTTGTTGTGTTTTAGTATAATCGTCATAGCTGAAAGATACTCATTTAACAATGCGGCAAGATCTTTGGAACTCAATTGTTCGCTAATATTGGAGAATCCAGCCACATCAGAGAAGAATGCGGTGATCTCCATCTCACCCCCTCTTTTCAGTGCTTCCAAATCATTTAGCGCCTCACTAACGATAGTGGGATCAACCATGTTGGACAATACCTTACTATATTTCCTTTTTTCAGCACCTTCAGTTAGAGTTAAATATGCAAGGGAACCTAAGAAGCCAATTGGGTAACCTACAGAAAATTCTGCGATTGGTATGTGAATACCAATTTTAAACAACAGAAATGCTAAGATTGGATAGAAAAACATAAAGGATAAAGGCAAGGCAATTCTAAGGGCGATTCTCTTGGAATACAAATTCATGTAGGCAACGAAAGGAAGAAAGATGAGTAAGCTCATAAGTCCCACCCAAGGCTTTGCCATTTTGAGGATATGGTTTTCCATTAGATTGGAGAAAAACACGGCATGAAAAGTAAATCCAGGTCTATCCCCATAGGGAGTGAGTCTTGTATCATACGTTGATGCGGCAGAAGTTCCGATGATGATGACCTTATCTTCAAAGACATTAGGTGGGACTTTCAATTGAGAAAGATCTGAGACTTCGCCTGATTCTAACGCACGAATCGAGTCAATGATCCCTGAGATAGAATAGCGCGGCATGTTATCTAGAGTTTTTACATCATAGTAGGCTAGACGAAAGCTTCCATCTTCTAAGGGGATTTCTCTATGGGCATTTTCTGACTCAAGGATGAATTTTCCATGATCAACATTGATTTTTTTTATCGGGTTTTGAGAATCATACGCACGATAGGCGAGAGAAGGAAGATAATAATCTTTGTATCTAAATAACAAGTTTCCACGTCTTGCTACGCCATCTTCATCGGGAGTATAGGTCACTGCGTGAATAAATGGGGTTACTTTCCCTAATTTATTTGCTGGATATAAAATAACATTATAAGCCTTGATATTTAATGACTCAATATTCTCAGGTTTGATTGCTTTTTTTAGTATATTCGGCGGAACTTCGGATAGATAAGCCGCGTCCTCTTCTAGAGTCAATTCTTCCTTGTTTAGGTTAATCGCATGGGATACCATTCCAAGATTTTCCGTTGCTTGTATTAAAGAAGCGTCTTCTGGAGATTCTTCAAAAAACATAATATCGAAGACAATCAGCTTTGGATTTCCTGCTGCAATGTATTCTAAAATGGGTGCGTAAACACTACGTTTCCATGGCCATCTACCGAAGAGTGAAGTTTTGGCATAAGCACTCAAAGCCGTTTCATCGATATCTACAACAACTAATTTATCTGTTAATTTATGTCCTGGGTTTGCATACTTAAAACGCCAGTCCATAGATTTGTTTTCTAGGGAATCTATAGCTCCAATGTATTTTAACAAAGAAGTGAGTAGTAGTGGAAAGAAAACAATAATTCCAGCAATTTGTAATTTGGATAATTTCACAATTCCCCCTAGTTGTTTCTGGAACTAACTACAACGTACAACGAAGTCGAATCATAGGTCATCGATTGTGAAAGTCTTGTTGCATCGATTTGAGAAACGCCTGTACCAAATTCTTTTACAATATTAAAACCAATAGAAGCCTTTGCAGTCGAAATAGAAAATCCCAAAGACAATCCTCTGGTGTTTACATATTCATTCCTTGGATCATCACGAAGACCAGGAAGCCTTACGTTCACCGCAGTCCCACCCTGACTAAAAACAGTTTGTGAAGCACCTTGATTTTTGAGAGCCGCAGAAATTGCGGCATTTTCCCAACTCATGGGCTTAGAGTTAGCATTGTTTGTAAAAAAACCAAATCGTGCAGAGAGAAAGTCCGTTATGTAGTATTCGATACCAGCCGCAATATTCGTAGTCGCATAGCGTCTTAACTCAAGGTTATCGGAATCGGTTAGTCCGATAAGCGTGCGAGTTGGACTAAGAGTTATCTCAGTATTGTCTTGAGAACGAGAGTATCCAGAAGTATGAATCACATCAAAGGCCGCAAGCAGTTGTTTGGTAGGGAAGTAGGCAACACCAGTTCTCAATTCATAAGTTTCTGGAACTCTTCCAGTAGGTGTAGGGCCTTTGTAAAACGAGCTTCCCCTTATGCCCGTTAGATTCTCGTGGGTTCCTTCCACAAATGTAATCTCATCAGAACTTCTCGCTGAAGATCCTTGATCAAAAGTGTTGATGAGTCGATTTCCACCGGTTACAAAATTTCTTCGAAGAGAAATACCGAAAGACCAATGTTCAGAAGGAGTATACATGATCCCTATGATGGGAAGGAGTCCTGTTGTCTTTCTGTTGTCGTTATATGTATTTGAAAAATAAGATTTATTTCTATTTTGAGTTAATTGAGTGAAGGTTATGCTTGATGTGTCTGAAGTATAGTAGAGAGAAGCTCCCCATGAAAATTTTGAACTGATAGGTTTCGCATAACTTAGTCCTACATGAATTACATTGTATGATTCTCTGTTGTAGTTTCTTAGTGTCGAAATATCAGGATAATATAAGGGAGCCTGAATTAGGTCGTTCCGATTGAAAGTATCATTGACTGGATTAACAATTGTAAAAGCAATCCTCGCTTTGTCTACCTCACGTACAATCCCAAAAAAATTAGGTATGTAGTTTTGAGAATTTCGCGAATAACCTTGTCCAGGTCCAATTACGTCTTCATAATTTTTTTTCGTAATACTGTAATTGCTGGCAGACAAAGAGATGGAATTGTCGTAAGCGTAAGCAAGACCAGCTGGGTTATAAAAAGCTCCAGCAGGATCATCGGAGATCGCAGTGTAAGCACCGCCCATACCCGTTGCTCTTTCTCCAAAGAAACCATTTATATTTCGGTAAGGGTCTGCGATAAGGGAAAACGGAATCAAGGCGAGGGATAAAATTGAAAGAATAGGAAAAAGATGTTTCATAAGGTAAATATTCTACGAATTCCAGTATGTATTAAGGAGCAATTTCTTAAGAATTTATTGCCTGAGTAAAAATACAGCCAAAAATAACTTTTTAGAATAAGATAACAGCAAAAAGTATAGAGATCGGAAATGGAAATTTTTTTCTGAAATGGAAAGATTTGCGCAATGGATTATTTTGTTGCCAAATAGTCTAAAGCCTCAAAGGGTAATCAGCATGAGACCGTTTTTATTCCTACTTATTTTATCGATTCACTTTCAGGCATGTAATTTTGCCAAAGGCAAACTCGATCTTGCTAGTTTAGCACTTCTTTTTTCTAGATCTGGTACGTCAGAAATTTCTGGAATCGCCATGAAGGGTCGCGTGATGGGAGCAAGGGTGCAGGTGCTACCCTTAGTCAATAATGCCTGTGATAGAACAGGCGCGACTAGTCCTTATGCTGAAACAACAACAGATGAAGAAGGAAACTACGCTGTCAGATATCCGAAAGATGGAAAACCGGTCTGCGTTCTTGTCACACCTAGCGCTAACGGAAGAACGGTTATGTTCGACGAAACCTTAAAAGGCGATATTGCTTGGACAGAAAATAACTTTTACCTCGATAGCATCGTACAAGAACCATCCGGCCCAACACAGAAAGGAGTAGTATCTTCTCCATTTAGCCGTATGGCGGCACGTGTTTTTGCAAAAACAATGGAAAAGGCAGACCCTTCCTTCGCGAATGCTGTTGCGAATGCTTCCTCTAGGCAGGTGGTTGCTATGTTCGGTCTGAATACTGGTTTGGTCAGAAGTGATTCGAATAGTCGATCGGTAAAGAATAGAAGCGCAAATGCTCACCCGAGAAGTTTTGGAAGAAGAGCAAATCCCCGAGCAAGTGCTTCGGGGTCTCGTAGCAATAATGCATCGGCAAGCATGATTAGAAATGCAGCTAGTCCGGTGACTCCAACATTAGAAGACCTTAATTTAGATTTTACAAAACCTGATGATCCTTTTGTGGCTACTGCACTCATTAAGCTCAGTGGGATTTCTGCCTTAGCGAATCGCTTTGCTGAAAGCGCATCCAAATCAGCCCAACAAGAGGTAACCACTCGTTCTACTGCCAATGGCAGTGCCTTGGAAGAAGTCATAGATGGATTTTCGGAAGTGGTCGCAAGTGGTGGTCGAAGAAATACAATTCTAACGCGAGTTATTACGCAAGCAACGGGCAAGGCTCCACCAGCAAACTTTTCTCGAAATCCACTCGAAGCTACCATGCAGACAGGAATAACAAGCTTTGTCCAAAATTCGGGAGGTGCCGCACAATTTGGCATAAGCGCCAGCCAAGTTGAGACTCTTTTTACTATGTCCTCAACTCCACCGACTAACCTAATTGTGGATACTGGTTCTGCACCAGATTATCTCTATTATGCGGATAATAATGATGAAGGTGCTTTGGTATTATTTACAAATACGGTGGAATCCTACTTTCCTTGGGTAGAAGGTGGCCTTCCCACAAAATATGAAATTAGATCAGGAACACTTCCTCCAGGCATGAGTCTAAATTCGGTAACTGGAGAGATTTCTGGTACGCCCACATCTGCCACTGCTCCTACTCAAATCACAATTCGCGCGAGCAATCTCTTTGGAGCCACTATCACTGTATTTAGAATCAGGGTCCAAAACTTCGTTCAGGGTCAAGTATTTGCCTTTGTCTATCTTTCAAACTGTACGCAAAATACCACTTGCAATCTCGGAATCGGGATCGAAGGAATTCGTAATTCCAATTATACCATCACAGGATTCACGTCTGTGGCTGGAACCTTTAGCCTAACAAATGGGATACTGGGTACTTTTTCTGGGACAGCTTTGAATGTAAGTGGATCAAGGGCAGGAACTCTCAGCTATACCGATCTGAACACCGGGGCTACTGGCACGATCTCAAATGTGGGCTTTGTGATTGATTCAAACGTTCCCACTGCAACTGTTTGGGCTTCAGAACTTAAAGTAGGACTTCAAACTTCGTATGTGTCGTTTGCTCTCGATGGGGTAGGGGATTTCGGCACATATAGCTTTGTTCCTCAAAATTTTGGGAACGGTATGAGCATCGACCGATTCGGATCAATTTCAGGGACTCCAACCGTCGCTGGAACTTGGAGTCCAACGATCTCAGTGATTATCGCCAATGGACAGACAGTCTCCGTAAGTCTAGGAAACCTGGCCATAGCTAGCGCCAGTGGAGCTTTAAATTCTTTATATGTGGCCGATTCCTCGAATAACAAAATTTATATATTTAATACAGGCAGTAGTGGCGACCTTACAGCGGCAGGTGATATTGTAACCACACCAGTGGTGACCAGTCCCTATTTCTTTCTATGGAACGGAAAGCATCTTGTAATCAATGGAGGGAGTGTATTCCGCTCTTACTTTAGGAATTTGGACGGTTCATTGACAAGTGCACAATCCTACACTGCCATTACACAGCCAGTTTTCGCGGCCGGAAATACGGCATTTAATTCAACTGGTAAGTTTTTCATTTATGCAGTTAATACAGCTGCTTCACTTCGATCGTATTCGAAGTTACAGATGGATACCAATGGCTCGTTTTTTGGTGAGGTAAATTACCCTGTACCCGCCGGTCAAAATTGGACTGTGATAGGTCCGATCCATCCAATTGGAAATTATTTTGTGACTTTCCATAATTCTAGCACCTTTACGAGATTGTTTTTTTCTATTACAGATTTGAATACAGGAGCCATTGGGACAGCAACTGGCGATAATTCAATAGCAGAGACCGTCGTATATCCTGGGAACGGGCATTGTATCTATTCTTTGAATGCTGACTATTTGTATTGCGCTAATATTGCAAACATTCCTGCATCTAACGGCAGAATTGCTCAAATGTCGGTTACTGCTACTGCCCATACTTTGCTTAACCCTGCGAGTGTACTGGTTCAAGGTAACGCTAATTGGGAATCACCAAAATCTATAGTCTTGCATCCATCGGGAGACTATATTTTTGCTTACGGAAACACGAATATTTATTCTTATTCTGTGGATCAGTCGACTGGAATCATAAACCCAACTCCCATAAGCGTTGTCCCCACTCCAGGAACTTGTCCTACGAATCAAGGACAAACAAGATTGGCAATACACTCCAATGGAAATATGTTGTATGCCGCTTGTGTAAATCCAACTTCCTCCAATAATATAGGAGCTTATCCCATTTCCAGCGCTGGAGCCTTGTCAGCTCCTACCCTAACTCTGATTCCAGGAACCACGAGCAATCTGAATCTGTTTTTTGTTCCGGGGGATTAGTTCGATCGACGTTTTTAATCTAGAGTTATTTTGCACTTGTTAGGTTACGTACTTTCTATAAGGATCTTAGAGAATTTTATGGACTACTTTGATTCCATTCCTGATAAAATTATGACATCTTATCTAGGAATGGAACAAGAAATCTTCCAATGTTCCTGACCGTTTTATTTCCATTCGCCATCACGGACTATTACAGGGAAATCGTGAAATCACAGAAGGACCAGAAGCAGAAAAATGGGCCAATGGATTTGAAAATTACACGATTAAATAAAATCATTTGTATGGTATTGATGTGGTTGTTCTGCTTCTATTACGAGAATAGTGACAAAAATACACCGAGTTTCGATTTTTGTGAATTGGCTTTGGAAATAATTATAATTGGTTTATTTGGTGAACCACTCCTTGGGCTCGGGAGGTTCTTCATCTATACTCAACTAGTAATACTCTTTAGTAAAATTGCGATTTTGACAAGTATAGGTATAAATATTGAAAGAGTCCACGTACATATCATGACGTAAGTGCCAATCCCGTTTAATATCACTTTTTTGGCATTTAGGGCATCTCAATTTTAAATCCATAATCTAAGATCATTTCCCAAAGATAAATACAATATACTCTTTATTTTAGTAAACGTCGACTATATTTGCGCATAGGAGGTTTGGTTTCTTTACTAGAGCAGACTGAAAACAAGTAACCAGAAAGTTACCACTTTAACTGTCGATCCGCTAAATTTCTTTGATACCGCATAACGCGTCGGCACCTTTATGACCGGAAAAAATATCAGCAATGAGTTTGCCAGGCCCAATATCCTGCTTTTCAGAACATGCAAATACTCTAATATTGATTATTGGAAAATAACAGGTGAATCCTGAAACTGAGCGAATTAATCAAATCTGAAGTGTCTGGAATTCTTTTTTAATAAAAAAAATATTAAACTTTTTTTAGAGCAAAATGAATTGAATAAAATTAGCTACGATGATTATATACGCTTCAGAAGAGCGATACAGATGAATTTGGTAATCAAGATAACCGTACTTTTCCTTATTTCCTTTTTTTCTACATGCAGTTTAGCGGAACGAAATAACACATGCGATCCTTTAACTAAATCATTCCGAGAAACTTACGCATTAAAACTTGTAATTGGAGGAATTTCGAATTTCTGCGGGGTTAGCGTTGGTTCCGACATTTTAGGAAATGCGCAATGGGCACGGACTTTTTCGGCCGCGAGTAATTTGTCTAGAATCTTATCGATCTCAACTGATTCCATGGGAAATATATTTGGAGCTGGAGTTATTTTCGGAAATTCGCCATTTACGCTTAGCAGTAGTGTTCAACTAACAGGTCCTTCTTCCTTAAGTACAAATGCCTACATCGTAAAATACACCCGAAATGGTGAGGTGCTATGGGCAAAAACGCTAGTCTCAGGTACAAACGGAACCATCTTTAATGGGATAGTTTTAGATAATTCGGGTAACATTTATGCGGTTGGTACGACCGAGAATAATGGAATCTATTCTTTTGGCAATGGAGTTTTTGTAAATGGACCAAGTACAGAGAACATCTTGTTAGTAAAGTTTAATCAAGAAGGGACCGCGCAATGGGCAAAATCATTACAGGCGGGTCCAAATATATCAAATTTTTCTTCCATTGCAATTGACCCAAGTGGAAACATCATTGCTTCAGGATACCTTAGCGGAACAGGAACATATATTTTTGAAAATGGTATTTCTACGACAGTAACCTACTCAGGGTTAAATGCACTATTAGTTAAATACGACCCTTCAGGTAACGTACAATGGGTGAAGACCGCACAATCGGGCAATGATGAATCGGTTTTCAATTCTGTTCAAACAGATTCCAGTGGAAACATCTATGTCGTCGGTAGAATTTCCGGAACAAACTCGTTTGAATTTGGCAACAGCGTTTCTGCAGCCGGAAAATTTTCAAACCAAAACAGTATGATTGTAAAATATAACGCTTCGGGAGAAGCACAATGGGCTAGGTCCGTAGTCGAGACTGCGGATCGGTCGACTTTTAGTTCTGTTGCCGTTGATTATTTTGGAAATGCCTATGCGGGAGGACTCATCAAAGGGATAGGTAAAGTATCTTTTGGAAATGCTGTGAGTACCATGGGAACTTCCGATTTAAATAATATTGCAATCGTTAAGTACGATCTGAATGGCAATCCGTTATGGGCTAGATCCACTTCTTCTGGATCAGATGCCTCGATCATAAATCAGATATTTTTAGACGCCAGATTGAATGTGTATGCGATAGGTTCTATCACTGGAACAAATCCCTATTCATTTGGAGAAGGGATTCAAGTTTCTGCTCCCTCCACAGATTCAAATGCTTTGTTAATTAGATATAATTCGACTGGAAATCCGCAATGGGTAAGATCCATATTCTCTGGAGGAAATGCGTCTCGGTATTTGACAGCTGCGATAAATATGGATGGAAATTTGTATACAGCTGGTGCCATTTTTGGAAATGAAATGCGATCTTTTGGCAATGGAGTAGAAGTGCAAGGCTCGTTTCCTTCGGGTACCAATTCTATTTTGGTTCAATACAAATGATAAATAATCTAATTTTGATGGAATGATTAGACTCTGAATAAATAAAAAAATAGAATTGGCTAAGCCTGAAATCTTATAGCAATGCTTCATACGTCTGTATTGTCCCAGACCACATAAGACATCGGTCGGGGTTTAATAAAGACCAAGCCCCGAAATACAGATGTATTTCGAGTGAGAGTGATATCTTATTCTAAGTCATGTTATGCAATGCGTAAAATTTTTTCCATTTTCCTGCCTTTCGCCAACTCATCGACCAGCTTATCTAAATACCTTACCTGTCGTGTTAAGGTGTTTTCTATTTCTTCTATACGATCACCACAGATAACGCCAGTAATAAGGTGTGCGTTGGGATTTAATTTAGCTTTTCTGAAAAACGTGTCGAAACTTACATTTTTTTCTATGAGTTCTTTCAGTTTCTTATCGTCAAAGCTGGTTAGCCATTGAATCACTTGGTGTAATTCTTCTTTCGTTCTACCTTTCTTCTCCACCTTCGTGAGATAGAGTGGATATACGGTAGCAAAACTCATTTTAGCAAAGCGCTCATCATGATTTGTTGCATTTTTCATGTCTAAATCTCCGTAAAACAGATCAGAAATCAAGGATTGAATTTTCCAAGCTCAATAAGCGATCTACTGTATTAACCCAAAATTCGTAACAGCTTGCTCATAATTGAAAGCAATATGCTAAAATGCGACTAGATTTTAATTAAATCTATTTAAAAAAAATATTGAATTAACAAATGCAAATCATTAACATAAGCTAACTTGTAGAGAATATTTATTTTTCTAAATGAAATTAACGATATAGCGGACTGCTTCAATGATACAGATTTTAATAAGTGATGAACTCCTAAACGGAAAAATATCTAATCAGTTTAATATAGATATCGATAGAGAAGAATTAACGGCAAAACAATTAATCGAAAAGCGAGTGACTTTAGAGGTAGAAAATTACAACAAAAATATTTCTGAATATTTCAATGGATTAGTGGAACCACTTGATGCAGAAAAAACTCTCAATGGTTACAAATTAAAAAAACGACAGATGATTGACGTAGAGAAACAGATATATGTAGCATTGGCCGCGTTTCAGAAGAACGGTTTCTTTATTTTGGTTGACGAGGTGCAAATCGAGACACTCGATCAAAAAATAAATCTGAACCCTAGCTCTAAAATTTCGTTCGTTAAGCTAACGCCTTTAATCGGAGGTTGAAATATTAGTATGGGAATTTTTGATAAATTAACGAACACATTTAACTTCAATGGATCCAAGAATTCTGAATTTATAGATGTGCTCAATAAATTAATAAACGAACAGAGTGAAATTTCACAATACTTCTATTCAGTTACCATGGGCCATTTATTAACGTATAAAAATACAGTCAGCAAGTGGGAAAATACCAAAAAGGTGGAGTTTATTTCTTATCTATTTCAAGTAGCCAGTGAGACAGATAAATATAAATATTCAAGCAATGATCATAACAACAAAAGAAATTTAATGTCCTTACATCTTATCCAAGCTTTACTGCGCACAAAGATGGACCTTACGGATGAGGAAATTGATACATTAAAGAAAGAAATTTCTGCCTATAAAAAAATAGAAAGTTTTGAATCTGTAAGCAATTGGATGTTTACAGGTTTTGTTAAACAGGTTGAGCATAATTATTTAGGAAAAAAATTGCCAGGATCGGCGAAGGCAATGTTGGAAGAAATACTCAATACTGCGAAACTTTCGAATTCATTCGGCTATAAAGAAAAGATTAAATTGGATGAGAGGATAAAATCATTTCTATTCGCTAGTGAGAATCCAGAAAATAAAATTTCACCTTCCTTGTTCTTAGGGAAAGATCAATTTAGTGGGTTTGCAAATGAGATCATTGAAAGCCAGGTAGAAAGGGAAAGATATTTGTGGTATCAATTAACAGCGCTTTCCGGGAAATCAACGGGAAGTAAACCAACGGAAAAATTTTTAAATGAATCGCAAACGATTGTAAAGGAACTTGGAGTTGAAAAATTTCACGAAATAACAAACATATGGTTTCAATATTTAATCAACCTAAAGGAAGTAAATAAAATCCAAACGTACACCTATGGTGGAAGAGAGCACGAAGTTCAAGTGATAGAATATTTAGATAATTTAAATACCGAAGCAATTAAAGGATTTATTTGGATATCGTCTTTGTTCTATGACCAAAAGAAAATTTTAACTCTTGGTAAACTAGCAGAACGATTTTTTAGGAAAATCCCAAATAAAGGACAAGCTGCACCTGCGTTAGGCAATGCATGTTTATATACTTTGTATGCAGTTAATCATTTAGATGGAGTTACTCAATTGTCTAAACTTAAACTTTTAGTTAATCAGGTCACAACCGTTAGTTTAATAGAAAAATATTTGAACGAATCTGCAAATCAGATTGGTATGACGACTGATGAAATCGAAGATTTATCCGTAGAAGACTTTAATCTCAAAGACTATCAGTTAACTTATCAAATTGAAGACTTCACTTATCAATTTGAATTAATAGGCATTGGAAAGTCGACTGTTCGCTGGTTTAAAAATGATGGGAGTGAACAAAAAACTATTCCACAGTTGATTAAAACTAAACATCCTGAAAAACTAAAGTCATTCAAAGAAGAACAAAAATATATCGAACAAACAAGTTCGATTCAAAAGGAACGTTTAGATAGAATGTTACGTTCGACGCGTAAGTTTTCCATCAGTTATTTTTCAGAAAAATATTGCAATCATGGTCTTTTATCATTCGTGATAAAAAATGTAATCTTTAATTTTACGAATGAAAATGAATCAAAGTTAGCTATTTTTGTAAACCGGCAATGGATAGATTTGAATTATAACAAAATTGAGATTAATAGGTACAATATTGTTTCAATTTGGCATCCTGTAAATAGCAGTGCGGATGAAGTAAAAGAATGGCGACAGTTCTTAATGGATTCACAATTGCAACAACCAATCAAACAAGCATACAGAGAAATCTATTTGTTGACCGAAGCTGAAATGAATACGCGCACTTATAGCAATCGCATGGCTTCGCATATTCTTAAACAACATCAGTATGTAAGTCTTGCAAAGAATAGAAATTGGAAGGCTAAACTTATGGGAGCCTGGGATGGAGGAGATCAAGACACAGCGGAATTATATCTTCCTGACTTTAAACTAAAAGTTCAATTTTGGGTAAATGCACTGGATGCGGAAACTCAATATAATGAAACTGGAATATGGAATTATGTAACCACCGATCAGATTCGATTTATCAATTCAGAAAATAATGAGGTTATAGAATTGATCGATGTCCCTCGAATTGCATTTTCTGAGGCGATGAGAGATGTCGATCTGTTTGTTGGAGTAGCAAGCGTAGGTAATGATCCAACTTGGTCCGATTCCGGAGGATTAAAAACTCATAGAGACTATTGGCATTCTTATTCTTTCGGTGACTTATCGGAAATCGCAAAAAATAGAAAAGAGATTCTCAGAAATTTGATTCCTAAACTTAAAATAGCACAGGTTAGCACGATAGAAGATAAATTCCTAATTGTGAAAGGGAAACTACGCACTTACAAAATTCATATTGGAAGTACGAATATCCTGATGGAGCCGAATAATCAATACCTTTGCATTGTACCTGACAGAAGTCTGAAAGATGCGACTCACAATGTTTTTCTTCCCTTTGAAGGCGATAATGGATTATCTGTCATTATATCCAAAGCTTTTTTATTGGCAAATGATGATCAAATTTCCGATAAAACGATCACATCGCAAATCATTTGTTAATGGAGCGATACAATAAACAAATCATTCTGCCAGAGTTTGGTATTCAGGGTCAGAAATTAATATCATCTTCTTCCGTCTTGATAATTGGAGCAGGCGGACTTGGATCGATTGTTTGTAGTTATCTTGCTTCTATGGGTGTTGGTAAAATAGGAATCTGTGATTTTGACAGAGTTGAAGAATCAAATCTACATCGACAGTTCTTCTATTCACAATGTGATGTCAATGCATATAAGGCAGAAGTATTAGCGACAAAGCTATCATTACATAATCCAGATATAAAAATTTTATCAATAACAGAAAAGTTGCAGAGATCCAATGTTAGTAATCTCATTTCAGATTTTGAAATTATATGTGATTGTTCTGACAATGTTGCAACTCGCCTTCTAATCAATAAGAGTTGTTCGTCACTTAGTAAAATTCTAATACACGGAGCAGTTTCAGATTGGCAAGGGTATTTGAGTGTCTTTCACTATCAAAACAAATTTAGTCTGACAGATCTGTTTGATACAATTGATTTCCTCAAAAGTGAATCCTGCGATGTAGTGGGAATTAATAGTCCGATATGCGGAATCATAGGAAGTCATATGGCAAATGAGGTTATCAAAGTTATATTGAATATAGATAGTGTATTAGAAGGTACGTTACTTTATATAAATGGTCTTACAAATATCTCGAAATACTTGAAATTCAAAATGAAATAGGTCATTTGAACGCTGTTCGATTATCGATCCTGGTTCTAAGGATTCTTCCGAAGTTCATTAGCTTGAGCTAAAGGCTAGATAGCGGTAGTTAGCAAGGAGTCCAAATTGTTAAAAAGAACTCCAGTCCAAAAGTGACAGTGAACCAATTTTTAATTTTTTCATCCTCATAAAGTAGGATAATAATATCAGTAAGTGTTGGATGGACGAGTAAGGGAATCTCTTTCCTTTAAAAAAATTTTCATCAATTTCAATTTGAATCTCCTAAATGGAATTAAACTCTGATTTGATAATTGGAAATGACATTTTAGATTCTAAATTTATTTTAGATAGGATTGAAGCATAGTGACTAAAAAGTAAACAGAAAACTACCTAACAACTAAATACGAAAATGGGGCTGGTCATCCTGGTGGATTCCAAAGATAGTTCCATTTTTCGATGAATGGTTTCTTCAATTTAAAGAATGATATGATTTTTCGATATTCCCAGTTTAAAACAACAAATGGATTATAACTACTAATCTTTTCTGTGATACCATATTTTACTTCTTCTGATTCTTCTTGAAAACTGCCGAATAACTTGTCCCAAATGATGAGTACCCCACCGAAATTTTTATCTATGTAAATGGGATTGGAACCATGATGGACTCTATGATGTGAGGGAGTATTAAGAATCTTTTCTAGAAAACTTAATTTTTTGACTAATTTTGTATGAAGAAAAAATTGATAGGTCAGATTTAGATTGGTCGCAATCATCATCGTTAGTGGGTGAAATCCCAAAAATGGAATCCATAACCAAAAAATATTTTTAATTAAATCTTCCCAAATACTTTGCCTGAGCGCGGATCCAAAGTTCATGTACTCTGAGGAATGATGAACGACATGCGCTGCCCAAAAAAATCTGACTCGATGCATAGCCCTATGTGCCCAGTAAAAACTGAAATCATCCATTAGAAATAATAAAAGAAAATAAGAGAGATTTTGATTCCAATGGAAAAGAGAATGATTTTGGTAAATGTAATAAAAAATGTGGAAAAATAAATACTTCCAAAACATTAGGGTAATAGTTGTTAAACCAAAAAGAAAAATTGAAACAAGACTATCTTTGAAGTAATAGTCCTTCTTCTTTAATTTAAGCTGAATCAAAAATTCTAAAAATATGAATCCAAAAAAAACAGGAAAGAAAGAATTCACCGGATCTTCCTGAAATAAATCCATAGTCTGATTATAGCTCTTTATAAAAGCAGTAATTGATTCACTCACGATTGTCATACCGTTTTAAGTTAACCTTTGAGAATTCATATTCATATTAAACTATATGAGTGGGCATTCGTCAATGGTTGCGTAATTGATCTAGATCAAAAAAATCAATTATGGATACTACACAGGCAAGTCAGATCTTCGTGGCACTTTGCCATTTGTAGGATGGGGAGGAGATTTTACTTATAACATAATCTCTAAAACGGAACTTTTTCGAAGAGTTGTCGGATTTCCTTTAGTTTTTTGGCGATAAGAATAAACCTATCATCAGTTGAGGGAATAAGATTTTTATATAATTTTTTTTCTCGTTGTAGCATCCGTAAAAGAATTTTTTTACCAACTAGCGAAAGTTTGAATTTAGAAGAGGTCGAATGTTGTGGATTGTAGGTCGCTTCTATGAGTTTCTTTTTCTGAAGTTTGCTTGTGATTTGGTGCATTCTCTGCCTGGAGACATTTCTCATAAATGCTAATTCTGGAATGGTTGCGTCGTCAGATGCGAGAAAAAACAAGATACTCCTTTCTGCAGAATCTAAATTTTCAAATGCTTGGGTCCTTTCCTCCACAAATTGCATTCTATAGTACAATCGATTGACTTCATCTATCAAAATAGATAGGTTTACCCATTTCTTTTTTCTGTTTTTCATCAGATTAGCCTCTAATTTAAATATTCTAGTGTTATTAAAATATATCTCAAATCAAATAAATAGATAAAACGTCAAATTATTTTACATAAATCTTTTGGCGTCAAAATCATAGAAATTGACAAGAGGATTTCCGGTTGTTCGTTATTCTGATGAACATTCAAACTAAGTTAATTTATCTTCTATTGTGTTTCTTTTTGATTTACGCTTTCGGTTTCCAAGACATACCGAGCGCAAAACCAATCAAATTGGAATTGCTTTTGGTAAAGTGCATTCTAGTCGTTATACTAGTTTCGTTTATAGGCTATACGGTTTACTGTTCTCTTAAAGAGAATTTTGTTAAATCAATTAAGAAAACATTTCATCTACTCTGGGGTCGACAGTTTGTGATTGATCTCTACATAGGAATCTTTCTGTTTTCAATTTTTGTCTATATGATAGAAAAATCGCTTTTAGTTTTGATTCTTTGGTTAGTACCTTCTATCCTATTTGGAAATATCATTCCTCTTGTCTATCTCATCACACATGTTGATATGATTTGTGGCTTCTTTGGGTTCTTGAACTGAATGAAAGGAAACAAGAAGGATATTTGTAGGTTTCATGAAATAATATTGGTTAAACTTTGATCATATAAAACTTTGTTATAGGTTTTACAATCGAGCCCCATAATTCCAGAGGGGAATCCCGATCCTTGTGACTCAATGCTCATAAGAGGAATTCAGTTGGTGTGAGTGGCGGTTTTATTTTATCGGAGAGATGAAGCTTTAAAATAGATTGATAGTATCGAAATGATTTCAGAAGATGTTTTTCAAAATTAAAAATGTTATCAAAAAAAGGGATCGATGAACATTAAGAATATTCTAAAAAATACTACTGCCTATTTACTGAATCTCTTTTTAACGCCTGCGGGATTTTATTTTCTAAAAGATGTTCAACTCTTTTGGATTTATGGGCCGTTATCTATTTTGTATGGGACCATCATTTCAATTTTGGCATTTATATTTTTCTATTTCTTTTCAGGCATTGTGAGTCTTGTTTTGTTAGTTGTATTCATTGTCTTTTGGAATGTGCTACTTTTCTACTTTACTTGGAAATCAACAAAAAGAGTAAAGCCAATCGGCAAAAGAGTTTTTCCTAGAGCATTTTGGTTTATCCCCTGTATGTTCTTATTGATATTTATCTCACGTATGTTGATTACCCTCATCGTTGGAAATCAATTTGCTGCTCTAAAGTTCACGCCGTTTAAAGTTATGACACCAAATTTAATGTTAGGAGATTATGTTTTCTTTACAGGAATATACGACAAAGACCAAATTCGAAGAGGGGACATTATCACTTATAAAAAAGATCCGAATGAGGCATTTGGTAAAGAATATGTGATGCGAGTGATCGGTTTACCGGGGGAGAAGATTGCAGTTAGAAATGAGAATGCTCACTACGGTTATGTTGAAAAAATTTTCATAGATGAAATGCCGGTCAAACAAGCCTTCCTTCAAGAAGTTTTCGATGCTGATCAAGATGCCTCTGGTCAAAACGCGAAATATCTGTATGAGGAAAACCTATCTCATATTAAATACAATATCCTCGAGTCCGAGGATTACTTTAACTCTAACTTCATGTATGTCGATATCAAACTGAAGGAGGATGAGTATTATGTAATGGTTGACAATCGAGACAGATTCTCTGATTCAAGGAATTTTGGTCCTATACGGAAAGACCAAATTTCAGGTAAGTTCATGTTTACAGTTTTGTCATATAAAATTTCCGAAGAAACCAGCCAAGAATGTGGTGAGACTGGATCTATAATCTGTGCTATTCGGCGAAATCTTCACAATTTCTTTTTCGAAAAATTCAGATGGAATTACCTTGGTTTTGACAATCGTTAAGAACATAATTTACCACATATAACCTTGGTGAAGGATTTTCTAAGATAGAGCTCGCAAAGCCAAAACGTTTGCTACAAATTCGTGACACAATGCCCATTACTTGTGGTGAGCTTGTCGAACCATCGGAAGCAAGTCTGCTTAAAGGCGACTAGATTTTACGGAAAAAAGTTTTCAATTCACTTATATAAAAAATCATTATGCCTTTTAGATGTTATAAAATGCAATCGTTGTAAACAAAAAACATAATGGATCTATCCACAATCTCTCTTACAGATTATTATTTTGCGTTAGTCAAACTCCGTGAAGGTGAGTAGACATCACCATTTTAGACCCTGACTAAATAAAGACTTTCAAGGAGAGCTAGCTGCGATATTTCCTGCAGTATCAAAACCTCTTACCGCCACAAAGACACCATTCCCATAGGCTCCAGAACTCCATTCACCTGAGGTTGGTAACGTTCTTTGTGTCCAAGTAACGCCATCGAGGGATGTAAATGTGTTGGATGTACCAACTTGGAGATTTAGGAAAATTCCATTTCCAAACGTAAGTCTCTTTACTGAACCGCTAAAGTTAGAATTTGAGCGGGATGTCCAGTTAATACCATCGCTTGAGGTTGTAAAATCTTGAGAGGTACTCAAAGCCACAAACACTCCATTGCCGAATGAAACCCCAGTGAAACCTGAGATAGGCATTGTCAGACTTGACCAATTTATTCCATTACTTGCTGAGATTCCTCCTGAACCACCTACAGCCACAAACAAACTATTCCCATGAGTAAGAGCTCCGGCGCAACCTACACCTGGACAGGTAGCGGTGCCAGGTGTCCAAGTAATTCCATCGGAGGATGTTGCTGCCTCATTACTTCCAGTAGGCGATGCTATTGCAACAAACTTCCCGCTTCCAAAAGTTATTGCATTCCAAGTGCGTGAACTTGATAAAGTACGTGCCGTCCAACTGATTCCATCAGAAGAAGTTGCCGCTACAGTGCCAGATGCAACAGCAACAAATACTCCATTGCCAAACGCTACCGAACTCCAATCTGAAGAACTAGGTAAAGTTCGTGCTGTCCACGTTATTCCATCAGAAGAAGTTGCCGCAGCATTACTACCAAACGCAACGGCAACAAACACTCCATTGCCAAATGCCACCGATCTCCATCTCTGCGAACTTGGAAGGGTCCTTTGTGTCCAACCAGAACCATCAGATGTAATTTGAATACTGATATCAACAGAAGTATTACCGCTAGAATAACTACCTGTTATTTTGTAAGTTGTGGAAGTAGGAGTTGCATTCGTTGGAGTTCCAGAGATGGTACATGTTAAGCTATCAATAGATAATCCAGTCGGCAAGGAAGGGCTGGCGACACAACCGGTAAGAGATCCAGTTACTGTAGGAGTTATCGCGTTGATCGGAGATCCTTGTCGTAATAAGTAAGGACTTCCAGCATAGGTTAAACCAGACGTTAGAGTCGTTCCCGCTTGATTGACTGCACTGTTTATCCCAACACCGAGCAGTCCTAATAATTCAGAAACTGAACTTTTCTGATTTTCTTTTCCTAAGACAAATCCACAAGATTCCAATACACTTAAAATCAAAAATATTAAACTAATTTTTCTAAACATACTTCTTTCCAAATATAAAATAAGAATATCTTCTGAGATACTCTCTGTGCCCGTTCGCTGGTGCAGAGACGATTAAACTCAGTTTGGTTGACTTATGCGGATCATCAATCAAATTTTAATTCTCTAGCACATAATATCATGTTAGGGATTTTTTAAATATCTAGTCACCAAACTTAGAATGATTTAATAAAGTGCCCTACAGAACTTCAATTGCGATTCTTTCTTGTAACATGAATCGATTTAGCCTCAATCTTGTCTTTCCAGTAGCGAGTGAAATCAATTTACCGTTTTCTGTTAGTGTTAGTTCCAAGATTCCTGAAATGAGGTGAAGTTCCCTCCTCTTAAATTCAGGATTGTTTTGTACGTTAGATTTTTACTAAATTTTAGAAATGTAAATTAATTGATTATCATTGGATTCGAAAAATCTATTTTCGGAGATATAATCAATAGCCAACCATTCCACTTTAAATTGAAATCTCCGGACCGCTTAGAAACAAATCCCCTGTCATCAAAAACTTCTATCTTTCGAAAGAAATACAAAACCTGCCAACTGAGACACTCCCACTGGACTCATCAAGCTCGTTGTCTAAGGTAGGGTGCGGTTAAAATCCAAAGTGGGGCTTGCTAATACGGAAATGCCCCGAGAAGGCGTTTTTTGTTCTCAAACAATTTTAAGTGACCAAGGGGTACTCGTCCCGACTGTTCTTGCGGATTCAATGAACATAGATCGCGCAAATGAGGGGCAAGTGGGCGTCCAGTTTTTTCCAGGGACCCCCGAACAACGCGGGATGTATTTAATAGCGGAACTCTTTGCGTGATCGATACAAAACCGCGCGAAATTAGGAAAGAGAGACGGCATCAAGTGAGAGTGTTGGCAAAACATGCCAAGACTCAGATAGAGCTAAGGCACACCCTATATTCTCTCGTAAAATCGACTCGTAAAACAGTCTCACTCGAAAACTTAATGAATCGTTAGACTTCGAAAAGTTGATGGGAGCGAGCGGAGATAACGATGGAAAAAGATCATATAGATTTATTTGATGAACAAGTTCATGCAATTTTTTTTATCGATGCTGTAGGCTGCATCCCGTTATGTGAAGAATTAGATTCGGCACCAACCTTAGAATTGTTAGATATATCTTAAACCTCTCGTCGAAAGGATTTTTGCCCATCGTGGAGATGTTGATAAATTTGTAGGCGATCAAAATTTCTGTTTATTTCAAAATCCAAAGGATGTAGTCATTGCTGCAATGGAAATTCGGGATTTAGAATAAACTCTGAATAAAGATCGAATCGCGCGCAGTTTGATTGATTTGGAATTTATGATGGGATTAATCTAAGGTGGATCCATCCAAGTCAACGTTGATGGCGATGACCGCAAGGATAACACTTTGATAAGTGATTCCCTTTTCAAGATAGTCGGCAACACGGTCCATAGTGTGCAAGCGGTTAAACTCAAACTCAAAAACATTTCCTAAATCCTTCTTACACATTATTTTGAAGTAGGACCTTCACTTTATTCTTCTACCACATAAGACATTTGTAGGGGATTTTCCAAGATTGAGCCCCAAAATCCAGACCATTGCAATCAATCAAAAATGATACTTTCAAGCTTCTGTTGGATCTGTGGATCTTTTTGGGTAAAAATACCCCTTAATCAAAGCCTATTTTTTTTCAGCCTCGTCTCCTTGTTCACCTCAGAGATGCCAAGTAATTGCTGTCTATTACTTTTGGTGAGACTCGATATTCTCAATGTTTGTCTAACCATTCAATCAGTGCTTTAAATACGATTTTCCGTTCATCTGGAGTTTCATTCATGGTAGCATGAAACAAGCCGGCGAAAATTTTCATAGTTTTGTCTTTAGATGCTACATTTTCAAAAGCATCTATCGTACCTTCAAATAACGCGACTTGATCTTCTTTGCCATGGAACATATAAATCGGTATTGTAATGCGGCCAGCTGCAAGAAGTGCAGGTTCGTAAGAATTGAGAAGAAAATCCCCAAGATATGTAGAGATATCATCATGAAAGAGTGGATCATTAATGTAAGCTTCTACAACGGACTTGTCATGAGAAAGCATGTTAACGTCTAATCCAGTATTTAGAGTCAATGTTGGCATAGATGTCGCCAATAATGCTCCAATTATCTTTTTGATTTTCATGACAAAGTCGGTCTTTACTTTTATAGCAAGGCCACTAGTAACGAGTCCATTTAGATCGTCTTGATAATTATCTGTGCTTGCGTAAAGGAAAGTAATTACAGCTCCCATCGAATGCCCCATTAGTGTAACCTTGTTCACGTTCTCTTTGTGTTTTGCGATATCTATAAGTTGCTTTAAATCTGCGAAAAAATCAGAAAAGTGACCGACTACACCTCTTTCGCCGTCCGACCGACCATGTCCGCGAGCATCTATCAAATAAATAATATATCCCGTTTCTGCTAATGCATCAACTAGATTGAGATAACGACCTCCGTGTTCACCAAATCCGTGATGTACGACGAGAACCTTTTTGGCTTCCGCTTTTGGACGAAAAACTTGATAATAAAGTTTTGCACCATCTTTGTTTAGAAATTTGTCTTCTTCCCGAGAGTAAAATGATTCCCAATGTTGAGGAATGTTTTGACTTATTGGTAAATCGGAAACCTTATCAGAAACATTGTTTGTTCCGTCACTGCAAGATGTGACTCCAAAAAAAAACATCCAAAAGAGAAGGGATATCTTGTACGTTCGATGAATAGGTATTTGTTGAAATTTATTAATCATGATTAGTTCCCGGATGTTAGATGATTCATCTTATCTAATCCACTGGTTCCACCAGCGTTGCCATACTTCCGGATGACCAGAAAGCATTGCGATTCCAATTGACATCTCAAACGTGACAGCAATCCAATTCTTTTTCGTAAAACATCCATCCAAGAAAATTGAAATGACACGCCCAAATCCCGTAGCGAGCCAAGCGAAGCCAATGGTAAAATAAGAATGATAAGTTCCATCTATCAAAGGATAGGTTCCTAGAATGATAAACAATCCACCAAAAGTAGATCGAAATTCCGAAAAACCTTCCGGTGATTTCCAAGAAAGATTTGTAAAATCAGCTGCTTTTTTTGGAAAAATTAACCCCATTAATCCGAGGGTAATGGTTACCCCAGCGCCCAAATATTGAATAAACTCCATAATTTCCTCCGCTTCTAAGTATAATATCGATGATTAGCAAATGCAAATTTTTCAGAAATTAAGGAAGACATTTTCTTAACTTAGGTTAAGATTTGAGCAGATCTTATGGATCGATCATTTCCAAATTCACATTCATTGCTACTAAGGAAATTTTCGCAGATCATCTCATTGGACTCTGATGACATCGACTGCATTGAGAATTACTTTGAATTAAGAACCTTTCAAAAAAATCATACTTTAGTCGATTACGGCCACAAAACGAAATATTTATACTTCATTAATCACGGATACATACGATTGATAAGAAATTTAGAAAATAAGGAAATTACCAGATACATTGCAGGTCCAAATTCATTTTTGACAGCGTTTCCTTCTTTTCTGTACGAAAAAAGCAGCGAAGAAAAACTTCTCTCAATTACCAAGGTTGAATTACTGCGTATTACATATAAGGATCTTAGAGAATTTTCCAAACGAAAAATCTCCTATTCTCAGATTTTGAATCGTCTCTATGAAGAGACCATAGTGCAAATGGAAGAGAGGGCTACCTTTCATTTGACTCGAACCGCATCGGAACGGTACTCGGATCTATACCTTCAGTTTCCAGGCTATTTTGATTCCATTCCCGATAAAATTTTGGCATCTTATCTCGGGATGGAACCAGAAACCTTCAGTAAAATCAAAGCCAGTCGTAAAAAATCAGGAGGAATAGACTAACCTTTGACGAATGAGTGTTTATTAATATTCTAATTCAGTCTCCGCGGTTCTCCCATCCGGGTCGAACACGCAATCCGCTTCAATCATTACATATGAACGTAACAAGCAACCAATGTATGGCGCAGAAGAGCAGGTGCCTATCTCGACCAGATTGGACTTGGTTAGGCGTTTAACGATCGAGCCCCATACTTCCAGAGGGGAATCCCGATCCTTGTGACTCAATGCTCATAAGAGGAATTCAGTCGGTGTGAGTGGCGGTTTTATTTTATCTTTATTTCCTTAGTAAATTTATAAAATTTTTCATTAAGTCAGAATGCCCATTTATGACTAAAATAAGATTGATTTACGAAAAAAGAAGAGAATAACCACTACTATAAAAGGAAAAAATTTTGAAATATTTACATACAATGATTCGTGTACAGAATCTAGAGAAGGCACTCGAATTTTTTGAGAAAACGTTGGAGCTTAAAATTACGAGACAAAAGGAATATCCTGATGGTAAGTTTACACTTGTTTTCCTTTCTACAGGAGAAGAGGGAGCGCCAGAGTTGGAACTAACATATAATTGGGGACAGGAGTTACCTTATTCCGTCGGAAGAAATTTCGGTCATCTCGCCTATGAAGTAGACAATATATATGAAACATGTAAGCGAATCGCCGAACGTGGTGTTATCATCAATCGTCCACCAAGGGATGGTCGGATGGCATTCATTCGTTCTCCCGATCTGATTTCGATTGAACTTCTGCAAAAAGGAGAAGCTCTTCCACCTGCCGAACCGTGGGTTTCCGCAAAAAATATTGGCGAGTGGTAATCGATTTTCGAAAGGTACTGTGCCGGAGCGAGTCGGGATGTATTTTATTAATGCGGGCACCTCGGATTGGTTAGTGGATTGACGCTTCATCTTACTAACCGACCGCGCTATCCGCTTCAATCTTTGCTTCGCAAAGGATTTCCGCTGCTATCGCTGGTGCGGAGGTTTTACCGAAAACATTGCTACCGTTAAATTGAGAAACAAGATTTTTGATTTTTTAACTTGATTATCTCAAAACTTTTTCCAATATTTCAAAACTACACTTATAGTTGCTAGGATTTCTGATTTTGTTATGCTAGCGTAATCGTATGAATTTTCCCTTGGATAGCGGAAAGTTTCAGTTGCTAGGATTTCTGATTTTGTTATGCTAGTTTTCCGTTCATAGGAAAACATCGGCGGGAAGGCAAGTTTCAGTTGCTAGGATTTCTGATTTTGTTATGCTAGTCTTTGATTGGACCTCAAGGAATCCAGGGCATTCAAGTTTCAGTTGCTAGGATTTCTGATTTTGTTATGCTAGTGAATTTTCCCCGTTTGGTGATCGTGGCAAATTGCTGTTTCAGTTGCTAGGATTTCTGATTTTGTTATGCTAGGGAACACCTGCGTTTCCAATTGCTCCCGTCAATGTTGTTTCAGTTGCTAGGATTTCTGATTTTGTTATGCTAGCCTAATCGTTCAGCCACACCTTGGCAGAATTCGTGTTTCAGTTGCTAGGATTTCTGATTTTGTTATGCTAGAGAACGCTGAGGAACCTGCAAAGGACGAACCAAAAAGTTTCAGTTGCTAGGATTTCTGATTTTGTTATGCTAGGTCCTTCATGGCGATATGCTCGGGTAGGTTATACCAAGTTTCAGTTGCTAGGATTTCTGATTTTGTTATGCTAGTCTTGGGCTGACTGTCGCAGTGAGGACGGATTCTATGTTTCAGTTGCTAGGATTTCTGATTTTGTTATGCTAGAGAAAGAGAATATTCCAAGGGACATCCTCAATAAGAGTTTCAGTTGCTAGGATTTCTGATTTTGTTATGCTAGCGGACAACGGGCTCCAAGTCATGTCTCGACCGATCGGTTTCAGTTGCTAGGATTTCTGATTTTGTTATGCTAGGAACAGAAGTCGCATCACTCGGTGCAGGTGGTGGAACGTTTCAGTTGCTAGGATTTCTGATTTTGTTATGCTAGTGCGGAACAGGACTCGTTAAAACATTCGTTAACCTGTTTCAGTTGCTAGGATTTCTGATTTTGTTATGCTAGTTCTGAGAATCCCCTATACTTACTACGGTAAAGACGTTTCAGTTGCTAGGATTTCTGATTTTGTTATGCTAGTCGAAACGATTGATTCCATCGCCTTGACTTGCTTGTTTCAGTTGCTAGGATTTCTGATTTTGTTATGCTAGTCCAGAAATTGGATTTGGATTTGATCCAGGTTTTCTCAGTTTCAGTTGCTAGGATTTCTGATTTTGTTATGCTAGGAACATTCCGGAAGTATTTCGGGGTTTGGTTGTTCGAGTTTCAGTTGCTAGGATTTCTGATTTTGTTATGCTAGCACAGGAATTGCGACTTTCATTAGTCCGATTCGATTGTTTCAGTTGCTAGGATTTCTGATTTTGTTATGC
>JAPZRK010000062.1 GCA_027531445.1 Leptospira sp.
AAAAATTACGAACATTAAGATAAATAGATTAGTTATTTTTGATAAGGTATTCAAAGTATCCTCTCTCTTTTTGACCTGATAAGTTTGCGTTTGTATTTCCCGATATAGTCATAAATGAGGTAGGATCTGCCGTATTTGTGAATAGAATTTTACCATCCTTCTGGTCATATAAATAATTCCAGGATTTGTTGGAGGCACCACCAGGCAAAGTATAACCAGGATAAGCGTCAATTTCCATCAAATTGCTGTATGATGGATTACTGCTCACAGTATCTCAAATCTCCTGTCAATATTAAATTTGGAGGAAACTTTATATTCATCGGCGTATTGTTTTTAGAAATCATGGTAAATTCATCTTTCAGTTGAGATGACTCATTATAATAATGCGGATTTAAGGAGTATATTTTAATATAAATCTTTTTTATAAAGGAACTGAACTCAATATATCTTATATTGGTCAGGGTATGACATTTTTCTATTAAACACTCTTCTTGAAGAATATTCCGATTAGCGATAATTGTTTTACTCAATCCATCAAAGCTTCTTTGGTTTACATCATAAATTAGTATTCCTTGTTCATCATACACCTGAAAACCGAAGTTAAGATTGCTTCCAAATGTAGTAACATTTGAAATAAAAAGTTTAAAATTATTTGTAGCAATTGATAAATTGAAAATATCAATATCTTCCTTTGGATATATATAACTTCTAATCTGATCTATTTCAGCGCCCAAACAGGTTGAAGTTTCAAATGTATTATTAGGTTCATCTAATGTTCTAAAATTTTCTTGTTGTTGAAATACTCCCAAACCAGTTAATATCCATGCTTGCGGATTACTTTTTTTTTTATCTTCCCAACACCCAAAAAGGAAACATATTTGAATTATTGTGATATAATTGATTATACTAGTTATTTTTGATAAGGTATTCAAAGTATCCCCTCTCTTTTTGACCTGCTAAGTTTGCGTTTGTATTCCCGATAAAGTCATGAATGTACTCGGATCAGTAAGATTCAAGAATAGAATCTTCCCATCCTTCTGGTCATATAAATAATTCCAGGACTTTCCAAATGCACCATTGGGAATAGAATAACTCGGAAAAGCATCTATTTCCATTAAATTGTTATAATATCTGCATACAATCAATTGCAAGGTTTAATATCTCCTTGTAAAACATATGTTCCAAAATTTCTTGGATTTACAGGTCTATCTATAGCAGTCGATACGAGTATCAATGAACCATCTCCTTCTTGAAATATTTCCGGAAATACTGGAAAAAACTTAATATAAATTTGTTGGATACTTGGATCGAAACGAATCATGCGATATTTTGTGATGAAATCAGAACACTGCGACGTTTCGCAATCGTCTTTCGTTAAAAATCGATTTTCAAGTATTGTCGCGCTAACGGAATTAAATTTTGTATCCTCTGGATCGAAGATTAAGCTCTGATTTTTGTCATAAAACTGGAAGCTTACTCGTCTACTCGATGGTGTATAACTATCCGGTCCTATGTATACTCTACTCGATCCCGAATTTAGGGTTACCCGAAAATAATCTAAATCAGATGGAGGGTAAATGGTAGTAGATCCAAATGAACAACTCCCTGCTAAATTTCCGAGGGATTTGTCCACGCATGTAGCTTGGTTGAAGTCGTCATTCGGTTCATACAGTTTTCGCCTTTCGCTTTCACAAATCGATGATGAAGCAATTAGCAATAAAGTCGCTTCATTGCTCATCTCCTCAGTTGTATGACCACAGCGAACATTCACGCAAGCAAAAATTACGAACATTAAGATAAATAGATTAGTTATTTTTGATAAGGTATTCAAAATATACACACTCTTTTTGATCTGCTAAGTTTGCATTTGTATTAAACACATTGGACAGTGGTAGCGTTTCGACATCCACATCTTCGCTTTCGATGTAAACCATATTCGTTAGAGTAAATACTTTCAATCTAAAAAGAAGAAAATTATACTGATCAATATATTTGATGTTAACGTGTCAGAGTAGAATTTTCCGTGCGCCAGCGATAGAAGCGGAAATCCTTTGCGGAGCAAAGATTGTAGCGGATAGCGCGTTCGATGCGAAGGATAGAATGTGTTACTTATAACGGATGCGAGGCGCCCCACAAATTTCTGCACTTGGATCAGGGGCGATGCGGTTTATGTGCAATTCGTCTAAAACCTCATGTTTATACGTTTACTCGTCATTCGATAACCTAAAAGTATCGACAGCTTATCGTATTGCGTATAACACCACAGAAAGTCTCCAACTTTCGAAGAGAACCAGACCCACGAAAACCTTTGACTTCCATCGTGTCCTCGCGTTTGTCTGCAAAGGCG
This sequence comes from Leptospira sp., assembly GCA_027531445.1. Lineage (GTDB taxonomy): Bacteria > Spirochaetota > Leptospiria > Leptospirales > Leptospiraceae > Leptospira_A. Next base: position 2,348 of record JAPZRK010000062.1, read on the forward strand.
TTTCCGATCGTGGGCACCTCGCAATTTTATCTGTAAGGTCAACTTTTTCGATAAGGCATCTTTATTTACTCGAAAAATTGCCTCCATCCGCTTTAATATTGTTGATATCAAGTTCAAAAAGAATTCAATTCAATTGATTTGATTCAGGCAAGGATTGTATGCAAAAGCTCAAGTTATTCTCATTCTCCCTATTGCTATACTACCTTATAAATTGTAAACAAGCGAACCCAACATCGATTCAGGTGGTTCATGGAAACATTGATTTTACACCAATCTCTTTTAAATCAGAAGGGCCATTTGCATTGGATGGTATATGGAATATATATCCGGGTCAGTCCTTAGAAACCTTTTTAACTGGGAAACAGTTTGGAAGTGAGATACAAGTCCCAGGCGAATGGTCAGCCCAAGGCACGTATCCAAAAAAAGGAATCGTTTTGTATCGACTCGTACTCAATACGAAAGAGGAAACTGGTATTTTCGGACTCAAACTTTATGAATTCCCTCAAGCCTACCGCATTTACATAAACAGAGAATTGATTCTAGAAAACGGCCATTACTCAACTGACTTAACAAAAATTCGTCGAAGTTTAGTTCGGCCAATTGCACTCTTTAATTTAAACGGACCCGTGACCGAAATCTTGATCGAGGCCGCCAATCTAGATGAAACAAACCCAGGCCCTCGCAGATCCATCCTCTTTGGTACAAAAGAGCAGATATTAAACATCCAAGATTTCCAACACTTTTCTGACATGGTGAGTTTTGGGATCTTATTTATCATGGCATTGTACCACTTTGGACTTTACTACCAACGAACAAAAGAAAAAGGTAGCTTTATTTTTGGAATATTTTGTTCCGTTATTGCGTTTCGAATATTTGTGACAGAGGAGCATTATCTCATTAGATATTTTCCAGATTTCCCATCAAGCGTTGAATGGATGCTAGATGTAATGTCCTTTCTAGTTCTAACACCTCTTTTTATTTTACTATTTTTTAATTTATTTAAAAACGAATTTCATAAATTTTTAATTAAGCCGGCCTTGATTCTTTCGGGAATCATTGTTTTCTCCTATCTTTTCACTAGAAGTGAGATAATATTCAATTTCGCACTCGTTATGAGTTTTGTTTCTGGTATTTACTTTACCTATTTACTCATTCGAGGTATCTTGAATCGTAGAACTGGCGCCAAGATTTTTTTCCTTGGTTGGATAGTTTTCCTCGCTACTGCCGCCTTTGACATGCTAGCATACAATAATTTCATTCGTTCGATCTACGTAAGCCACATCGGTTTTCTATTCTTTATCTTCAGCCAAGCCTACTATTTATCGATTCGATTCAATCGTGCTCTTGCTTTATCTGAAGAGCTTACCGAATCTCTAGAGTCCAAAGTCTCGGAGAGAACACTTGCGCTCAATGAATCTCTTTCCATTATACAATCGGATCTAAGCCTTGCACGTAGGTTGCAGGAAGCCATTCTCAATGAGAGTCAGACATCCTATCCCGATCTAACGGTAATTACTCATTATCAACCCGTATCCGAAGTTGGAGGAGATTTTTTTGATATTCGTCAGATTGCCCCTGGGAAGTTCCGTTTTTTTATTGCGGATGCTACCGGTCATGGAGTGCAAGCAGCCCTAGTAACTATGATCATTAAGAGCGAATGTGAAAATATCCTAAAGGAACCCATAAACCTTAGCCAAATTTTTTCCTCGTTGAATGAGAGCTACACGAAGAAATTTCAAAATTTGAACCTGTTTTTTAGTGCATTTTTGTGTGAACTAGATTTGAACCAAAATAAATTAAAGTATGTCTCGGCAGGCCACCCACCCCAGTACGTCCTCCACCAAAATGAACTTCTATCTCTCAAGCCCCGAGGTAAATTAATGGGATATGCGTCAGATGTAACTTTTATAGAAGAGGAGGTCAGCTTTTTGAAACCTGATAAACTCATCCTTTTTAGTGACGGAATTTATGAAGACTTCAATGCAGAGGATGCAATGTTTGGAGAAGCCCAATTTGAAGCCTTGATCCATAGTAATTATCATTTGAATATAAAAGAAATGATAGGCGAGATACTTAAGGCAAAAGCACATTTCAAAGGTAGTCGAACGAGCGAAGATGATATCACCTTACTCGGAATCCAGGCCTTTTAAACCCATTCAGTTGGGAATAAGTTTTGGACATGAATCTTCCACAGTCGACCTTGGATAAACCTTCATTTCATCTTCTAAATTCTTTCAAATTACGATTGATTGTGTAGGACGTAAATTTATAGTTTTTGCAAATCCAATCGATCGCCCTCTCATGATAGAAAAAGACATGGGTCGAATCCTCCTTATAATACCACTTAACAAAATCTAATTTCTCTCGACCGCCTAAGAAAATAGTATGGGTTTTTTCTAGATCTTGTCCCCAAAATCCTGAGGAGAGTCCCGATTCTCGCGACACAATGCCCATTATAGGAAGCGAGTTGGCGCGAGTGGCGAATAACTTTAGAATCAAATTAATTTTACAATTTTAAAAAAGATTGCGAAATTATCTAAAATCACCTGTTATATGTAGAACAGGTTAATTTCATGCATGCTAAAAAAAAGTTAATTTTGAAATTCATTTTCTTCCTAGTTGTTTTCTTGAACCTAAACTGTAAGGTTTCAAAAGATTCGGGGGGTCTTGGAGTATTTCTTTTAGGTCTTTCTGGAAATGCAGATAATGCCCAGCAAAATCAAGGATCCGCGACAATTACTATTGCGATCCCAGATACAAATCCTAACGTTCGCAATTTAGGGAATTCATCCATTAGAGCATCAAACCCACGGAATTCTTCAATCATAACAAAAGTAACGCTCAATATAAAAAATAATGATAATGGAACAACCATAGTCCAAGACCTTGTAAAATCAGGATTTAATTGGCAGGGAACAATAGGTGGCATTCCATCTGGGTCCAATTTTTTATTCTCTGCAAATGCTTATGATAATTCAGGAAAAATGATTTTTCAGGGAGAGGTAACTGGAGTTGAAATTAAAGGCAATGGCCAAACGTGCGCGATTCACATTACCTTACAACAATCTACGGATCTAACACCATCAACGGATGAAAATCATAGTCCAGTCATAAATTCCGTCGTCGCGTCCAAGCTTCTTCTAAATATGGGGGAAATCGTAAATTTACAGGTAGATGCCAGTGATTCCGATGCTAACGACCATTTGAGTTATATCTGGTCTTCCTCGGGCGGTACTTTCATCAATCCGTCAAATATGAACATAGAATGGATGGCACCTGCAAAAGCAGGTACCTACACGATTCAAGTAAAAGTGATCGATAGCAAACAATTATCTGCTACCTCTTCTTTGACATTAAATGTTAAAAACTCTTGTCAGGATTGTGGAGGAGTTCCTCAGAATACCGCACCTGTCATTTCAAGATTGGAGGCGGCTAGCTCAACTGTGAATCGAGGGGAATCTTCTGAAATACGATTGGGTGTCTCGGACAAAGAGAATGATGTACTTACCTATGAATGGACTTCTTCTTGTGGCGGAGTTTTCAATAACAAAAATATTCAGAATCCAATTTTTATTACAAATGCAGAAACTAACATAGGTTCATGTAATATAAGTGTTTTGGTCTTGGATAGCCACGGTGCATCAGTAAATAGTACCTTAACTATCTTGATTACAAATCAAAAAGAAGAAAATCTACCTCCTATCATCATTACATCGTTTATTTCAAGTCCAAGTGCTTATGTTTCGAACTCTTTGATTTTTAGGATTATTGCAAAAGATCCGGAATCTTCTAATTTAACTTTTCAATGGAAAACAAATTCTGGAACGTTATGTGAGTCTCAGGAATCTACAACATCGAATGGTATCCAGAGTGAGGTGAAGTGGAAAGCACCGGATTCTATTGGTAGCGCATCGTTAAGCGTCATAGTGCAGGATGCAACAGGTTTAAGCACTACATTCTATTTTAATGAAATCAATGTATTGAATAACTCATCGGGACCTTGGACAATTTCAGGTTCAATGTCCTCAAAGAGAATTTTACACACATCAACCTTGATGCAGGATGGCCGAGTCTTAGTCGCCGGAGGTCTGGATGATGGAGTGGCTCTTTCAAGTGTTGAAATCTATAATCCAATTACAGGTGAATGGAAACTTGCCGCAAGTATGACGATGCCACGTCATACACATTCTGCAAATTTGTTAAACGATGGAAGAATTCTCGTAGTTGGAGGTTACGATGACAGGTACTATCCACCATTCTCCGCGAGTTCGGAGATATATGATCCGAGAACAGATCGTTGGAGCAAATTATCAGATCTTAGATGGCCAAGAATTTATCACTCTGCGACTCTGCTTTCCGATGGACGAGTATTGGTCGCTGGTGGGGTAGGTGCTGAATTTTTGGTCGAGATTTTTGATCCCTCTACACAATCCTGGATACACTCAAATTCAATGCTTAGGCAGCGTTACGGTCATACCGCCACTCTTTTAAAAAATGGGAAGCTACTCATTGTTGGAGGCATTGCCAATGGAAGCGCGCAAGAATATGTTGAATTATATTCTCCAGATACAGATGAATGGGTGCAGGTTGCCAGTCCTCCAGATAAGGTGTCTGATCAGAAAGCAGTGTTGTTAGAAAGCGGTGAGGTCATTGTCGTAGGAGGAGTTAGTAACACTTCTCCATCGGGATTTTCGAGAAAGGGATTTATCTACGATCCGGCTCGAGATATTTGGAAGAACCTTCCTAACCTAGCGAAACCAATTTACAATCACACGGCAACACTGTTATCGAATGGATCTGTTATCATCTGCGGCGGGGATGACGGATTGAATATTTTGAAATCCGTTCAAATATACAATCCTTCAACAAAACAATTGACAAGTGGACCCTCTATGATGGAAACGCGATCTACTTTCACCGCAACGCGATTATTGGATGGTCGATTGTTGTTAATTGGAGGTGGATCAAATACAAGCGAAATCGGATCATTTTGAAGGTCGATTGAAAAATACATCAGCTATTACATCACCAGGCTTCGCATAACGGTGATTGCGTCGCTAGGATCCTGGATCCCTATTGATTTTTACGACCTAGGCATTTGGCAGGAGAAAGCAGCGTTCTTCTTGCGCAAAGTAGACGACGCTTTTCGCTGATTTAAGGAAAGTTTTTCGATACTTACAATTGAATCTTTGACAATGGATCTCGACAACGTGCCAGCGATTCGACAGTGAGCGTGTAATCATCTTTACCCAAGGATGAATACGAAAATGTAATCTGACCTGCTTCTAGATGACCTTCTAAAGTTTGAAATATAAAAGAATTTGGAGAACATTCGATCACTCGAACAGAGCCATTCCACGGCCTATTAATGCGAAGCATATATTCATTAACTCGTCGAGTGTAGGCCAGGTCCCCTGGAGTCGATCGTTGCTGGTAAAGACTGGGCTAGTTGCCAATGTTTATATGCTTATCCATATCCGGGCGGTAGAAAAGGCTTAAAACGAGATATAACGAAGATTAAATGACTTTTGTGAGCTTTTTTTATTCACAACCATATAGGGCTTTGGTAGGGGATTAAACAGAACCATATTCCAAAATTCAATTGGGATGACGAATCCTCGCGACCGCCTACATCAAGTGATAGGACTTGGAATTTCTATATGCGCTTGTTAGATTAATTGTAATTGCGATACCTACTCCAATAGTAAAAATGACAATCTTCCGAAAGTCCATGATTTGATTTACAATTTTCTTTGCATCAATCTGTTCTCTATCTGGCCAACGTGTCATTCGACTCGGAAAATAAAGCCGGCATCGTTCGATACAACGATCTATTTTAGAGATACAGGTTTCCCAGTGAAGAAGGGTCGGGCTTTTTTCCTTTGCCTCAAGAATCTCGTTCCCTCCTGGAATGTTTCCCACTAAAAAAAATATACTGACAACAACCAAACTAAACCGTCTCCACCCTTTCATATCCACACCAAGACCTTTTTTTCTATGTTACTCTAAATAATATGGCACATAACAGAGAGAATCAAAATAGGTAAAAAGCGAAAATGTGGAAATCACCTAATAGGATGAATAGAGTTTTTTAGTTGGGCAACATTCCAAGGAGATTCAAAAGAGAAGTGATCATACACTTGACATTGACTATTATGAATTTATCGTAAGACTCGGAGCAAAAAAGGAGGGCAGTAGAATGGATTCTGAAGAACAAGAATCATTTGTTAAAAACAATTTTTGGCAAAAGGTCAAACAAGTAGGCTCCAAAATCCCTTTTTTAAGAGATGTGGTGGCCATGTATTATTGTTTGCTCGATGAAAAAACATCCTTTAGTGCCAAAGCGACGATTGTACTGGCACTCGTTTATTTTATTTCTCCAGTGGATGCCATACCCGATTTTATCGCCTTACTCGGATTTACAGATGATGCCAGTGTTATCGCGACAACTTTACTTATGATCAAATCTCAGATGACAAACGAACATTTTGTAAAAGCGGATGAATATCTAAAAACAGAAACATAAGTTAGGTTATATTTGAGATAGCAACTATTATAGCACAACACACAATTTTTTGGGTGCTTCTTTTTTTACCACTTAGGAATAAGATACGGGTTTTTCCAAGATTGAGCCCCAAAATCCTGAGGGGAGTCCCGATTCTCGCGACACAATGCTCATTATAGGAAGCCTGGATATTTCCTAACATCCACCATTTATGGACAAATAAATCCTCCAACAAAAGATAGACTACATCCATGCTTTTTAAGACTAGTGAAAAACTCGAACTTATCAATATTTGGTGATAGTTTAGCGGATTATAGGGTGGGGAATTTAGAAAAATAAAAAACGTCCCCCCGCGCCCCGGATCGACCGAGCGCCCTCGTCGAGGGAGAGCCGGGAATGTGCGCCCATAAAAAAATTGAACCAATTTCTTAGCTCCTTTCTCGCGTTCCATCTACTTGGACACTTTCTTTCTCAGGCAATTAACTCACGCTAAATGCCGTATCGATCAAAATTGTTAAATCTTACCTAATCCCAGGCTTAATGTATTTCAACTCATCCAAGTATCTGCCTGTACCTAACACGACACATCGATGTCAGCGGCAAGTTTGGGAGGAGTGGGCACCTCGCAGTTTATCTGTAAGGTCAAGTTTTTCGATTAGGCGACCGGGCTTTCCGTTCCAATCTTTTCGCTATGCGAAAAGGATTTCCACTACAATCCCTGGTGCGGGGGATTTTAACATACAAATCAGAATTAAAATTTGAAGTAGTTGTTTTTGTCTTTATTTTGTTATACTAGCAACTTATACTTGTATTAATTACATAGTGTATGGGATGATACTCGTTAATGCAGAAAAATTGAAAGAAAAATAAAGACAAATCACAAAATTATACTTCCACATCACTGTCTAAAGAATGGCAAGTTACACGTCATTATAAAGAGGATTCAGATATAAGGTATTTTTATATGATCGTTATTGTCGCGGTATTGGCAGATTTAGTTAAAACAACTGACTATCTAAAGAAATTAGGAAAGTTAGATTCCTCGTTGGAGATCTACTTTAGAAAAAATGTCACCAATTATGTGAGGTGGTAGCATAAATACTTTTAAAGAATTATATACTAAAATTGGCAAATGTGTAGCGAGAGAGGAATGTTTTCTGCCACCTAAAATAGAAACTAAATAAATGAAAACAAAAGAGAAGAAATTAAAATGTTGTTTATACTTATCAAAAACCAAAAATACTCCCAAGCGTTATATCGAGAGATTTGGTCTCTTGCAGAAGATTCGCAAGAAAAGAATGAAGTTCGATGAGAGATTATCATTCGTTTATGAAAGGATTAGCTGGTGGTATATTTCTTCTATTTATGATCAACTGTTATGGGAATGATGATGACCCTGGATCGACAACGTACTGTGAGACGATTGGGAAGGTGGGTAAGGACAAGAAATGTAAAAGAAATCAAAATGAGATTGAAACGTATATTTCAAATATAATTTTCGGATCGGCAATCCGATGTGCGAATCCGACATCCGTTAGGGATCTTGTTGGAAGGTGTTTTTCTGACATGAGTCCTGATTTAATCAAGAGTATAGATGTAACCTCGACTACGATGTCTTCAAAAGTTCTAAAATCAAATGTTATCTCAAAATCGGAGAATATAGACATTGGAAGCCTTTGCAATGAATCAAAAAGTCCTCTCGATGCTAAAGGATCCTTGGAGCAATCTTTTTTCGAATATGATCCAGGCACGCGTTCTGCGATTCGAGTTCTCCGAAAACAAGACCCATCTCTTCCAGAGAATTCCGAACTTGTTAAGGATCGGAATTCAAAATTGAACGGCTATATTGTTCCTTTTCGAATAGACAACACTATTAAAGCAAGGTGGCTAGTTACATTCTCTGGGTTGATTGGGTATTGTTATCCCGGGCAAATCCCTCCTGGGTTATTGCAAAAAAATTATTTTCAAATAATCGAAGTTAAAGAATGAAACATTTCGGTTTTTACGCTTTCATATGCTTTTTTATTTGCTTCATTCAGATTAAATCTGAGTCGCTGAATCAACTAAGGCTTCCTAACTGTTATCAAGGCGTTGTTCAGCGAAATGCCTTTTCTATGTATGGCGACAGTCGGACAGAGCAATTTCACGGTGCGACTTTTCCAAGTTATGCAGTTGATATAAATGAGAAACTGGTAAAACAAACTGATGAGGGTGGAAATCGTATTTTCGATCTCAATGCGATTTCAACGTTTGGCGCTTATGGAATTTCGGGAACAACAGCAAGGGAATGGGAAACTTTAATCAATAACTGCAATTCGACGTATCCAGGTGGTTTTATTCCTGATGGAAATATTTCACATATTCATTTAGGAGGAAATGATATATTAGCGGATTATGATACTATAGCCGATGAGGAGCGATATTGGTTTATACTCACAATTTTACAAAATCCATTAGGAGCATTTAAAACTCTGCTAGAAGGTTTTTATTCGGGTAACATTCGCAAAACGAATGAATTGATTTGGACATGGAGATTGAGCTCTTCCGCGATGGTGGCTTCCTCAAGGGAGATAATCAATCGATTATGAAGGGATTTATCATTATAATTTTATTCACATTACTATTTAGTTGTTATGGCGATGATGATGATCCTGGATCTACAACTTATTGTAAGACGATTGGGAAGGTGGGAAATGATGCCAATTGTGAAAAAGAGGACACTACATTTTCTGAGTTTAATTTGCAGATATTTTTTTTCCCACTATTTAGGTGTTCCCTGCCGGCGAGAGTCATAGATCAGGCAACAAATACCTGCTACGGAGAAGTTACGAATAAAATGATTCTGGATGTATCGGAATCTGACACGAGTATGACAGCATCTTCTTTAAAAGAGAACCGAATATCAATAAGTGATGGAAAAAAAGTAGGAAGTTTCTGTCAGGTTGAAAGGGAAGATTCTCCGCCTAACTTTTCTAATTCTTCTCAAAAATTTTACCAATTTGACCCAGTAGATAGGAAAATAGGTAAGGTGATTTGGAATCAGAACCCGAATGAGGAATCAAATAAGGAAGCACGTGATCGTAGATCTGCGAACTTGAGGACGAATCTTATTCCAATGCCCACTTCCACTCTGCATGGTATAAATTGGATTATATCTGTTTCAACGTGCCGATATTCAACATCAGCGGGATTTAATAACTACTTTTATCAAATTATCGAGGTGACTCAATGAGATTATATTATGCACTTTTGATATTTTTCCTAACATCCACCATTTATGGACAAATAAATCCTCCAACAAAATATAGATTACCTGCATGCTTTTTAAGACTAGTGAAAAACTCGAATTTATCAATGTTTGGTGATAGTCTAGCGGATTATAGGGTGGGGAATTTAGAAAAATAGAAAACGTCCCCCCGCGCCCCGGATCGACCGAGCGCCCTCGTCGAGGGAGAGCCGGGAATGTGCGCCGATAAAAAAAGGGAACCAATTTCTTGGCTCCCTTTTCTCGTTCCAAACTGTTTGGACTCTGTCTTTCTCTGGCAATTAACTCTCGCTAAATGCCAAAACGATCAAAATTGCTGAATCTTACCTAATTCCTGGTTTGATGTATTTCAACTCATCCAAGTATCTTCCCGTACCTAATACGACACATCGATGTCAGCGGCAAGTTTGGGAGGAGTGGGCACCTCGCATTTTGTCTGTAAGGTCAACTTTTTCGATTAGGCGAACGGGCTTTCCGTTCCAATCTTTTCACTTTCGTGAAAAGAATTTCCACTGCAATCCCTGGTGCGGGGGTATATAGTATTCGAAAATATGTTATTAACAGCGAACTACCATCGTCCGATCAAGAGATAGGGACCGAAGGGTATGATGTGAGGCTAGTTTTTCTTAGTCAAGTGAAGAGACGAATGAAAAAAGAGTAAGCTAATTCAAGTAATTTCGAAAGTGAGAAAAAAGCGATAAGAAGAATACGCCAAACAGCTAGTAACCGACCAATTGAAAAATCAACTTGTCAATTTTTCGTATCATTTCATATTTTAGAAATGCCTAATGTGTTTGAATCAAATGGCTACAAGTTCTTTTTCTTTGCCAATGAAGGCAATCCGCGGGAACCCGTTCATATTCATGTCAGAAAGGGTGAAAAATTGGCCAAATTTTGGGTTTCTCCTGAGATTTTATTGGAGGATAATTATGGCTTTAACTCAAAGGAATTAAATTGGATTGAAAATGAAATCGAACGTGAAAGAATGTTAATTCAGGAAAAATGGAATGATTTCTTCGGCATCTGAAGCAAGGGCTCAAAAAATCTGGTTCGATGACGACAATCTTTGGATTTCTTTATTCGACGGTCGAACACTCTCTGTTCCTTTAGCCTATTTTCCGCGACTTCGAAAGGCAAGCTCAGTCCAGCTACAAAAGTATGAAATTAGCGGTGGTGGGATCGGTTTGCACTGGGATGAACTAGATGAGGATCTCAATGTTCCAGCTCTTCTTCTTGGTTACCGCGATCGTTCTCATTCAAAATAACCACATAAGACATTGCTAGGGCTTTTACCAGATCCAAACCACAAAAATCAATAGTTATGCCGTGTCCACGTGTCTGTCTGCGAAGGCATTTCCGATCTTGGGCACCTCGCATTTTATCTGTAAGGTGACCATTTTCGATTAGGCGACCGGGCTTTCCGTTCCAATCTTTTCCCTTTCGTGAAAAGGATTTTCACTGCAATCCCTGGTGCGGGGATGAAATCGTAGTCGAAAAGACCATAAAAATAGATCAGTCTCTTTTAATTGGGCGATCATTCTCAATTAAAAATTCTTTTATCTTTTCTCGACTAACCTACCATTAATAAATTTGTGAAGTAAACTTGAAATAAAAGTCTGGTAGGGCAAACCTTCATCTATGGCAATATTCTTTAATCGTTCCAGATCTCGTCCAGAGATTCGGATATTTAAATTTCTGTCTTTTCTTGCAGATTCTTTTGCATAGCCAGAATACCTTTTTATTTCTTGATCTTGGTTCTTTATGCTTTTTAGCTTTCCTGTCTCAAAAGCATTCAGGATATCTAATTCCTCCTTATCTAACTTATGTATTGTTTTCATTTTTCCCCCAGAGAGATTCTTTTGTTACCTTACGACTTGGAATGATTGTTTTCAAAAAAATTTCTTCTTCGTTTTCAACAAATGGAACAAGATAAATATATTCAAGAATGTCCAAAATAAAAATCTTCTGCCCAGGATAGTTCTTCTGGTTGGGATGATTTTTGACTGCAACGATGTGTCCGTTCTTTATATATTCTTCAACAATTTCAAAGGAAATGTCTCTTTCTTCTAATAATATCCTATTTTCTTTAATGCTCCAATTAATCTTTTTCAACAAGATTAACTATGACATTGTATATACATTGTCAAAGAAATAAAAAACCACTTAAGAAAAACAAATAGGACATTGGAAGAAGGTTTTGCCAAGAACAAGCCCAAATTAGAAGGAGGAGATCCAGATATTGGCGATCGTATTGCTCATTTTGGGAATCGAGTCGGCTTATATGCGAATACTTTATTCAGTTTCTTTCGAGGCTTGATTTCAACCATACCTCATTTTAGGTATACGATCTAATAGATTTAATTTGATTTACTTTTCCGACTCTCTCTCCAACGTTGGGCAGAAAATTGGAGAGATCTATTGCAAGTGTTAGGTAATCAAGAAGACATCTTAAGAAGAATTATAGCTGTTAGTTCAATTATTTTTTTTCTAATATCATGCTCAACAGATAGTCAGTTCGTTCCATTGAGAAAAATTCCAATGGAAAGGAGAAAAGCGATTCTGTTTGTAGATTTTAAAAATTCAAGTGCGGGTAAATCGATTAAAGATTATGACGGTCTGGCTCGGGGAATTCCCGACATGGTGTTAACTGATTTTATTAATGTTGGCATGTTTCGAACGATAGCGGAAGAGGATAGAGCGCGGGCCTTAAGTGAACTAGCATTTCAGAGGTCAGGCCTAACTGAAAATAATGGATTGTCTTTAGGTAAACTTGTTGGAGCAGAGCTTTTGCTCACAGGAAGTTTTACTGAATTTGCTGGGTCAATGTCAATCAATGCAAGAGTCATCAATGTTGAAACAGCTGAGTCGATTGCAGCTGCAAGAATTTCGGGTGCGACAAATGAATTACTCGTGCCTGCAGATAAATCATTAATAAAATTAGCCTCAACTAATCTGTTGGTTAACCTGGATGCGGCATTGACTGAAGGCGAAATTGAGAAAATAAAAAAGTCTTCCGAAACAAAGAGTATAGAGGCCGCAGTAGACAATTACAGGGGAGAGATATTATTAGAAAAAGCACAAGTGTTAAAGATTCAAGAGGAAAAAAATCATGATAAAATTAAGAAAGAAGAAATCAAAAAACTTGAGGAAGAAGCTCGAGAAAAATTTAAATCTGCTCTCGACGAAGATCCGAGCTATTCAAGAGCGAAAAATAATTTAAGAAGACTGATGAGTCTCCTTCCACCTTCTGTGTGAGGCAAATAGAAAAAAAATGAAAATAAAACAGTATGTAATTTTTGTAATTATCTCTTCATTCGTTACATCAGTGTCAGCATTGCAAGCGGCAGATCAGTATGTTGGGGCGTGGTTCTGGCGAGCCAATTGGGATGTAGGAGTTTTGAAAACCATTCGGGAGAGCGAAAGATTATCGTATCCGATTTTTCAAGCTGGATTGATTTCGAACACGCCAAATCCGACTTTGAACATGTATGGAGCCACATACTCTTATATATCCGATCGTTGGAGCTTAACATACGGGGGAGCGCTAGGAGATTCCAAATATGAGTATAACCAAAATTTTTTAAACTCGTTTAGCTCTGGTTATACGCTTATTCCATTTCAAACTAATGTGTATGCGAGAAGAAGTGATCATGATCTAACATTTACGCGTCGCATTTCTGATACAGGCTTTAGCTTTTTTGTCGGTCTGAAAGCTCAAGATTATTTCTATTCTCTAGCTGGCGACACAGGGATAGGTATTAGAAATAGCTCTGGATATATAAATCCTTCGGTCAGCAATTCTTCACAATATATGTATAGCAAATCAGCTGGTTTTTCAGGAGGATTTAGTTATACTTTACCTTTGACAGATAGATTGTCTTCCACTGTTCAGCTTGGAGGTATTTTCCTGAAAGGGTCTTTAGAGTCTGACACTTTACTAAATTTTAGTTCAGCAAACACCTTCAATGGAATTCCAGGAAATGAAGTCAATTTTGCTTATATTCGGAATAGCTATAGTCAGACTCATTCTCTTAAGGGCGAAACACTCCGAATAACTTTTGATTATAAGGCTGAAGACAATTTAATATTGCGATTGGGATACCAGGGGCAACAAGCTACTATTGAAGACTCTAAAATTGGTAATTCTGTTACATCAATTTATAATAACAATTCGAATACTGGACTTTCCTATCCTTTACAAACCAATCTCCTGCTACTAGTTAGAGATGCACTTGGTGGTTCCTTTGATAAGTCAAAGGATACTTTTCACGGTGTGACTTTTGCTTTCATTTTGAAAATTTAGAGAAAAGGAAAAATTTATGCGTACTAAAAAATCTACTTATGCAATTATCTTAAGTTTTTTAACCCTTACAAATTTTGTAACTTGCGCCCCGCCAAAAAACGATACAGGCAATAAGTTATTATTAACCATACTGACTGATTCAGTTGCACAAAGTAGACCTTGCTCAAAGAATGGCATTATTACGGGAAGTCGCAATGTTGACAGTACATTCTGTACAGATTACCTATCATGTGTTTATAATTATGATCAAATAGTTGCTCTGTCTGGTTCTACTTCTGCTAGTCCAAATTCATGCGCAGTTCAAAACACAGGAAAATCTTTGGTTGGGTCCTGCTATTATAATAATGGACAAATTGATAGAACTTATAAGACAGGTAGTGTATTGAATTCGGACATTACGGCTGCTAGATCCAGATGTAATTCATTTTTTAATGGCTTTAATACAACTACCGCGGAATTTTTTTAGTTGCGTAGAACGTAAATTGGATTGCTACCCATAGCAAGGTCCACACCCCAGCCCCGCGCCCCGGATCGACCGAGCGCCCTCGTCGAGTGAGAGCCGGAACTGTGCGCCCATAAAAAAAAGGGAACCAATTTCTTGGCTCCCTTCTCGCGTTCCATCTACTTGGACACTTTCTTTCTCTGGCAATTAACTCACGCTAAATGCCAAATCGATCAAAATTGTTAAATCTTACCTAATCCCAGGCTTGATGTATTTCAACTCATCCAAGTATCTTCCCGTACCTAACACGACACATGTGAGTGGGTTTTCTGCACGGAATACTGGAACGCCAGTTTCTTTTGTGAGGTAATGTTCGAGACCACGTAACAGACAACCACCACCAGTGAGGACGATCCCGCGTTCTACGATGTCGGCGGCAAGTTCCGGAGGAGTGCGTTCCAATACGGATTTGATACCGTCGAGGATTTCGTCTGTTGGCTCTTTGAGGGCTTTTCGGATTTCGTTGGAATCGAGTTCGAGTGTGCGAGGGAGACCAGAGATCGCGTCCCGGCCTTTGACTTCCATCGTATCCACGCGTTTGTCTGCGAAGGCGTTTCCGATCGTGAGTTTGATATCTTCTGCCGTTCTTTCTCCGACAACCAGGTTGTACTGGTTACGAAGGTATTTGACAATGGCTTCATCAAATTCGTCACCACCAGTTCGGATGGACTCCGCGATTACCATACCACCGAGAGAGATGACTGCGATTTCTGTCGTTCCACCACCGATATCAACGATCATGTTTCCGGCTGGTTCGTGGATAGGGATGTTGGCACCGATGGCGGCGGCAAGTGCTTCTTCAATGAGGAAGATCTCGCGAGCTCCGGCTTGTTCGGCAGATTCCCGAACGGCACGTTTTTCCACTTCGGTAATTCCCGAAGGAACCCCGATCACGATGCGAGGCTTTACAAAAGTCGTGCGATTGTGGACTTTTGCGATAAAATAACGAATCATTTTTTCGACGGTTTCGAAGTCGGCGATCACACCATCCTTCATCGGGCGGATGGCGACGATGTCCCCAGGCGTCCTTCCGAGCATCCTCTTTGCTTCCTGGCCTACCGCGAGAACGCGGCCAGTGGAAGCCTGGACTGCTACCACCGAAGGCTCGGATAAGACAATCCCTTGTCCCTTTACGTGAACAAGAGTGTTTGCAGTACCGAGGTCGATACCCATATCGTTGGAAAAGAGGCCGTAAAGGTTGTCAAAAATCATATAATTTCCTGGTGAAATGTTGAAAAAGGTAGGAAACTCGGGATGGCGATCTGTAAAGCCATCAGAAATAAATAAAACTACCTGTTCACAATAATTTTCGGCTGGTTTTTGCTTTCAACCGTAAAAATTTTCTGTATAGTTTGAACAACCCAAATGCTACCATTTAGTTCACGAACCCAAAAGCAAAACTCGCGCGATTCCAAAGAAAGAATCCTCGCCGCCATCGATTTAGGTACCAATTCCTTTCATATTGTCATCGTTCGGGTCCGCTTGGACGGAACGTTGGAATCCCTAACCAAAGAGAAAGAGTCTGTTAGGTTAGGAAGCGGTAGCAGTGATTATGCTGTAATTGCTGATGATGCAATCGAAAGAGGAATTTCTTGCCTAAAACGATTTAAAACTTTAGCAGATTCTTATGGAGCTGAAATTCGTGCTGTCGCTACAAGTGCGTTACGTGAGGCAGAAAATCGAGATACATTCCTTGCCCGGGCAGAATCAGAAATTGGGATCAAAATCGATGTGGTTTCTGGAAATGAAGAGGCTAGGCTCATTTATTTGGGCATTCTGCAAGGTTTACCAGTTTTTGACAAAAGGATCCTGCTCATTGATATCGGAGGCGGGAGTACCGAACTTCTTGTAGGTGAAAAAGGTGAGATTCTGTTCTCTACAAGTATGAAATTGGGTGCCATTCGGTTGACGGAAAAATTCTTAAAAAAAGACCCTTTGTCCATGATGGACCTACAAAAATGTAGAATGCACATTGAATCCGTGCTCACTGCCTTTTTGCCACAGATTGAAAAATGGAAACCCTTTCAAGTGATTGGTTCCTCGGGTAGCATAACGTCTGTCACATCTATGGTTTTAGAGAAAAAAGGAGAAAAGCGAGAAAGGTTGAATGGTTTTGAATTTACCTACGACCAGTTCAAAGAAATCCGTAAGCCCATTCTCGAATCAGATTCTGTCAAAAAAAGATTAAAAATACCAGGTTTAGAACCTAAACGTGCAGATATCATTGTTGCAGGTGTGCTAGTTTTGGATGAGATACTCCTCCGCCTGAAGGGGCCATCTGTCGTTGTGTCAGATTATGCGTTACGTGAAGGTATTGTCTTTGATACGATCGATTCTTGGTCACGTCACGAGGACTCAAAACTGACTGCCTTAGACAATATCCGTGAGAAGGCGATCAAAACGATTGCGAATCTCTATCCACAGGGGAAAAAACACGCTCTACAAGTTTCAAAACTCACTCTCAAACTATTTGATGATCTAAAAGATTTACACATGCTAGGTGCACAAGAACGCGAATACTTGGAGACTGCTTGCCACTTACACCAAGTGGGTCTTTGTATCTCTCATCATTCCTATCACAAACACAGTTACTATATCATCAAAAATTCGGAAGCAATGGTAGGTTACTCCAATGCAGAGATTGAAATCATCGCACTCATTGCACGGTATCATAGAAAGGGAGGCCCCAAATTAAAACATGAGGAATTTAAAGTGTTACGACCGGAAGACCAAATGCTGATAAAAAAATTGGCATCGCTTCTCAGGATAGGAGATGGGCTTGACCGATCTGAGACATTTTTATTAGATTCCCTACATGCTTATAAAATAGGCAACCGAGTGATCTGTGAAATGCACCACTCGAAAGATTCTGACCCACATTTAGAATTATGGTCGGTGGAAGAAAAGAAGGATCTTTTTGAAGAAACCTTCAATGTCAAAATTGAATTTCAAGCCAAGGTGATATGAAAAAAATCTTATTTTTTGTTAGCTGTTTCGTTTTCAACTTATCTACGTATGCACTTCCCATTGATCTGACAAAAAATTGGCAAGTAACAAATCGTTGGACGACGGATGAAACACCGAATACAAAAGGTTGGGACAATCTTGAAAGTTTACCTTTACAAGATGCCGTCGCAAAAATGGACTTTCCTGAAGATAAGTTACGTTATGTGACGATGTATAAGACATTTTTAATTTCTGATTCGGATATGGATGAGGTGCGTGCCGATGCATTCAGTCTGCATGTTCCCTATATCTCGAATGTGCACCGCATTTATTTAAATGAAGTTGAGATACACAGTGCGGGAACGATCAATGAAGGTCAGATTGTTCAGAGTGGATACCGACGTCATATCATCCTCCCTTTAGATCGAAAAAACATACGGCTTGGACAAAATAGCATCCGCATCCTTGTGGCTTCCGAACATGGAGAGGAGCTCAATGTCTATAAATTACATAATGATATATTTACAAAAATAGATACCCTATCGGCAAATCAAACCATCAACGAAGAATACTTCACTTACATGTTATTGTTTTTGTACTTTTTTGTAGGTTTGTACCATGGATTATTTTACCTAAAAAGGAAAATGGAAACGTATAATTTGTATTATGCGTTATTCGGAATCTTTCTCTCTATCTATATGGTATTTCGTTCCCAAGCCATTTACCAGCTATCTCTTGATCCATATGTCCAGTCACGTATTGAGTACTTCGTAGTATTCTATATTCCGATATGGATGTTACTATTTTCAGAACATTTCTTTTTAGGAAAAGTTACGAAATTTGGAAAATCAGTTTTTGGAATCATCGCCTTTATTTCAATTTTACAAATCTTTGTTACGCGAGATATATCTGGAAAGATCCTTCTTTTCTGGCAACTGTCCATCATGGCTCTTGCATCCTACAATATTTTTATCATCACAAGAGCCGTGATTCAAAGGAATCGGGATGCTTACCGAATCATCCTCGGTTTTCTTATATTGATTGTCTGTGGTGCTTGGGACATTTTAGGCGCTACTGGTCTACTTCCCATTCAAAATTTAAATCTTTTGCGATTTGGTTTTTTGAGTTTTGTACTCGGGATCGCGGTTGTCCTTGCAAATCGATTCCTTCGAGTTCATAGAGAAGTCGAAATTTTAAATGCCACACTCGAACGTAAAGTGGAAGAACGCACCAATGAACTTCAGAATACTTTAACACATGTTCAAGAATTAAAAGTACAACAAGATGGTGATTACTTTCTAACCTCTTTGCTTTTGGATCCTTTATCAGCAATCCATGGCAATTCGAATTTTGTTGCTATAGAATCCTATACAAAACAAAAGAAGGAATTTGAATTTCGAGGCAAAAAGCGGGAAATCGGCGGAGATATCATCATCTCTGAAAAAATCATACTTGGTGGGAAAACATATATTGTTTTTATCAATGGTGATGCCATGGGCAAGTCCATCCAAGGTGCGGGTGGGGCATTGGTTTTAGGTGTGGTTTTTCTTTCCGTTCTAAAACGCACCCAATCCAAAGCAGAATATAGAAACAAGTCTCCAGAGCGTTGGATCAAGGATTGTTTTTTGGAGCTCCAATCTATTTTTGAATCCTTTGATGGCTCCATGTTGATCTCCGTTGTGCTCGGTCTTATCGAAGAGCATACGGGAGTATTGTATTATATAAATGCGGAACATCCTTGGACAGTGCTTTATCGAGATGGGGTGGCAAGTTTCATCGAGCAAGAGTTAGAGCTTCGCAAAATTGGTATCAAAGGAATGGCAGGTGATATCCGCGTGAGAGTTTTTGCTCTCGAACATGATGATGTCTTGTTTGTCGGTTCGGACGGAAGAGACGACATAGTTGTTGGGTTAGACGAAACCGGACACAGGGTGATCAATGAAGATGAAAATCAGTTTCTAAGAAGGGTCGAAGAGGCAAAAGGTAAATTACCGGATTTGATTGAACGTCTTCGAGAGTTTGGTGGGCTATCCGATGACCTTACACTGCTTCGTGTTGAATGGCTGGGTAACGTTAGACATCTAGCAAAGAAAGATACTTTGGATTACGCGGGAAATTCGTTTCCGAACATGGAATACAAAAAATTCCTAGAAGATGGGCATACAGAAGATGCTTTCCAATACATTCAAAACCTCTTGGGACATCCCGATTTAAATGACGAAATTCGACCATACTTTCTGAAAGAGGCCGCAAGGCTCGCGATCATCATCAAAAATTATGATTATGCGATCGAAACGATTGAATCTATCCTACCTTCCTTTTCGACGGACAATGAGCTACTTCTCCAACTCAGTTATGCATTTAGAAAAACAAAACAAATGGTCAAAGCGATTGATATGGCGGAGAGGATTCGTTCAAGGGATCCGAAGCACTTTCGAAATCTGCTCCATCTTGCCGAATGTTATCGATATGTAAATCAAGTCGACAGAGCAAAAAAATTATATTCTAAAGTAGTTGATTTGAATCCTGAGCACCCACAGGTGCTCAAGCTCCATGATGCCTTATTTGGAAAGAGTCTCAGCTAAATCGACAAGCAGTCGAACTCCGTAACCTGTCGGTCCACTGATTTGAGTTCCTGATGATTTTTTGCGCCAAGCGGCACCAGCAATGTCGATGTGTGCCCATTCGATGGACTCATCCACAAACTTGGATAGAAACATTGCCGCAGAAACAGTTCCTCCGCCCTTGCCACCGCCAGTGATGTTTTTCAGATCGGCAATATCACTTTTTAGATCTTCACCATACTCATCCCATAACGGAAGTTCCCATACTCTATCGTCTGATTTGTCTGAGGCGATCTGAATTGCTTCACGCATCAGCTGTGACTTTGTCATCACACCTGCGGCCTCATGACCCAGAGCGATAATGACAGCACCGGTAAGCGTCGCCAAATCCACCATAAAATCTGGTTTGTAGTTTTTGGAAACATAGGAGAGGACATCACCCAAAACAAGTCGACCTTCTGCATCCGTATTTTGAACTTCAACAGTGGTTCCGTTGTATGCGGTATAGACATCGCCTGGTTTGATCGCTTTGCCATCTGGCATATTTTCTGCAACACCAATGGCGGCAATGACATGAATTGGCAATTTGAGAGCGGCAATCGCACCAATCGCGTGTATGGTGGCGGCGGCCCCACACATATCATATTTCATTTCGTGCATCTCGCCTGGAGGTTTTAACGAAATTCCTCCTGTATCAAACGTTAAACCCTTTCCAACAATGGCGAACTTCTTTTTGGGTTTTGAAGGTTTGTACTCGATAATCACCATTTTACCATTTAACTCGGATCCTTGGCTTACCGCTAGTATCCCGCCAAGACCTTCTTTTTTCAATTGGGGCTCATCCCAAATTTTGATCGTGAGCTTTTGTTCTTTGGCAATTTCTTTGGAACGAGATACAAAATCATCAGGAGTAAAATAATTTGCCGGTAGGTGAGCAATATGCCTCGCACCATTGACATGTTTTGCGACAATCAGACTCTTTTGGAGACCTTCCTCCGCTTGTTTTTCTAATTTTTTGTCTTCAAAAACGAGTGCAATCGAACCTGGAGTTGTTTTGTCTTTCTTTTTGGTTTGAAGAAGGCTAACAGAATAGGAACCAATAGTAATGGAGTTTGCGATTTGGTAGGCGATGCGATCGGCTGAGAAAAGTTTTGTGATATCTTTACTTATATGGATTTCGAGACCGATACCATCCCACTTCATTATACGTTCACCAAACTTCATGAACATACCGGCAAATTTTCTGAATATCAATTTTTCCGGTTCACCTAAACCGAGATATATGGTTTTACTGGCTTCGTCTTTTAATTCCTGACCAAAGTCTGCTGAAAAAACCTTCGATTCAATTTGAAAACTGAATTTGTCCCCAAGAGTTGATTTGAGATCATTGGAAAAAACAAATTGTATTTTATAGAATGAATTCCCTTTGAAGGGTGTGAGTTGAAATTTGAGTGGGGAAGTTTCGATTTTCATTTTCCGTTTAGTTCCTGAATGTCTTTTATGATCTCATCTACGTGACCTTTTACTTTTACGCCGTCGTAGATTTTTTGAATTTTTAAAGATGCGTCGAGAATGAAAGTGGATCTTACGATTCCCATTCCTTTTTTGCCCATAAAAACTTTCTCTCGCCAAACACCATACTTTTCGCAAATCTCACCTGACTCATCGCTGATCAAATCAAAGTTAAGCTTTTCTTTTTCCTTGAATTTTGTGTGAGACTTCGGAGTATCCTTGGAGACACCGATGACGTTGTATCCTAACTTTTTGAGGCGTTGGAAGTTATCGCGGAAATCACACGCTTCCGTCGTACAACCTGGAGTCATGTCTCGAGGATAAAAATAAAGAATGATTCCTTCTTTGCCTACCAGATCCGCTAATTTTACGGATTCATCATTTGCATTTTTAGCAGTAAAAGTGGGGGCTTTTTTCCCAATTGCCAATGTCGTCATCTGCACTCCTAATAATTCCTTTGTTTAGACAAAATTCTGTTGTAAAAGGAAGAAAATCGAGCGATAACTTAATTATGGACATAAAACTGAGAGCCCAATTGATCCGTGAGGGGAACCAAGCATTCAATGCCGGTGATATCAGAAAGGCACGGGAGATTTTTCTTAAAACTTCGTATATGGACGGTCTCGTGCGTCTGGGTGATTATTTTATGTACGACAAACGTTTGCCGATGTTGGCTTTCGGATATTACAAAAAAGCGGGCAGAAAGGATAAGGTAGATGAGATTTTTCAGCGAATGATTTTGGCTCTTTCCGAATGGATCGGTAAGGATAAGATGAAACCAACTTCAACCTTTGCCCCCCCTGCCAACGAAGAATCTCCCAAAAAAGAGTTAAATCCAGATGATTTTATCATTCACCCCATTCTAAAAGCAAAAGCGATGGAAATATTGAGTCAAAAGAAGTAACCTATTACCTGAATGATAGATAACTTTACATTACAGGCATTCGTTTATTCCGCACTGATCCTTTTTTCGATTCTTTCTAGCAAACTCTTCTTTCGATTTGGTTTTCCCATTCTATTAATTTTTCTAACATTTGGCATGTTAGCTGGCACAGATGGACCAGGTGGACTAGAATTTAGTGATTATGGTCTAGCACAATCAGTAGGAATCTTTGCACTTATGTACATCCTATTTTTAGGAGGTCTGGAGAGCAATTGGGAAAGCCTAAAATCGACACTTGGAGTTGGATTAAAACTTTCCATTTTTGGAACAATCATAACTGCTACTTTGTTAGGTTTTATTATCCATCTAATTTTCCCGATTTTAGGATTTTTAGAATCATTTCTGTTAGGCTCAATTGTTAGTTCCACGGATGCCGCTTCTGTTTTTAATATTTTTAAAACGGGTGGATCCAATCTTAAAGATCACATCAAAAAAACCATTGAATTTGAATCGGGCTCGAACGATGCAGTCGGAGTCCTTCTCACAACTATATTTTTAAACCTGATCACTTCTGAGACAAGTTTGTCTGGTTGGTATTTTGTAAGATTTTTTATCCTTCAATTGATTGTCGGAGCGTTGATGGGATATGGTTTGGGTATGGTCATTCTATATTTGATGAACACTGTCAAGTTAGGTTACGATGGACTCTATCTAGTTTTTATAACGGCCTCGGTTCCTTTTATTTATGCCATCGCTACCATATTCCAAGGCAATGGATTCCTCGCAGTTTATGTGGCAGGAATATTGATCGGCGGGTATCCATTTTTACATAAAAAATCAATCTTTCGTTTTTTAAATGGATACGTATGGATATTGCAGATTGGAATGTTTTTGTGTTTTGGACTTTTGGTTTTTCCAAATCGTTTGGTTGATTTAGCCATTCCAGGTTTGATCATCGCAATTTTACTCATTGTCATTGCAAGACCAGTTGCCGTCTTTTTATCACTCTTAGGTGAGCCCATGCCGATTCGAGAAAAATTATTTTTATCGTGGGTTGGATTGAGAGGTGCATCACCTATCATCCTTGCAACGTTCCCCGTCGCACAAGGAATCGCTGGTGCCGAGCTTCTCTTCCATTTGGTGTTTTTTGTTGTCTTAGTATCTCTTTTGATTCAAGGCTCAACCATACAATTTGTAGCAAAGTGGTTGGGAATTCTTCAAAAGGAGTCAGAAAATCTATACCAACCAAGGGATTTTGACAATATGGAGTTTCCTGGGATGACATTGCAAGAAATCATCATTCCATATACTTCCAATGTTACCGATAAGGCTCTTTATGAAATCAAATTGCCAACGGATTCGCACATATTACTCGTAGCACGAGGAGAACAATTCTTGATCCCTTCAGGCAATACGCTCGTCCGCGGTGGAGACGTAATTTGGGTCCTGGCAAAAGATGAAGTGTTAGATGAGGTAGGTCGTACCTTTATGAACTAAAGGTTTATGTCTTTGGAAATTCCGATTTGAATTAAGGATGATTCAAATTTTTGTTTTTGGGTGTACATCAAGTTTTCAGCTAACGTTTTATTGATGGTATCTGTGGTTGCTGTAACTGTGCGTGATGTGAGAAGACTCGCGATCACCAAATTTGTACCAAATGGAGAAGAGATTTGAGTGAAGATGGTATCTCTTTCTGCACTCACAAATAATCGAATCGAATCACTGATCTTCAAACTAGATCCAATAGAAAACCGATTTCCAGAAATCTTATAATTTCCTGTTGAATCATCAATCCGGTTGGAAACTCCTACTCTCCCACCTGATACAAGATATCCTTCTGCAGAGCCTGATACACTATATTTTCCGGAAGATAAAAATAGCACATTATTGAAAAGTAAGGAATCAAAGTAAAACGACAAGTTCGGTGTTAAGTCATACTCTAAGGCAAGACCAAAATAACCAGATGAGTCCCTTCCACGATACTCTTCTTTACCTCGAATGAATGCAAAATCACTTCCCTCTGCAATCAAAATGGTTTTATTGGTGGTCAATGATTGATCGATGGACCGATGCACAAACTTTGGAATCACTCGGAACTCTTGGAAGACAGAAATTACAACTCCGAAAGTAAACTCCGTTTGTCGAGTATACCCTTTGTAGTTTAACGCTTCGACCCTTACATCACTAGCTCTTGCGGTAGGAAAGCTACCTTTCAAATCACTGATCGCGGCACCAAACAGTAGGTGAGTGAAGAGTGGATCTTTTAACGCAGCATAATAGTCCGCCCCAACTCGCGTGCCGGTTGCACGATTCTGATCTTGCCAATTTGATTCGATAACTCGTGAATAAACCAAATTAAAATCTTGGTTTCTTTTTTCCCAGTCAGACAGGTAAAATCCAGACACTCCAGAAAATTTCAAACGAAGAGCCGAGCCTTCTAATTTGCCAGCCTGCGCATTTAAAGAAAAATTTAAAACAATAAAGACAAGGAACAGGCTAATCTGTGTAATAAGTTTCATTTAAGCAACTAACTCTCTTTGTTTTTCGATCATCTTTTTTTGTAAATGTAAACCATAGTAGACAGGAATTGCAGAAAGAGTGATCATCAATCCCCATAATGCATTGGCCGGTTTTTCGTAAAATAAAATAGCCATTACCGCAAGATTAGCAGTGATATAAATCAAAATGGGAATAGGGTAGAAGGGGATTTTATAGTCGGAAACATAACCCAATTTTTGGAATCGGAAAGGAGTTGCCGCAGTCAAACAGGACAAAATCAAAATAGAACATGTGATCATATATAACAACGATTCTATTTCTTTGACACATAAAAATAAAATGGCGATAAATCCTTGGAAAAAAATCGCCACATAAGGACTGTGATGTTTCGGATGTACTTTTGAAAATGCTTCAATAAATGCACCATCTCTTGCCATTGCAAAATAAACTCGGCTTCCACCAATCAATATTGCTGAGAGTGATCCCAAAATGACCCATGTGATAAAACCCGTGGTGATGATAGCAAGATCAGCACCAAATAAACGTTCAAATGCGATCGCGCCGATTCCGTCCTTTCCCGATAACTCACTGCTTGGAGCGGATACGAGAAAGAGTACATTAAGCGCAAGATACAAGCCAGTCACCATGAAACAGGCACTAATGGCTGATCTGACTAGATTTTTTTCTGGCGATTTGACCTCTTCTGCAATGTAGGTAATCATATTCCAACCTAAGTAAGAAAAGGAAACAGGCACGATTCCGATGAGGATCTTAGACTGAGTGGATAGAGACAAAAAATCGGGAAAGGGAGTTTCTAAGAGATATGACCATTGAACATTGCCTAAAGTAAAGCCTAAGGTAATAAAAAGAAAAAGCCCGATGATTTTGATAATGGCAAAAAGATTTTGAACGGCTACAGCTGACTTGATACCAAAAAAATTCAATGCGCTGAAGAAAAGAATCGGAAGAATGCCAATTCCTGTAGCACTTGATATCTGTAAGTCAACGCCTAATACAGAAACTGTGCTCGAAGACCATACAGGGATGCTTGGGAAAAGTAAGAGAATGTACTTTCCAAATGCGAGAGCAAGAACTGAGATACATGCCGAAAAATTTGTGAGGAGGGATGACCATCCACTCATAAACGCAAGTAGTGGAGAGTATGCAACCTTGAGATATACATAATCTCCGCCAGCAAAGGGCAAAAGACGAGCCGCATAGGCATACGTGATAGAGCCACAAAGTGCGAGAAAGCCACCGATGCCCCAACATAATAAAACAATCCAAGGGTTGCCTGTTTCTTTGAGTAAAAAACCAGAAGTGAAAAAGATTCCAGAACCTACCATCGAAGAGAAAAGTAGGGAGATAGAATCGAAACTATTTAGAGAACGTTTTAACTCCAGGCTAACCGCCGAGCAGTCGTTTTACTACAGATTCGGAGATCGGTTTTTGGGCTGATGCAGAAACAGTGCCCATTTTGCCTTTGAATTCTTCTGGACTGTGCATCATGCCTAGGGAGAAGATATTCTCACCTTCGACTTCCTTTTTTTTGAGTTCTTGTAAAATGGACTGAATGGTTGCCTTCGAAGCTAGCAAGGCTTCCTTCTGGTTGAAGGTCTCGGCACCCCCAGCGGATAACTCAGGGAAAAGAGGCTCATTTTCAAACAGAACTTTGATCAGTTCTTCTTTGCCTAATTCTGCGTCTTCTAAAACTCCGTTCCTAGCCTGCTCTCTGGAGAGCTGTTTTTGAAGCTCTGTGAGTTTTGTTTGGATATTGTGATATTGGATGGGTAAACTTACCGCAAAGTCTGATTTTGATTCGGAGACTTGCTGTTGAGGTGAATTTGTGCGAAGGGAAGGAACATTGTCAGCTTCCTTGGCATCTTTTTTGTCCTGAACGAATCGTTCAGCAGAGTTGAGAAGACGATTGAGACGAACATCCATGTCCTTACCTTCCTTTATGGTCGCCGTTATGTCTCAAGGACACACGCGCCCATTTTCTGTTACTACCGTTCTAAGATCGGCACCTACGTACAAGAAAAATATACTTTTTTCCCAAAAAATGTAAAGTATTATTAAAGTTGACTTGGAATTTTATTGGACTTTCCTGGGGGTAGCATTTATGGAACGAAACCAACTCCTCCTATTATTTACATTCCTTCTCACGCTTACTGCCACCTTACTTGGAATTGCGCATATCGTAACAGATAGCAGTTCTTCTAAATTTTCATCGGGTACGGGCGGTGCTCTGTTCCAATCAAGTGAAATCGGAGCCGCTGTGATCAAAATTTCCGGGGAGATACATTCTGGGGAATCTACCTTTGATTCCGTGGGTGCAGACTCTGTATTGCAAGAGCTTCGCGATTTAGAACATGATGTGAATGTCAAAGGGATCCTCATTGAAATCAACTCTCCAGGTGGAACAGTTGCGGCCTCTCAAGAAATTTATAATGAACTACTCCATCTCCGCAAAACCAAAAAGATCGTCGTCTCGATGAAGGATGTAGCCGCATCGGGAGGTTACTATATCGCGGCGGCTTCCGATTATATATTTGCTGAAAATGGAACCATCACAGGTTCCATAGGCGTCATCTCCTTCAGCCCTAATTTCAAAGGATTGATGGACCGCTATGGTGTAAGTATGAGGACTTATAAAGCGGGCAAATACAAGGACATGTATTCGCCGTTTCGCGACTCTACATCAGAAGAAGAAGACATTATCAACAAACAGCTTATGGATACGTATCATAAGTTCGTGGAAGATGTTGCAAGAGGTCGGAATAAAACGGTAAAGTCGATCGAAGAATTAGCAGAGGGTAAAATTTATTCAGGTGAGGATGCCTTTCGGAATAAGTTAGTCGATGATATCGGTGGGAGAAGGGAAGCCCATGCAAAACTTTCGGAGCTCTGCCAGTATGAAGGTCTCATTCCACTGTATGAAAAAGAAGTTTCACCTCTCGATAAATTGATGATGAATTTTGGTGTCATGTTTCAAGGCAATGCAAATACCAAAAAAATGAGTTTGATATTATCTTCACCTGTTCTTGTTATGCTTCCTACTTGGTTGGGTAAAATCAACTTATGAGAGATTTTATTTTTGATCTTGTTGACTTGCTTGAGATTTTATTTTTAGAACCGTTTCGTTACTTAGATGAAATAAAGGAAATTCCATTTGCCAGAAGAAAAATTAGCAACTGGAGTTTTTCTATTATTTCTGCACTGAGTGTGTCCGCAGGAATGAGTTTGTTATCTCCACCTTACACTATCGGTACGATCGGATTTTTGTTTTTTGGATTTATCGCAAATTTGATTATCATGCGGTTCTTTCCTTTTTTCATATGTGTGATTTTAGATTTTTATGCCCAAGGTAAAGGTCGAGACGCAAAGGTAACTTTTTTACTCCAATTTTCCAGGCATACTATTTTGGTTTTTGCCATCTTTGCACCCATATCTCTGATTCTCATTTCGAGCGGAATTTATGGCAGAGGAATTGGAATACTTTTGCTAATCGCTCATTTTTTGTTGTATGGTTATATGTTAGGTAGAGGAGTGAAATACATTTATGATCTCAAAAATCGGGATGCATTTCGATTCGCATATTTGGCATTGTTCTTCACATTTATTTTTCCGTTATTATTTAATATCTACACTGCTTCATCCATCCTTCAATCCATATCTGGGGGATTTTAATTGAATATACTGATAACGAACGATGACGGTATTTCTTCAGATGGAATTAAAGCATTAGAAAAAGAGTTAGGGAAAGAACATAACACATATTTGATTGCACCCTTAAAAGAGAGATCGGTGACTTCGATGGCACTTACCATCTTTCAATCCATGCGAGTGGAAAGGGTCAATGACAATCATTATATTGCAGATGGTTTTCCGGCGGATTGTGTGAATATCGGCCTATATGCGGAGATCTTTCCGAAGATTGACTTTGTCATTTCGGGGATCAATCGCGGTGTAAATATGGGATATGATATGCATTATTCTGGAACAGTCGGAGCCGCAAAACATGGTGCATTACATGGTTTGCCCAGTCTTGCTGTAAGCTCTGGACGAATTGATCCACCGGATGGTTATCAAAAAGAAGCAGTACTCGTAAGTCAATTTGTTCGAAATTATGCGAAAGAAATTCGGTCTGGCGAAGTTTGGAATATGAATTTTCCACCAGAAATCTCCGGCCATGGCGGTCTTGACCAATTGGTTTTTACAAAATTGGGCCGTAGACGATACACTGAGAAGTATGAAAAAAAGAATATCATCGGTGGGGTGAGCGAATTTCAGTTAAATGGCAGTCTTCTCGGACACGATGAAGAACCAGGTACTGATTTTGAGGCTTACAATTTAGGAAAGATCCCTTTGACACCCCTCCAATTGGATTTAACACAATTCACTCGACTGGAAGATCTCAAATCTCGCTCGAATGAATTATTAAACTGAAGAAAATTATTTACCGAGTTAGTTATATGAATTTTATCAAATCAACCAAAACCATTTTTTCCATGAGTTGTTTTTCGCTCCTTCTTTTCAATTGCCAGGAAAAAAAGGAAGCGAGTCTTGCTGAGAATTTTATTGAGCTATCTGGCTATACACTACTCAGTACAAACAGTCGATGCCAAATATCAGCCGCAGATAATTCAAATTATTTTTCCTCAGGTACGATTCCGGCAGGTACCTCTACGGTCGTTGATCGATTATCAGATACCTTGCCCAATGCTGGCAGTGTAGACATATATTATCCTCGTGGAGCAACGATAGCTTTACCTATTGTAG
>JAPZRK010000077.1 GCA_027531445.1 Leptospira sp.
TTGCGAAATCATATTACTAAGAAAGAGTAATCTTATTTTTTTAGTTTTATCATCAAATTTCTTACGAAATCCTGATTCAGATAAAAACATATAATTTGGTGCGAAATTAGGTATGATAGAAATTCTTTCTAAGCTAAAATATGCGTCAAAAATCTCCAAATGCGATCGGCCAGAAATGATGATACCACCAATTTTCTTTATAAAAAAACGATTTATGGAAAAAAGAATCGGATATTTATCAAATAAAAGCTTTTTGATACTTCCACCATGCAGATGAATGAAAAATTTTGAAAGAATGGAGTAACAAATTATATATATCAAAATATCTTTCAGATTACCAGCCAATGATTCAGAAATTGTAAAATAGACAACATCTGCATTCTTCTTTTTTTTCCATGTCTCAATGAATACTCGAAATATCTCAAATATTCGAGTAGGAGAAACTTTCCCATCCTTCAAACCTTGTTTTTTCAAATCAACGGTCGCAAGGGTATTCTTTTCGCTCAAGCTATCATGTAATACCTTACAGACAAGTGAATGTCCATTAATGGGTGGTGGAAGAGGACCAATAAACAATATTTTCATAAATTAAAAATATTAATTTATTTTACCTTTATAAACATCAACCTTACCTATTCCCTTCGGAACAACATAACGAATCATATTACGAACTTTTGAATCTAAAAATGAATAAACCCTTCGGATTTTTTGGTTAGGACGAGCATTAAAACTCGTAACATTAAAATATGATTTTCCAATTGGTGAATCGGGTGAAAAATAGTAATTAGAAACACAAAGTCGCTTTTGATTCACAACAATAGGACTAACAGAATGCCATGACCAAGGATTTGTTTCCATTATTACCAATCGATTGAATCTACTGACAATGGTTACATTCTTTTCCACTTTCAAATCCCACAACTCTAAATTGCCACCATTCTCTAATTGCCAATCAGGAGTAACATAGTACAATAAATTTAATGTTCGATAAAATTTTCTTGATTGTTCATGGGAATTGTCAATGTGTGGATTTAAAAAATTTCCCTTTTCCATTAAACTGAGACCTCCCGCATACAAAGAAGAATCTGCAATTTGGTTTTTTATGCCTGTAATCTCTTCTACTTTTGAAATCACATTTGGTTCCTGAATCGCAAACGTAATATCAGACAGAATTGGTGAAAATAAATCAAAGTTTTTGGAAGTATATTTTTTCTCTCGAAAACTGGACATTTTTCTCATTTGTTTTTGTTCTGGAAATAAATTAAAGATTTCCATTGCTACAGTTTCAGCGAGTAGATTATCTAAAAAACAATACCTTACACCAACTTCATTTTTTGATTCGTTGAATTTTTTCTTTAAAATGTCCTTATTCTTCTCAAGAGAATTTGCTATCATTTCGGATAAATATTCGAGTTTTTCACTCATACGTAACTCCTAGCCATATGAAAGAAGATCGTAGAAACTGCTCTTGAGATCACGATCGGGGTAATTGATTAAGACAGCTTTCAACTTGCCTTTGTATATAAATAAACTTCCTGCTGCGACACCAATCACTCCTACGTGACTAATTACATCCTTAAGATGATCTAAGGAGCCTGCCCCACCAAGAACCGTCAGAGGAACGGAAATCCTCTTCTTTACATATTGAATCAAATCAATATCAAATCCAGTCATCGTTCCATCCAAGTCTATAGAATTTAAAACAATTTCACCAGCTCCTAAAGTAGTCGCGAGATTTAAAACTTCCTCAAGATATTTCCCGGTTTTATTTTTACCATTATGGATACAAAACTCGTATTTCTTTGTTAGCAAAGTTTTCTTCAAATCAAGACAGACAACAACACTTTGGCTTCCTAGATAACCAACCATTTCAGAAATCATATTTGGATTTTCGATTAACAAAGAACTTATTAGTATTTTTTCAACTCCAAATCCAAGAATTCGATTCGCTTGATCCAAAGTTTTAATTCCACCTCCAACACTTAAAGGCATTCTACATTCATTGGCTATTCTTTCAATCAAGCGATAATCGGGCTCTTTACCCATCTGACTGGCGTCGATATCTATGAGGATAAGTTCATCCGCTTCCTTTTCATTAAAAATTTTTACCGCATTGATAGGGTCCCCAATATAGCGGGGATGATCAAATTTTGTGGTTTTAACTAAACCTCCATCTTTCAAGAGTAAAGTTGGTATAATTCTAGGTTTTAACATTGATTATAACAACGCAAAATTTTTCAAAAGTTGAACACCATTATGGTGACTTTTTTCGGGATGAAATTGTGTCCCGTATACATTCTCTCTTTTTACAGCACTACAAAATTCTAATCCATAATTAGCAGAAGCCATAATATCTTTTTTATCTTCACATTCAAAATAGTACGAATGGAGAAAGTAAAAATGAGGATTTACTCCAAGGTTTTTTAATAGGTCGGTTTCTTTGTTCACAACTTCAATTTCATTCCAACCAATTTGAGGAATCATTGGTTTCTCGGACAATTGAGAAAAATCAAATCTTTTTACGTTTCCCTTGATCCAGCCCAACCCTTTCTTTTTTCCTTCTTCACTGGAATTGGCAAGAATTTGCATCCCAACACATACACCTAAAAGCGGGCGTTTCTCAATCAAGGCAAACTTTGACAGGTGCTCCAAAACATTGGCTTGTTCTAGTTTATTCATAACGCTGTCGAATGAACCAACTCCTGGAAGAATCAGTTTATCTACGCTTAAAATAT
Source organism: Leptospira sp. (assembly GCA_027531445.1). GTDB lineage: Bacteria > Spirochaetota > Leptospiria > Leptospirales > Leptospiraceae > Leptospira_A. Next base: position 2,736 of record JAPZRK010000077.1, read on the forward strand.
CATCACCCTTTTCTATTATCTTATGTTCAAATCCTAAATTCTTAAAAATATTCGCGAAGGCTTTTAAATTTCCGACACCGTAATTTAGTATTCCGATCATTTACTGAATGACCCTCTTTTCAATCCCCAATTTTTGAAGTATTTTAGTTGCAAAGGCAATGATATCGCTTGCGGACTTAAAATCTCGATAGGATTTATTTTCCGCAGCTTCATAGCTACGAAGTTCCTCAACAGAAATATCTAATTTTGATGCGATATATTCAAAATCTTTTCTTGCAGTTTCATCGTCAAACGGAGGGTTTGCGATCTCCTTTAATGCATCTTCTCTACTTTTTTGACCAGTTAAAATCAAACTCGAATAGTGTGCTTTGCGTTTATCAAATCCAAATTTCTTAGGTAACCAGTAGCCTTCATAAAATTTAGTAAATCTCGATTCGTAGTGTTTATGACTATACCTTTGCCATTTGAATTTTGACTCCATTTCTTGAATCGCACCCTCTTTCGTATAGGGAATATAATTCAAAGGTTGAACGACTTTAAGTCCCTTAAAAAAACGGTAATAAAGCTTATACTTAAATATTCCTGATAGAGGGAATGTTTTCAATTTCCGAGTTCCAAACTTTTTATGAATGTCTTTTAATTGTCTTAAATCTGATGCATGATAATGCCAATCCAAGGGTTCACGAATACATTCCGTAGAATAATTTCCGCCATTTAAAATATACTTAAACCCATGTTTGGCGCAGTAATTATAAAGTGATGCGAAGAAAACATGATCTTGGGGTGTATCTAAATGAGGAACACCTGCCTTAAAAAACGCAAGTTGGAGATCTTTCATCTCTTCCCAATTCACAACTTCGGTGATTAAATCTAACTTTAGACCATCTACAATTCTTTCGATGTTATTGACAGCCTCCTGAGAATTCCAGCCTGCATCCACATGAAATAATAATGGCCTCAGACCAAATTTTTCCTTTGCCAGATAAGCTAAGTAAGAACTATCAACACCACCACTGATACCAAGAATACAATCGTAATCTTTTCCCTTGCCAGCTTTCTTTATTTCTTGAATCAGTTTATCTAATTGTTTAGGATTCTCTAATTTTTGATCCCATTCTGGTTTGATATTTTTATAAAAATTTATGCAGTGATTACAAACACCTTTCAAATCAAAAGTAATATTCGGATCCGTAGTATCCATCGCACAGTTTGTACAGACTTGGTATTGCTTCATAAAAAATTTCCTTTTTACAACTTACTTTTTAAATCTTCAGTCATTGGATATCTCAATTATTCCGAAGCAAATTCATGGAGTTTAGTAATTGAACCTTCAGAATCTTAATTAAGTAAATAGTCTTTGTAACAAAATTTCTAACAGGTATATGTTTCCAATTTCCAAAAGCTCTTCCAATTTGATTTAATTCTAAATCATGAAGTACCTTCGTCTTATAAATCCAGAGTGGATAATCCATATCCGAATTCGATAAATTTTGAAAGTCTTTTTGATATTTATTCAATAAATATTCAATAATCCGGTTAGTTCTCAATTGATTAGAAATATTTCCGCCACCCAACCAATAATACCCGAGAGTTTTGGGTATACGATAGAACTTATCAGTCTCTTTTGAAATTCGCAACCAATAATCATAGTCCTCGCCGGCTATTAAATCAGCGTTCTCATCGATATTTCCAATCTTATTTAGTAGTGATCGCCTGACTACAACGCTTGAATTATTCAATCCATTTCCATAAAGCAACAAATCTTTAAAAACAGGTTTCTGAAGTTTCCTTGACTTGGATTTTTTAAAAAAGAAATTCTGATTTTCTTTATGAGCAATCCAGAGATCGTGATAAACCAAATCATTATCCTTCGTTAATGCTAAAATAGATTCCTCTAGCTTTTCTTTTTTCCACCAATCATCGGAATCCAAAAAGGCTATATATTCACCTTTGGCAATATTAATCCCTAAATTTCTGGGCCGAGCGGGCCCTCCAGCATTTTTTGATTTAATATATTTAATATCAATCAAACCTGTGAAATTGCTTACCATCTCCTGCGTATTATCTGTTGAACCATCATCACATACGATCACTTCAAAATTTTTGTACGTTTGTTCCAGAACAGATTGTAAGCACCGTTTCAAATCCAATGCCCGATTATAAGTCGGAATGATAACCGATATTGAACCTGAAATTTGCATTTATTTTTATGTGTTGCTTCCTATCCGTTGAACAAACTCTAGACTGAATCTTGCAAGTTTTTCATATTTAAATCATTGAGCAGATACTCACATTCATTCTTATAAGCAAGCTTACACATTTTTAAAAAAAATCATATACCAAAAATACTTACAATCTTCTCTTCATTCGGGATAGAAAACATTTCATCCCTGACTCGGCCTATCATTTCTTTCCTCTCAATTGAGTCTTCTAAAACATGTTGATTTAATTTTACTGAACAGATTCTCAATGATTCCTCATCCCAGACGATATCCCAAAGAATTCCCTTACAAAATTCTGGTAAATATGAGTAATCCACTACGCCATCCTCTGTAATCACTAAGGCAGGAATACCACAGGCAATCGCCTCAACCAAAGTTCCAGAGGCCGCACCAATGACAAGTTCTGTACTTTTGAATAGATTATAAAGGTCATCCGTAGCTACTTCAAAATTCAATCTAATCTTTCCTTTGTATTCATCGATATCATTTGATGGATGGAACTTCAAAGTAAATGTCTCTTTAGTTTGAAGAGTATTGAGAATGCGAATAATATGTTTATTGCTAGATTCAAAATAAGACATTAATACTAGTCTATTTCCTGTCGAATTCGTATATATAGGAGTCTTGAACAAATTACTATAACGAAGCGACGGTCCAATTTTGCTTATCTTATTATTTGAATCTAGGTAGTAACTTCCATTTACCAATATTTGATGGGGTAAGTGTTTTTGTATTTCGTTCGGATCTATGTATGCATTAAAATTTTCAACAGGGTATAAATAGAGTTGGCAACCATAAATCTCATTTTTCATGTTTGACTCTCGCATTACACGGTTTAATGTTTTTTCGTATGGTTGATTCTCATACCACTGAAGGATTTTATCTCTACCATTCAATCTACTCTTGAATTTTTGAGCAAACAGATACCGAACACCACCGAAAAAGTTACTACCATTCATATCTAACCAAAAATAATATCTTAAGAATTCATTATCAGCCAAGGCATTAATTTTCGATCGATAAAAAAAAAACATTTTAAACGGATACACAATCAAGTAGATGACTAATTTAAAAAAGTCGACGAAACTAAATAGTTCGAAATCGGTTAACACATTATCTCGATTTTCCTTGATTTTTAGAAAAAATCGATAAAGAGAGATAGGATTCCACGCATCGTAAAGTCTAGGAATAATCGTATATTCACGTTGATTCTTTTTTAGGATATCTAATAAACCCGTAAAATAATTATCAACAAGTCCATTTCCACTTATAACATAATTTACGACAAGATATGAATCGATATATACTATCTCTGAAGAACTTCGATTTGATTTCTGTCCAGAAAGAGAATGGACAAGCTTAAAGAATATATACAGATAAAAAAAGGCACTTACTCTTAAAATATATTTACAAATTTGAATAACAATTAGCGTAAAAGTTAATCGATTTCCCTTATTGAATTTTAAAAGAGCTTCATAAGCACCAACTTTAGAAAAAAATTGACTAGTAGAAAAATACCATGACTTCTCCGCATAAGAGATAACTTCACTCAATTGAGTAAAATAAACTCGCAAATTTTTCGGTAGTAAACTTAAATTCATTAAATTATTGATTCAAAAGAAACTAGGGCTTTATGCAAGCAATCATCATATGAGAGCTCATTAGATTCTGAGATATGAATTTTTGAGTTTCCTCTAATCTCCTTTCATCTGAAAATTTCAAAAACGTTGTCCAGAATCTATCAGTAATCTGATCTCTATTTTTGGATAATATATCTAAATCCAATTCTCCCGGTGTAGAGACTTCTATTTCATCAAATCCAATATTTCTTAACAAAGATCTTATTGAAATTGGATTAAAAAAGTTCAGGTGATGAGGCGGATAAACAGATTTTGACTTTTCCCAAAGAATCTGAATATCTAAACCGATGGAAGATAATGTAGTAAATATTAATATATCTCCAGAATCTAATAACTCAAATAAAATTTTTAGAAATTTTGCTGGATCATGAAGATGCTCAAAAAGTTCAAAATTTACAAATACTTTCGGTAAATGACTCAAATCACTTTTATTAATTTCTTCCAAAAACTTTTGAATTACGTGAAATCCCTTACTTCGCGATGCTTCCGCAAGATCATTACTTGGTTCAATAATAATTGGTTTCGTTTTTGAAATTTTTTCAAACTCTTCTGCAAAGATTCCGTAGCCACCTCCTATATCATAGATTTCATACTCTTTTAGGTTAAATTTTGAATTGATGATTTTAAAAATGGAATTTGCTTTCGGTTTCCAAATTTTTTCTCGTCTAGCAATTGCCGTATTTTTGTAAAAAACTTCTGACCAATATTTTGTAGATCGAGATTGGGTATAATATAACTTAAATGCTTCAAATCTTGGTCTAGGACTAACAAAGAGAGTTAAGCAGTTTGGACAAATTTTGTACGAGAAAGTTTTTTTTTCAAATGCAAAATTGGCTTCTTGATCACACGCAGGACAGTTGATTTCTTCATATTTCTCATCAAGAAAGAACTCTTTGATATCTAAATCAGCTAATTCTAAAAAATGATCAAATATATTACTTGGCCGTATATCTTCCTCTAACAAATTATTATCCTCCCATTAAAAAATCGACCATTCATTCTCCACCACTTATAGCAAGATCTTGACCCGTAATAAAAGTTGCACGATCAGATAATAGAAAATCTATAATATGTACAACATCTGAAACTTGACCAATTCGTTGCAACGGGATGAGTGATACGCGTTTTTTTAAATCCTTATTTTTGTGGAATTTAGTATCAATGACCCCTACTCTTAAATTATTACAAAGAACATTGTAAGGAGAGCCGAATTTTGCGAAACTTTTTGTAACTGCTTCTAAAGCGGATTTACTTGCACTGTAATAAACCGAAGTATTGGAACCGGAAAATTTAACACCAATACTGCTAAGACTTATGATTCTGCCTGCACGATGATTACACATATTATCAAATACAAATTTCATAATTTCAATATGTCCGAAAAGATTTACGTTAAAAGTTTTTAATATCTCATCATGGCCTGTTTCTAAAAAATTTATATTTTCGGTATAACCTGCGCAATTAATAAGAACATCTATTTTTTTATTTAACTTTGATAAAGTTTTAATGAATTTTTTGCAATTATTTTGATCATTAAAGTCTACTTGATGAAGAGAAAGAGCCTTATTTTTAATTCGTACTTTATTATTTGCGAATGTTGCAATCACATGGTATTTTTGACTCAATAGGGATTCAATAATTCCATGACCGATCTCCGAGCTTCCTCCTGTTACGATTGCTAGTTTATGATCCATTTACTAAACGACAACACAGCCTTTGCAAGGATGGACTAACTGTCTGTTTCCAGAAAGATGAGCTTCCCTCAACGATTGGTATTTGGATTGTTTCCAGAGTTCGGAAATACTCATTTCAGGAAATTTTCCAACTCGAAGATCCGATTTGTAATCGCTATCACATGGATTGGTCAATCCGTCTTGCCAAATAAACATTCTTCTAAAGAGGTCGGAACAAATTTGAGTTTGTCCATTTGCTTTGGTTTCGTAAATATTCTCCCAAGGGTTATAATTTACAAACGCAACTTGATCTACCAGTCCACCCCAAACTCTTTCCATCGAATCCATATCTTGTTTCTCAGTTACCTTTACACCCGAAACTCGAGTAATGACTTGTAGGTTTGAATAATCCCTATTTCGAATTTCTTGGAACATTTCTATGTTTTTTAACACTTTTTCCAATTTTCCATTTACTCGAAGCTGGCTATACAATGGCTCCTCCGCTGCGTCGGCAGAAAATACTACTGTCTTAACTCCGCCAGCTAACAATGCGTGAATTTTTCCTTCAGTTAAAAGCGATGCGTTCGTATTAACCTTTAGATTAAGGAATTTTCCTTTCACATAGGTAAGCATACCCTCAATATCTTTTGCTAGAAGTGGCTCCCCTCTAGAAGCTAGGGACAAAAATTCTATATTTTCAAAAGCCTGATCAATGATTTCTTTAAAAAGATCCAAAGTCATTTGCCCCATACCTGGAGTTGTCTTTTTGAAAAATTCTAGATCTGTTTGATAACAAAATACACAACGATAATTGCATATGGAAGATGGCTCTATCTGAAGATAAGGAGGATAATCATCTAATCGGTGTAGGTGAGGAAACACATCATATCTATATCGATGATAAAAAAATCTCAATAATTCTTCATCATTGTATGTATACATCTCCTCTGCAATAAATGGAGTGATTTTGAACTGCGCACCCTGCTCCGCCTCTGCTTTCAAATCATTCCATACATTATTTAAAACTTCTTGAAAATTTTGTTTTTGCGCCACCGAGTGTTTCGTTGAAAAAGTCCCGTTTTTCCACTCAGATAAAACACGTATTGCTCTAGACTTTTGATATTCAATAGCACCAGATTTTTGGCTTTTGAAATCTTGAAAGCTATGGTGCTTTTTATAAATTTTTGGATCAATTTCTTTCATTTGTTTAAATCAAATTCACCATATTTTTTAAGCCACCATTCGACAACCGGTACTTGCCATTCATAATCTACGTCACAACCAGCTTCTTGATACAATGGTAATATTTTTTTTCCCATCCATTTCTGGGGTAACATACCTTCATCCAGATTTGTGAGATTCTTCGGCCTAACAATCGAGACACCCATATCTGCAAATAAAACATCACCTTGTGAATCCCTATCACAATTCAGAGTTGCTGGATCACCAAAAGTCTCGAAAGGTACAAAGGGCTGTAAGTATCCATTCTCATCTTTTTTCCTGGCTCTAAGGGGTGACCACATATTGTATTTTGAAACAGTAACCGCGGAATCCGCATCAGGATTTTTACGCAACTCCTGTATTCCTAGGGAAATAGTATGGGAAGTCACGGTAGCTGCATTGCAAAACAAAAGAACTACGAGCTCAATGGTAACACCTGGATTTCTTTCTTGAATGATTTGAAATCCATGTTGGTATGCATGTTCACCTAACGCCTCTTTCGTTGCAAGGTGAGGTGGACGTTCTATGACCTCCACCCCTTCCGTTTTGGCTATATCCATTAGTATAGGATCATCTGTAGATAAAAAGACCTTATCTATTTCCTTCGTTCTCTTTGCCACATTCATTGGATACCAAGCCAGAGGTTTACCAAAAAGAGGAAATGTATTTTTTCCTGGGAATCCGATGCTCCCCTTTCTTCCCAATAATAACGCAACAATCATAAAATACCTTTAAAATCCTTTAGCATAATTCCACTCCATTGTCTAGAGAACTCATCATCACCATCCGACCGTAACCAAAACTTAACTCCCGTTTGATCTACTGCAAGCCAATCAGTCTCGCTATCGCCAATCATTAAACAATCAGATGCCGACAAATTAAACATACTTAATACTTTGTGTATGGCATCTTTCTTCTCTGTAGGTGCACCATAGACACCGTCAAAGATTTTATCTAAAGAAAGCCTTCTAAGTATGGAATCGATCTCAGACTGAGGAGTACCGGTGAAAACAAAATACATTTGGTTTTGATTTTTTGAAAATAATAAATGCTCTACACCAGATATCCATGGCGATGAAACAACTGCATCTTCTACAATCGTTGCAAATTTTTGAATATATTCTTCTGTAGATTCTTTTGTTACATTAATTCCGGCCCACTCCATATAAAGTGGGATCTTCTTGAATCGAGATATTCCGCCAAATTTAAGATGGTGATCTTGGATTTTACTTTTTATTTCCTCAGATGCATTTTCAAAAAGTCCAAGGTATGCTTTCGATTTAATTTTAACTGAATCTTTGATAACTCCGTCAAAGTCCCAAAAGATTGCTTTAAACTCATTTATTATTAAAGTCTTCATTTTCTCATTCTACCTGTTTTTGCCGGCACACAGGCAACTATTGCATGAGGTTAATCGATTCCAAATTTTGATTAGATGCCATTAGAACTACATTAGGACCCATTAAAACATTATTTCCAATAACAATTTCGCCAAAGTCAGCCGCTCCAAGTTTACTATTTGAGTTCATGCTAAAATTGTTCCAGATCTTTAGCTTACCGGAGTGCGAATATAAAGAAGATAATCTCATTATATTAATTGAATTTCCGAGTTGGATGTTCTCAAATCCTGAAATTTCTACTCCTAAACCAACTGTTAGATAATTACATCCAAATATCCATGCATAAAATATACCTCTCAACCTAAGTCCTATAGAACCAGGAAGATCTTTTATAAGGTAAGAAAAATTTATTAATATTTTTTTTCTTAATAAGCGCATAAAGATACGAGAAAGGAATTAAGTAATTCCAATAGTCAATATATAATCTGTTGCGAATTGATCTCTTCGATCAACTGCAGTAAACCTTGTCCCAAATCAACATGCATTGGTGGAATATATTTTCTACCGATTTTAGATTGATAAGCGTAGGGTGTGCGTACATAATGTCCAACCTGCTCCCCTTCGATAAACTCAACTAAATCTGGGCGATCTAATATCTCGGCTAACATTTTTAAAAGATCAATTACCTTCATTGGCTCTTGACCCGTTAAGACTACGCTCTGATTTTTGAAATCTTCTCCCATGGCAACAACGCTCGCTTTCGCGGCGTCTTCCACATGAATGTATTCTCTAAGGCTGTCTGGACTACCTTTATAGACTATTTTACCCGATGTTATAGCAGAATTTACAATTCGATATAAACCATTCGATTTATCTGATCTAGGTCCATAAAGCGAACCAAATCGAAGAATGGTATAATCTAAATCATAGCTTCTTTGATACTCTTCCAAATAACACTCTGAGGCTTGTTTGCTACAACGATAAAATCCTCCTTCACGACTGTACACATAAACCGTGCTAGCATAAAGAATCCTTTTTACTTTGTGTTTTCTACAAGCCTCTAATATATATCCATTTCCCAAAACATTGATTTTAATGGTTTCAATGGGTTTATCTAACGCTTCATTTAAATCTGCCAAGGCTGCAAAATTATAAACAATGTCAAAGCCAGAAACAGAACTATAGATTTTATCTTCATCCAGCAGATTGCCTATTATCTGCTTTTGATCTGACCGAATCCAAGGAGAAGGATTACAATCGAATATAGTAACTTCATGGCCGGCATTAGAAAGAGCATCTGACACGTGTGACCCCAAGAAACCAGAACCACCAAAAACTAATATTTTCATATTGTGAAAAAAATCTCCGTCCTTTCTATCCCGTGAATATAACTTGCAGGGAATCTTAAATCACGACTTCTTACAGACTCAACGATCCTCTTTTTAGAGTCTCCAGTTGCCAAAAACAAAATATTTCGAGACTTATTTATTCGATTCACTGATAGACTCATTCTTTCTGCTGGGGGCTTTGGTGAATCAAAAACTGCTATCACATCGGGCGAATCTTCATATTCGCCTAAGTAGTTTCCAGGAAAGAGGCTTGCCGTATGTCCATCCTCTCCAATCCCTAAGATCGACATATTGAATTCTTTAACATTTCTTAGTAATTTCCCATAGGTCAGAGCAGAATCATTAGGATTGCCATCCGGATAGGAATGGAAAACTGCCTTGCTTAGAATTTCATGACCTATTGCTTCTTTTATGACTCTCTCATTCGAATCATCTGAACTTTTTTCTACACATCTTTCATCAGCTAACCAAAAATGCATTCGAGACCATATAAAGTTTAACTCTCGGAATTTACGGTATAATGGTATTGGCGTAAGACCACCAGATAGGAGCCAATGAACATCTTCCGATTTAGAATCAGATTTTTGAAGACTTTCAATGAATAAAAGAACCTTTGACTCAAAGTCTTTCCTACTAACATAATTTAGTTCCATTAACATTAATGTATCTAAACTGCAGACTCGCAGTCAGCAATCTCATTCCGGATAAACTTTACCCAATTGTATTTCCATTGATTACTGGAATCACACTGAACTTTGCGAAACTCGTTTAAAGCTTTTTGCCTTTCAGAATTATGCCACCAATCATTGATATTGTCGAACTCTCGATTCAGCATCTCCGCCGCGTCTCCTGGGGAATAAAAAACAATACCAGCTTTATGGAGTGAATAATAATATTGTTGTGCTTCTTCGCATAAACCAAAAATATTCGGATCATAAAAAATAATAGTCGGAACATTCATGGCAATCGAAATCAAATGGGAAGTTGAAATATGATCAACCACAATGATCCTATACTTACCATATAAATCCGTTTGATTTTTATACTTAGTATTGTCTATTTTAACATTTTGACGAACAATTGGTTCGACAATAGAACAATATTTAACAGGGTATGGTCGATACACAAATTCCGACCGAATCTGATTCGATAAGGCATTATAAAAAATAGATTTTCCGTCTTCATAACACTCATGCTGATCAGTCAACAACTGACTTTGCAATTTATAAAAAGCACGTGGATGGTCTGTTGAAATCAATAGAACACCATCTTTATGATTCCGATTGCGGAGGTTCCTAACTTTCGATAACATTGGTGATTCGGGAAAATTGATTATATTACTATCAACTTGAATATGATTGAATCTCCAACCCCAACTTGCAAATTTTGTAGCAAGACTATACTCAAAATAGGTTTGCGGCAAGGATTTAAGTGCACCGTAGCCACCTCCATGTTGAAAACTGATCCATTTGCCTCTTTGCTCTTTTACTAAACCTAACTCAATCTCTTTGTTATTATAAATATCTGTGCCAACCCAAAGTTTCGGCGTATTCTTTTTCATAGACTCTATCGTGCCTTTAGTAGGAACCGGCAGGAAGGAATGTAAATATTTTGAGACAATGGCTTCAAAGGAATTGGTAATTGGAAAAGAGAGATAATTCTTGGGTATAAAAGTAAAAACCTTTTTTCGATCTTTCCGATTCTTTACGTTAGATATAATCTCTTTACATAACGTGTATGGACCTAATGTCTTAAATTGAAGATATAATTTTTCAAACTTAGATAGGCCATATACTGTTCCTATATTTACATATTTGTTAAAAAATAATTTCTCCAGTATGAATTCCTTATAGGTTTGTGTAACTGCAATTTCAGAATCTACTTTTAAAGAAATTCCCGCTGACGAATAAAGATGATTCATGTCTATGTTTTGAAAAAATTCTAAATTGAGTTTTTTAGAATTTAGTTCAGTAAGAATTATAGAAAATAAAAATAAGTTTCCAGATGAATTCAAAAAATTAGAATAAAAAATGTCTTTATCGATTATTCTAAAGTCATCTGGAGTTTTAACTATTTTGATTGTGTAGTCATCATCCAAACTAACAACTTTTTCAATGTTCAAATATCGATCGTAAAAGATTCCTAAGAAATTTAATAATGATGGGGATAGATATATTTCCCAAAATTTCAATGAAAGATCTAAATTTAAATAGTCATTTAAAATAGGGTAAATTCTGATAATAATTCTTTTGGTTAATTCTTGAACATAATTAGCCGCATCCAAGACAGCATCCCAATTTTTGTAGGGAGACTTTAACGTCTGTTTCTTATATCTTTCAAAGACAACATTATTATCCAAACACCAATGACCCAAAAAGACAGATTGTTCAAAGTCATTTCTTTGACCATCAAAGCTTAAACTTGTAAGAACTAGTTCTTTCACAAGAGAGCTTAATTTATAACACTGACAATGATCGTATCACACAATCCGAGGGAGGACAATTTAGACTCATAAGAATTATGAAGATCTTCATCATCCAAAAATGACCATTTAACGTGTCCGCCAGGTAAACCGTTAGACAGCCAATAAAGATGATTGGATAATGTGTAACGTTGAATTTGTTTCATCCAATGAACGCGTAATCCACATTTTTTGATTAAATCTTTTAAACTCTCATTATTAAATAAAAATAAATGATTACTCCAATAGGTAAACTCAGAGAAAGGTTTTGATTGATACAAGGCTAGTAAGGCATCATTTGAATTTGGTACTTCAATGATTAGCTCCCCATTATCCTTGAGTAAACTTGCAAGTTCCTTAATTACCGTTTCTGGATCGGGAAGATGTTCAATCACATGAAAGGCAGTTATCAAATCAAACTTTTTGTTAGAATTTATAAACGCATTCGGACTTTTTTCAACATGCACTCCTAGACTTTTCAAGCGTTCTACTGCTCTAGTTTCTAATTCAATTCCATATCTTTGATTCGCAAACGAGGACGCCTTCGACAGAAAGCCTCCTGCCCCACAACCAAAATCTAAAATATCTTTATTAAGAATTTTTTGCTTTAAAAACTTAAATCTTCTATCATCGTCCTTTTCTGATTCTTTCAACCACTCTTCGATAGATACAGGGTTAGAACCATGCATTCCAGATTCTTCATAATGAGTTTTTTCAATATGTGAAAAATCCGAAAGAAAAACTAAGGAACAATTCTTACATTCAAAAATTTTGAGATTTTCGGAATCTCTTACCTTACCGGTTCTTTGAATAAATTCCTTAGATTTACAGAGGTAACATTCCACGACTAATTACTCATTTTCGAACATTTTAGACAGATAGGATTTTCATGAAATCGCCCTTCTTTATGAATTGCTCGAAGGTGTTTGGCTTCATCGGAATTCCACAAATCATGAAGACTTTGCTGTGGTGTTTCACCCAATTTCAAGTAAGAACTAAACATGGCACAACAAGGCGTCACCTCACCATTCCCTCTAAGATATAAACGTTGCCATGGTTGATTGCACTTGAAGTTATAATCAATTACTCTATCCGAATCTGCGGCTAGTCCTTCAAAATCTCCTTCTGTATCTGGAGTCATAAAATCTTGAATTACGATGAAATCGACTTTATCATTCCAATAATCAATAAATTGATCAACTTCCGCTTCATTCTCTTTCATGAGCACAAAATTCACACCAACGATAGGAACTTCTAAATTCATCTCCTTCTTGATTCTAAGGAAATTATTTATATTATTCATAACTTCAGGAAATTTTCCACCAATGCGAATTTTCTTGTAGGTCTCTTCGTTGATTGCATCTAAACTAAATCGAATTCTAGTTAAACCTGAATTTAAAATTTTCACAGCAAGTTCTTCAGTAACTAGAGATGCATTTGAATTAACCATTATATCAAGATAGCCTAAATCCGAAGCTATTTTGAACCAGTCGGTTATTTCCCGAATTAAAAAGGGTTCATTGTCGCCTTGGAAAGACACAGAAGGAGCATTATACTTTTGACCCTCCTGCAGAATTTCTGTAATTTTTTCAGTAGTCATTCTTTCTTTATATCCGAACTTCTTCTTTAGCTCCGGGATACCTTGGACACACATAGGACATTTAAAATTACAATTGTAACTAGTCTCAATATGTAAAAACATGGGAAACTCAGTTTCTAATTCAAAACGATTAACTTTTTCCCATTTTTCGCGATAATCATCAAAATTTTTCCCTTTGATCCGAGAAAGGATTTTGATAGCATCTGATTCTTTTTTATAGGATTTCATTTACATCTCCGCATATAGACTTTTTATTTTTTCAGCGGTGAAAATAGATTTCCAATTTTCACCTAATGCATTAGTAAGTGGTCGCTCCATCCGAAGAGTCATTGCAACCATTCTGTCGATAGCATCGGAATCTAAGGCACTACATACTTTTTTTGGTAAAGTTATATTATGTAATTCAAGCATATTTCTAAATTTCGTTACATATTCACCGTAATATTCATCTAACACATTAAAAGCCACACAATTAGCAAAACCATGTCGGTAACCTAACTCTATACTTAATCCATAAGATAAAGCATGGCATACGCCCACCTCTGAATTAACGATAGATACACCACCCATGTAGGAAGCAGTCATCAACATATCATCAGTACCATCAGATAAGAAAACCCTTTCACAAAGTTCTAATGCTTTATGGGCATATCCTTTCGCAAGTTCGTTTATCATGGTCCCTTCTAGACTTTCAACACAATGAATATAACAATCCATTCCCGAATAAAAGCGCTGATTAACTGGAACATTTTTTATTAGTGAACTATCCATGATGATTGCATCAAACATGCTGAAATCACTATTTATCCCAAATTTTCTATCTTTTCCCATGAGAACAGCTGTCCTACTCGCTTCTGCTCCAGACCCGGCTACTGTGGGTACTCCAACTTTATAAATCCCAGGAGTAGGAACCAAATCCCAGCCCTGGTATTCACTTGAAGAACCTGAATTGCACAGCATAACAGATACAGCCTTTGCCACATCCATTGAGCTTCCACCACCAATTCCAATTATTGATATCGGATTATGATTCTTTTTGATTCCAACGATTTTGTTTTTAATTTCATCCACCTGAATCGTAGAGGGCTCTTTTTTTGAAGCAGGAAACCATTCTATAATATCTTCCTTTTTTGGTGAAATTCGATCGAGGATATTTGAGTCTTTATGTATATCATCAATGACAAATACGTAATAATCATTTTCCTTCTTTCTTTCCGGAAGCAACTCATTGAGTCTAGCAATGGAATTTTCTCCGAATAATAATCGAGGGACTTGTTTAAAAATTCTGAATGAAGTCATCTATTTACCTTTTTATAAATTTAAACCATATTTTTTTAAAAGCGTTTCCAAAATAACAAAATCGATTTCATCATCAATTTCAAAATTTTGATATTTTTCGATTTCATATTTACATATATTATTTCCAAACCATAAGCCTTGTGTAACAATATGTTTCGATAAAATATAAACACTACCATCATCATAAAAAAAACCCTTATAATCTTGACGTCTAAGATTGTTATGTGTTCCGAACTCTTTATACTTACACCAAAATCCAGTAGCTAGATTCGTATAATCTCCAGAAAGATACATTTTAATGCAGGAATCAATAAGGCTTTTTTCACGAAGTGGAGATGTAGGCTGTAAAACGATAAAGTTTGTAGCATCTTCAAAAATTTTGCTATGATACTGAACCAATTCAATCGTGGTTGATTCATCTGTCGCAAGTTCAGGCGGTCTCATTAAAACCTCTCCTCCCCATTGTCTAGCTACATTCGCAATTTCTTCAGAATCAGTTGAAACTATACATTTATCTATCAATGTAGATTTTTTTGCCGATTCGATACTCCATGCAATCAAAGGTTTTCCATTTAATTCTTTAATATTTTTTTTAGGAAGTCCTTTGCTACCACCACGAGCAGGAATAATTGCGAGATTCATAATCAGCTACGTAGTTCCAGAATGGCTTTTTGAACTGATTCAATCATATAATCAAAATCGATATCGCTCAACCAAATATGAAATGGTAATGATATCATATTATCAAAAAAATTATCTACTTCTGGACAATCAGCATCTGAAAGATTCATCTTCTTGAAAAGATCATACCTGTATAAAGGATAGTATTGTACGATTGCTTGAATCCCAAATTTTTTACTGAGTAAAGAAATCAAATCATCCCTATTCTTATTGTTCTTTCCAATGAATTTAACTGCTAATAAATGGTGACTATGTGACTCTTCCTTATCTATCCTTTGAAATTTCAATTCCGGAAAATCATTAAAACTTTCCCTAAACCTATTTGCCCGATTCCTACGTAATTTTGTTAGGGAATCAAGTCTTTTCAAAAGAACGGAACCTAGAGCGGCTTGTGCCTCAGTTAAACTAAAATTATGCGGCCAAATTCCAGCCATATCTAGATCAACATTTGACATTGCCGGCTTCCAATACTCTGTCTTATTTTGAAATGGGGCGTGACCGTTGTGCCTTAATCCAGGTATCAACTTCACCAAATTTAAGTCCTTGAGGGTGAGTATTCCGCCTTCCCCAAGTGTGGTAATATTTTTTTGACCATGGAAACTATAAGCAGCAAAATCGCCAAAGGTTCCTACTGGTTTTCCATTTAGAACTGCACCTAATGCTTGAGCACAATCCTCAACCAACTTAATATTGTAACTTTTTGCAAGATTCGAAATGTTTTCTATATCTGGAATGATCATTCCATAAAGATGCACTACGACTATTGCTTTCGTTCTGTTAGTAATAAGCTTTTCGATTATTTCTTTATTAACAAGAAAAGTATCAGGATCAAGATCGGCCCATATTATCTTTACGCCTTTTCGGGCAAAAGGTATTGCTGATGCACAATATGTATGGCCAGGTATAATTACTTCATCTCCCGGTTTTAAATCAATTAAATCTGCAATCAATTCCAAAGCATGCGTAGCGTTCGTAACACCAAAGCAAGGCTGACCTTGTAGGTATTTTGAAAAATCTGCCTCAAATTGCTGGAGATATTTTCCTTGTGTTTGGGGATCACCATTTCGCATAACGCCAACTACTGCGTTAATTTCTTCTTCTGTATACTCGATCGACTTTCCCGACCATTTAATTTTAAATTCCATTATTAACTCTTTTTGTTTTCTATCACATTTATAATTTAAACTTTTCCAATCTAGTTAAAGCAATAAGAAAACCTTCCGCATTATTCTTATGACCTTGCCAAACTTCTGGGATAAAGGAAGCCGAAGGTGATTTTTCTTTTAAAATTCTGGATAAAACAGGAAAGTCAATTTCCCCTTCACCTATCTGCAAACCTTCACCGTCAACTCCCTTTGCATCAACGATATGCATATGCGCTACGTACGGTGCCACTTTTTCTAAAAATTCCCCAAACGACCAGTGAAAATGATTACAAGCTAGTTTTGAGTGGGAAATGTCGAGACAAACTCGCATATTTTCTGAATTACAAAACTCAGCAATCTCATCTGCTGAAAGAAATAGATTATGGTATCTCTGTCCACCGAATAACCATGGAAAGGGAGGCATTGTTTGCGGGATAATCTCAACATCGGTTAAATCCAATCTAGATAATGAATCCTTTAAGGTTTGATACATTTTTTTACGGCGTTCTATATCCATAGGATGATTTAAAGAAAAGCCACCAACGTTAGTAACAATCATTGTCCGGTTGACAAAAGATTTCTTAAAAAATCTTTTTAAATTTTTTGTAACATCAATTACTTTTTGAACCTCCTGTATGGATTTCAATCTATACTCTTTATCATCAGAGCATAAATTTAGCAAATGATCATTTTCAAACAATTCAGGACAGTGTACCACATAATCCAGATTATATTCTTTTTTGATAAAATCGTTCACATCAATCCGTAAGTCCTTATAACTGAAGTGAAATTCAACTAAATCCATTTCTACTAAATTTACTATGTTTTCAAAGTCATGATAACGGACGGGTAGTCCCCATGGACGATCGAATATAAAACTCTTCTTGTAATCAATAATTTCGCTCTTAACGTCGGATGGAAAAAAGAAATCCCCCTTCTTGAAATTTCTCATCGCAGGTTTACCAATCAGTTGATCCTTAAAATAAGGAGGTAAACCTTTTCCAGGGCTCCTAACCTCAATCATGTCATTATGTATAATTGATCCAACGCTTAAATCTCGATTTATGATTAAACTTTTCCCCAGAGTCTCTCGATTCATTAACTCGCCTTGGGTGATTTGTCGGGTATCTTTTGTTCCTAGTGATTCTTCAACTTCTCGAATTCCAATTACCATCTTTTTAAATTCATCAGGCAAAAGACTTACTTTGTGATCGTTACCTTCCATGTCTCGATCCAGAGTGAAATGTTTTTCGACTATCTTTGCCCCTAAAGCCACAGAAGATATTGCCACCAAATAACCTCGCTCATGTCCAGAGTAACCTACCATACAATTTCCAATTTTCTTTAGGTGACTCATATAACGTAAATTAATGTCTTTAAATGGCGCTGGATAAGTTGAATTACAATGCAAAAGAATGAATTGTGACCCTAAATCTTGTAATAGCTTTATTGAATTGAGGATTTCTGCCTCAGTTGTCATTCCTGTAGAGCAAATAATAGGCTTACCTGATTTGGCAATTACAGTCAGTAATTCATGATTTGTAAAGTCTGCAGAAGCTATCTTATATGCAGGCATCCCATACTCTTCTAGCTTATAAAAACTTTCTATATCCCAAGGAGTACACAAAGGTAAGATATTTCTGGAATGACAATAGTCAAAAATTTTAAACAGTAACTCATCTGGTAATTGGAATTTACTAAGTAGATCTAAAGTATATTGAGAACCCAAATCTTCTTCGGCATCATCTGCTAACCCAGAATTTCGATACAAATTTGCAAGATTTCTCATCTGAAATTTTACACAATTTGCGCCAGCATCTTTAGCCTCATCTACCAACTTTTTTGCAAGTTCAAAATCTCCATTATGATTGTTTCCAATTTCAGCTATAATGAATGATGGAGAGAATTCACTTATAGTGAAGTTACCAATATTTACGCTCTCTGAACTGGGACGAGCAACAGCCTCAAGTATACCATTCTCATTAATTAACGGTATAATCGAGATTTCTGAATTTAATGAAGCTCTTATCCGGTCAGGTGTTTCTTCAATGTATAGAAATCTATAATTAGAATTTAAAATGGTTTCAACACTTTGCTCAAGATCATGATTTGAAACATTATCGTCAATGATCCATCGTCGGAAATCACCATCAGTTAGTATTCCTACAAGTTTATTGTCTTCAGTTACACCAAAAATCGTTTTGGCTTGATTCGCTTCAATTTTCTTTAAAGCATTCTTAATCGAATCTTCACAAAAAACTACATACTTATATATATTTTTTTCAATAATCAATTAATCTACTTTCCTATTTTAAGTTTAAATTATAGAGTTTAAAGTGGAAACAAATGTTACATTCCCAGGATCAAATGGCATTAGTTCAGATGAATACTGCTTACTAATTTTTTCCCAATCTTGATCTGAAGACGTATTTAAGTAATTCATTATCCGTTCGAATTCAACTTCATCTTTATTGTTTGTCCAAAAAGGTCCACTTTCGGGATATTCTCCAGGCCATCCAAATTTCGTTGCCGTGTTTTCAATGTCGGGTCCTCTTGTTGAAAAAATTGCGGTGCGAATTCCCCGGCCTAAAGATTCGTATCCCAAGGTAGAATCGATACTTACAACAATTTTAGCAGTATCAAGATATGCATAAGAACTATAATTATCTATACGCGGTAAAATTTGCCAATCTTCGGAAAGTAAAATGGATTTGAAATAACCTAGTTCTTTACTGTTCGAATCGGAATAGTAAGAAGCAATTGAAAGTTTTAACTTATTCAATTTACACCATCGTTCCAAAAATCTTAAAACAATTTCATCCGAATTATAGAATTGCCTAAAAGAATATGTCTTTCCGAGCTTATTCCTTAAAAAAATATCATCAAAGGAATCTGTAAACCGGAACTGAGAGATGAAAAGAACCGAATCATTTTTATCTAAGTTAGGATTTTTAACATAGTTATTCTTAAGGGAACCAATTGCAATTGTCTTACCCGATATATACTTTTTATATTTTTCAGCAATATGCTGATTAAATACCAACATATAATCGACTTGATAGGTTTTTGAATATTCTAGTTTTTCAAAAACATCACCAATTTCCCCACGCCATCCATTTTGTACGAACATTGTTGTGATCTTGGGAAATTTATTCTTTATTTGATAAAAATCGATACTATTATCTATAAATGTTAATACAAGTTTTGGTGAAACATAGTTTAGAAACGTTTCTTTATAAGCTTCAGTGATTTTGCCAGACCAAAATTTTCGAGTAAAAATGGATACTAAAACTATCGAAATATAAAGAGATTCGCCTTTAACATAATAACCACGAGTATAAAAAATAATATATGAATGATTATTTAAATATTCTGAAAGTATTTCTGCTCCAGCCGCATCGAAAATCACTATATCTTTTTGACTTGGTATTTTCCAAATCCATTTAGTATTCCAAAGGACATTAAAAATAAACCTGATAAAATTCATTCTATTAGTGGAATGATTTAAGAATTTAATAAAAATTCAGCCATTTTAAAATCCAATTCTGTATCTATATCTAAAGATTCTTTTTGCGTATTTAGCACGACTGGGATTGTTTCAGAATCGATAAAGGATTTATTTTCCCGAAGTTTAGCCGGTGAGATTAAGTAGAAGGAACCATTTAAATTGTAAGCAGGATCAAGATCTTGGCTTCTTTTGTTAAATCCTTCATTTTGTAAAAATGGAACCAAATGACTATCTACTATTTTAAAGGACCAAGCTGGGTGAAAATGAGTCGTCGAAACACTAACAATTGTCTTTTGATTTGAATTAAATAATTTTATAATGTTCATAATCGTCGTTTTATTTCGGAACGGAGAAGTAGGTTGCAAAAGAAGTAAGCCATCGATTTTTGAAACATGCTTTTCATACCAATCCATTGCGTGAATTGCAGCATCAACAGAAGTTGAATCATCCTTTGCTAAATCTTGTGGTCTCAACCAGGGTACAAACCCTCCATTTATTCTCGAAATGTCTGCAATCTGTTCATCGTCTGTCGAAACAAGAACATCTGAAATTTCTGGAATATCTTTAACAATTTCAATGCTCCAAACAATAAGGGGTTTCTCACCTAATAATCGTATATTTTTCCCAGGTAACCTTTTAGAACCACCTCGAGCGAGAATCAGCGCTAATATCTTCATAAATCTATAAATGCACTGATAATTCCAAGTCCTACTTCCCCACTTTTCTCTGGATGAAATTGACAACCTATAATATTATCTCTTTGAATGACTGCCGATATTTCGTGCCCGCCATAAATGCAATACGCTAATCGATGTTTTTCATCCGTTGGAACAGCCATAAATGAATGAACAAAATATAAAGCATCGTTTGGCTTTAGATTTTTCAATATTGAGCTCCTTTGAGAATCTATACCCAGAGGAAATTTCAATGAATACCATCCAACGCTGGGAATTTTCTGAAACTCCCCATTAATGTCTTTATTGGGAATTTGAATCACTCTTCCAGGAATTAATCCCAATCCTTTGGTTAAACCAAACTCTTCACTCTCATCTAGTAGCATTTGCATTCCTAAACAAATGCCTAATAAGGGGATCTTTTTGACAAGTAGTGATTTTAAAACATCAACAAGACCGCGATCGTTTAAGGCTTGCATTGCTTTCGAAAATGCACCAACTCCAGGCAATAATAACTTCTCGGCTTTCAAAATAACTTCTGGATCGGACGTAATTATCGATTTTGCGCCACAATGTTCAAGCGCTCGCTGGACACTTAATAAATTTCCAACACCATAATCAATTACAACGATATCGTTTTTACTCATAGGCTCGAACTTTCAAACCTGCGTTTAATGCCATTGATCGTATCTCATTAATGGTAGATCGATTATAGTGAATTATATCTGCCATTGCAACCGCGTCCGCCTCACCAACATTAACGACGGAAATCAAATCATCTAATTTTCCCATTCCGCCACTTGCAATAACGGGAACAGAAACTACTTCTGTAACTGCTTTCACTAAATTTACGTCAAAACCTTTTCTAGTTCCTTCATTGTCGATTGATGTTAAGAGAATTTCTCCGGCACCTAGATGAACCGCTTTCTTTACCCATTCAACCACATCCAAACCTGTTTTTTCACGACCATTATTTGTATATGCTTCCCATTTATTAGGAGCAATTTGTTTTGCTTCGATAGACAAAACCATACATTGACTACCTAATCTTTGAGCAATCTCTGAAATTAAATTTGGATTCTCAATTGCTGCTGTGTTTATCGCAACTTTATCCGCACCAGCTCTTAGAATTTCCGTAGCATCTTCAACCGATCGAATACCACCACCTACTGTCATTGGTATAAAAATATTCTTAGCAGCATCCTTTATGATTTCACTTAAGTGATTTCTTCCATATAAACTTGCTACGCAATCCATATAGATGAGTTCGTCAGCACCTTGCTGGTAATATTTGATTGCAAAATCATTTGGATTTCCTATGACGCGCAATCCTTCCAAGTGAATACTCTTAATTAAGTTAGGTCCCTTAATATCTAATCGGGCAATTAAACGGATATTTCTCAATTCGGGTATCCCTTAGAATTTAATGCCAAACAGCCTTCTTTAACTTCCACTCATCATTTTCTTTTTTCCAAATATGGTCTGAACGCCAACTATCAATGACCTCAATCACTTCTTCATCTGTAATGGAACAAAATTCTAAAAATTCTTTATAATATTTTTTAGGAGGTTCATGATCATATCTTTTTACAAGAGCGACTCCCTCTTCTCGAGTAATCTTTCCATCACGTATCTCATGAGCTGTATCGGATGTTGTTCTTCCAATTCCAAATTTTATATATGCTAGATAGTAATGAAATCCATCGATTTCATCATCAAGACTTGCATATTTAGAATATGTTCCTTCTGACCGTTCAGTATTTGAGGTAAAACCAGTGTGTTCATGACAATAATAATAATTTTCCTGAGGATCCCAAAATTTGTAATAACCAAGAAAATGAATTTCCGTTTTGTTGTTCATGATATCTTCATATTTGGGTGCCATAAATGGCTTCAGATCATTTATAGAAACACCATGTTCGGTCCAAAACTCTGGTGGTAGGCCTGAAAAATAATGTGAATCATGATCCTCTATATCTCTTGTAGGCCGAAATGCATTTTTCATATTTCCGCCATACTCAACCTCTCCATTTTCTCCATACATAATTAGTTTTACGTTATGTTTAACGGCCATATGCATTGGAAAATTTGTCTGACCATATATGAATGGTTGAAAAGGATCCCCTAAATGTTTAAATGATAAATGAGTAAGTTTTTTGGTAACTTGCGGATTGGGAGTCCCAAGAATATGATTAAATCCAGAAGCGATAAAGGCATCTAAATTTTTTCGCCCAATCGCACTTGCCTTCAACGGTGCCCATGTGACTGCAAGAGGATTCATTCCATATTTATATTTTAATTGGTGTGCTACAAAACCACCGTCCTTTCCACCACTGCATGGAACGATTACATCGTATTCTCCGTTACTTTTTCGATGTTTATCGCACAATTCAACTAACTCAGCCTCTCTTAACTTCCAATCTATTTTATTTCTTTTGTATTCTGCAAAATTACATGCGGAACAAACACCGTCCTCATCGAATATAATTCTTGGTCTCTGATTGGAAACAGTACACTTTTTGCAAAACTTTATCTCTGTTGGTAAATTATATAGCTTTATAAGATCTCTTTTCATGAATCACCCTTCATTATATTTTCGAAATTTCAAATACCTAGCTTTTTGAAATGTTCCACAGTCTGTCTATACTCTTCCCACTGTCCTATATCGAACCAATCAGAAGAAGTGATAAATACGCCGACTGTCATACCGTTTCTCTTTGCTCTTTCAATTAACTCTGGCATATCAATCTTTTCATTTTCTGAAATCAATTTGATAACTTTAGATTTCAAAATATAAAAACCTGTATTAATTATAAAATCATAAGAAGGCTTTTCATCCATTTCAAGATAACTGCCCTCTTCGTATTTAATAACTCCATAAGGAATCTTTATGTGTTTTAATAATCCCAAAATCGTAATATCGAATTTGTTATCTAAATGATAACTAAAGAAATCATCGAAATTTAAATTAATGATACTATCACAATTTGCTACGATCAATGATTCCTCAGGATCCAATTCAGGAATTAATTTTAAACTCCCTCCAGTACCTAACGGAGTTTTTTCCTCAACATACTTTATATCGCTGTATTTACTATTATCATTGAAATAAGTTTTAATGATATTCCCTTTGTAAAACAACGAAAGAGTAAAATTTCTAAAACCATATTTGTAAAAATTGTCCATTATATGTTCTACTATCGTTTTATCACCAAAGGGGATCAACGGTTTCGGCAATATCTTTGTAAATGGATCAAGGCGGGTTCCAAAACCTCCGGCCATAATGAATACATTAGCAGCCTTAATCGGGAAATTTAACTCAGGTTCGAATGTTGAAATTAAACCTACAATTTTCCGACTCAAATCAATGACAGGCACCGCACGTATCTGAAGTTCAATCATCTTATGTTGGATATCTGATAATTTATAATCATCATATACGGCAACAATTGGATTTCGATTTGCACAAAGTGTAACTGAATCATTTAGTGATGTTTCCTTTAACAGGACTCTCCTAATATCGCCATCAGTAACCGTACCAATAAAAATATCGTTTTCTATAAGAAATAAGGTACCTAACGAGTTTTTATCGATTTTCTTTAAGGCATCTTTCAGCGATGCGTTTGGAGTAATTAAGTAATCTTCGGAAATTGGTATCATAAAAATTTTATAAGTCGTTAAAGCTTTTTTTTAATTTGTTATCTAAGGAGATATTTTTTATTATTTTAAAAACCTTATCACTCGCTCCTCCATTTCCATATGGATTTTCGATAGCTTTAAGCGAATCTTGAAATTCTTTCGTATAAAGTCTTTGGATTGCTGATTTGATTGATTCTCTATTTGGATCACATTGAATGACAGACCTAGCTTGAATCCTTCCTTTTTGTCTATCTCCAATGTTAATTGTACCCTTGCTAAAGCTCGGAACTTCAATTAAGCCACTAGAAGAGTTACCTATAACACAATCTACGAACTGAATACAGGATAGGTATTTCAGTTGTCCTAAACTAACGAATGCAATCGAATTTTTATGATTCTCCACAAAGGTATCGATCATCTGAATCAATTTACGACCATCATTATCTGAATTTGGATAAGTAAAAATTAGATTTGTATCTTCCAATTTTTCTAAAACATGCAACAACTCGAACATTTGTGACTCAGAAGTATCACTTTCCAGAGTCACAGGATGAAATGTTATGAGGAGATTTTTAAGACCAAACTTAAATCCGATTGATCTTTCTAATTCTTCTTTGTCTAATAGCTTCAACTTTTTGATACTGTCAATGCCTAAGCCACCAACAAAAAAAACTGAGTCTGGATTCTCTCCCAACTGAATCACCCTTTTTCGGTATTCTTCTGTAGCCACAAAATGAATGTGCGACATTTTCGTAATTGAATGACGAAAGGCCTCATCAAAAGCCCCCTCAGTGCGTTCTCCTCCGTGTAAATGAGCAATTGGAATCCGAGCAATTAATGCTGCTGCGGCGGCTGAAAATATTTCAAATCTATCTCCCAGTAATACAACTATATCTGGCTTTAAATCGGAGAATGCATCTGCAAAACCCATTAGACCCAATCCCATCGATTTTGAAATGCCCACAGGAGTATCAGAGCTAAGTAGGATTTCTATTTTTTTGTCAATAGTGAATCCTTCATCTTCGATGATTCGATATGTAAGTCCAAATTCTGGAGAAAGGTGCATACCGGTTACGACAATTTGTAATTTTAAATCCGAATCATTCTGAATTAACTCCATAATCCATCTTAATAGCCCATACTCTGCACGAGTACCAGTCACGATGCAGATTTTTCTCATATCAAATCATCTTCTTGATAATCTTTTAAAGCTATCTTTCCTAGGACTTCCAACCAGTTCATTGGAGAAATTCCGTTTCCCGGTCGCTTAACAGAGAGATTCTCCTCTGTAAAAATGTCGCCTTTCTTTATATTCTTTTTTGCAACGATTGACTTTCTAGCTATTGGAATATTTTTGATTTCGGAAGGCGTTGGTGTCTTTATTCCATCACCTAGCGCTTGTTCGATATTTCTTATCCCAGCTACCATGGCATTAAGCTCATTTGGTTCTATACTTGCTTTATGATCCGGCCCCGACATTCTTCTATCTAAGGTTAGATGTTTCTCTATTATTGATGCGCCTAATGCGACAGCCGCAAGTGAAATTTCGATTCCAACAGTGTGATCAGAATAACCAACCTTTACCCCAAAAGCATTCTGAATCGTCTTCATTGCATTCAAGTTAACCTCAGACATGGGTGCTGGGTATTCAGATGTACAGTGTAAAATAGTAATTATACTTCTACTAGTTCCAGACTTCTCTAAAACATTAATAGCAGCTTCAATTTCGCCTAGGTTGGACATTCCTGATGAAAGAATTATCGGTTCACCAAAAGATCCAATTTTTTTTAAAAATGGAAGATTTGTAATCTCTCCACTAGGTATTTTCCAAAGTGATATCTTTAATTTTTTCAGCAATTCTATGCTTTCAAAGTCAAACGGTGTTGATAAAAACTTTATATTGTTTTTTTTACATGTTTCAATTAGCTGAAGATGATCATCAGATGTAAGTTCCAACTTTTTGAGCATTTCGATCTGCGTCTCTGATGATTTTGTATTTTCTGTCTGATATTCTGCTTTGAGTGCACTTTTCGCTGCTAGTTCTGTAGCTTGAAATGTTTGAAACTTTATATAGTCTGCGCCTGAAGACGCCGCAACTTCGATTAATTCTTTTGCAATGTTTAAATCACCATTGTGATTCACTCCTGCTTCAGCAATTATTATTGTTTTTGGGATATTCATTTTTACTTAAATAAAATGTTGGCTTTTACAAAGCTATTATCCGGTATAACGGTTGATTGTTTAGTGACCGATGCGCTTCCCAAAAAAGATTCTCTTCCAATCTTTACTCCACCATTAACGATCGCACCAGTTGCTACATGACAAAAGTCCCCAACTTCTGCATCGTGCTCAATAAGCGATTTAGAATTGATTATACAGTGTTCCCCGACATGGGCACCGGCGTTAATCATAGCAAAATGCATTACTATAGTTCCCGCGCCAATGGATGCATGTTTTGAGACGTAGGCCAAAGGAGAAACCAAAGTTGGGAATATTGCCGAGGAACCTTGGAACATAGATGAAATTTTCAAACGAACATCAGGTTTCCCGATTTGACCTATCGTTAAATGAAAATAATTATAAGATTTAAGCAAAGCTGGTATATCTTTATCAGTTCCTATTATTTCATACCCAAGCACTTTGTTCCCAATTTTCTCATTTTGGTCAACTATACCAGCAATTTTGAAGCGATTTTCCATCTCAATTACATCGATACATGACACACAATGTCCACCACCACCTATGAGTATAATCTCGATCATTTTTTTATACCGCTCGGGATGTTGACCAATCGATCTGTTAACCAATATGAATTCTCTAACGAATCAGAGATCGAATTTGTATACATAGGCAGAGTATTGAGTAAATTCCAAGCAGGCCTAGTCATCACTTTATTTTCATTGGTATATTTCAAAAATTCATCCCTTTCGGACTTAGAATTGAGTAAAATAGTATTTAACCAAAAATTAGGATCATCGCCATCTAACCCGCGCACAACCTGTATATTTGATTTGTTAAATAAGTCTATATACTTTGCTGCTAGAGCCCTTTTCTCTGTCAAAAAATCGGCTAGATTCTCAAGTTGGCCGCAGGCAAGTGCTGCATTCAAATTTGGCATTCTATAATTATAACCGATCTCATCGTGGTTATATTCCCATTGATGTGGAATTTTAGCAGTTGTCGTAAGATGCTTTAATCTTTTTCCAAGTTGGACGTCATCCGTAATGATCGCTCCCCCACCACCTGATGTTAAGGTTTTGTTTCCATTAAAACTAAATATTCCTAGTTTACCAATTCTCCCTGTATGAATAAGATTAGAAGTACTTCCCAATGACTCTGCCGCGTCTTCTATCACTATAATATTATACTCATTTGCAATTTCCACGATCTCTTTGATTCGACATGGAATTCCAAAGGTATGCATCGGAACAATGGCCTTTATTTGACTATTGGTTAATTTATTTATAGCCTTAGAATCTACTAACTGAACATTGTTTTTTAGAAATCTATGAAGCGCTAACGGAGATAATCCTAAAGTATCAAGATCAACGTCTAGAAAAACTGGCTTAGCACCTGAGTAAGAAATAGCATTCGCAGTTGCTACAAAGCTAAGTGCTTGAGTAATTACCTCATCACCACTCTGAATGCCCATTGCATGTAGAGATGCATGAAGAGCCGATGTACCATTGACCGTTGCTACAGCAAACTTAGCACCCGTTACCTCCCTTAAACCTTCTTCAAACTTATCTACATAAGCACCAACGGAAGAAACATAAGTAGAATCAATCGCATCAATAACATATTTCTTTTCATTTCCCCGAAAAACTGGGGAGTGCAAAGGAATATAGTCATCAATTTGAGAATAATAATTTCGGACAAATTGAATAAAAAACTCAAACATTATTGATGATTCATTTATTAGATGTAAGATTTTTTGGGTTTACAAACGATACTAACGAGAATAAAAAACGATTATCTGCTTTTTTATCAGAAATTCACCGAATACAATAAATGGCGGATTACTTAACACCGAACAAATAAAATCATTACCCTAGATAAACAAGATTATCGAGTTCATTTAAGTCCAAAAGTTATGATCCCATCGTCATGAGTCCAGGCTTTCCCTGATTTAAAGGATGAATGAAAAAAATCTAAATCCCTATGTTTTGAAAGGTAGTCTTTAAAATATTTCTCTGCACCAGTAAATCCATCGATTACCTCTCTACCATACAATTGATCACTTTTAAAAAAAGCATTTTGTAAAATAAAGATATTTGTATCCGATGATTTAAAATACTTTAGAATATTCTCCATCATGTGATCTAAATCTTGTAAAATGTACCATAACATATTCACTACGAGAATTATGTTGAATTTACCTTTAAGATTATCGTTATATTGAACAATATTACTCTCAATAAAGTTTATACCCGATCCATGAATACCCTTTGCTCGCCGAATAGCTTCCGGTGAAATATCCAAACCTGTAAAACTAAGATCAGGAAATTTTGATTTTAGCTGAGCGGTAACATATCCAAGACCACAACCAAACTCAGCAACATCGGCATTCTTTAAATCGTATAGATCAAGAATCATACTTAAGGTATCGGTTAACGTCCTACGAGCATTTTTATAATATGCGCTCATTTCTTTATCAGAATCGTCCTCAGATTGATTCCAAGGGTCTTCTTGATCTAAGTACAACTGATTGAAATTTCCTACGAATTTGATACCAGATTCGTCTTTTTTAAAAACATAGTCCATATCGAATTAAACCTTTTTTGCTACTACTAACATATTCCCCGCGGATTTAGTTTTTACTAGATAATCATTGAACAGATCAAAAAATATATGATCATTGCTTAAGCGACTAATTAAAAACTCTTCTAGTGGAGAATATTGATCTTTTTTGTAATTTTTCAAAACATAACTTATATCCAAACTTGCATTGAGAGTTTGAATATCCACAATCTCAAAGCCGGCATTTTTCAGTAATATCTTGATATTTTCAGTATTATATAAATTCACATGTCCTGGAGGTAGCAGTTGGACATGAGTTGTTCTCATAACGCTCCATTCAAAGCTATATGTATTTGGTGTACTGAAAAAAAAGTGCCCACCAGGCTTCAATAAATCTTTAATTTTTTTCAAAAAAACAGTAGGCTCCGTTAAATGTTCAACGGTGTCCCACAATGTTACACCATCAAAATATGAATCTGGCTTGGATAGGGAATATATATTCTCATTTAACACCTCCAAACCATCATACTTTTCTTTTAAATAAATGCAGGCCTTTTCATTTAAATCGCATGCAGTTAACTTAAACGGATTTCCCTTCCTAAATAAAGCTTCAATGAATATCCCTATCGCCGATCCTACATCTAACAGTCTTGCTGGTGAACTAAGGTATTTTTCAATTTCGATGATTCTACGATCAAAAATGGGTATTCGATTCTCAAATGAATCCATAAAAAATTTATTCTCAAAATCTTTTAAATCACTATTGTAATAATAATCTAAAGCTTCTAGAGAAGGGAAAGGATTGGTAAAAATATGCCCACACTCCTCACATTTATCCATTTCATAACCAAAACATTCTGTATAGAAATGAATTTTATTTGATTCACAAATAGGACATCTGTAAACCTTCTCTAATTTTGAAAATTGCTTATGGATTTCATCTGAAACCTGTTGCATTTTTTCCTTTAAGAATTGTTGCTTCTCTAAGGTATGTATCTCATCGAAGAATATTTTTTTCAAAAGATCAATCCTCTTCGATATTTATCCAAGCGTTTACATGATTAAATCCGTGTAATGTACCATCTGCATCACACTCCTTACAAGGAGACTTATCTCTTTTTCCTTGTATCAATTCATTGCGCATCCTTTTCATTCGTGGACTTAGCCAAACACCCAGAAGCGTATCAGAGAAAACATTTCCCAATTTTACTTTTTTTGCCCAATCCTGTACGCAAAGTAAAAGATCACCGTTCCAATCAATTGCAAGTGAGTAAGCTAAATAGTGACAAGGTTTGATTGTATTCTTATGATCAATGGTAGAAGTAACTATATCAGTATTATTTAAAACTCCTCCCCTATTGGTCAGTTTAATTCCAAAACCATCCTCTCCAGAGTGCCATCTATCACGTAGAATAAACTTATCTGTCGAAATGCCTGCTTCGTTAAACATATTTTTGAATTTTTCGACTTGTTCTGGTCCATCATACATACTTACGCACATGAAGGAAAGTCCAGCATCATACAATTTTACAAGAACATCCGGTTTTAGATAATCACCATTTGTAACGATTTCTGTTCTTACTTCCTTTCCAAATATTTTGATAATATTTATGATTTCCGGATGCAATAATGGTTCACCGTATCCACAGAAAACAACTCCTCCCTGATAATCCAAAGAAACCAATTCATCTTTGATTTTTTGAAGTAGATGAATACCCATATGTAACTTTTGGTTAGGATACAAATTCTTATCATACCTAGGACAAAAGACACATTGTCTATTACATAATTCAGTTAAACTAATATCTATCCAACTAAAGAGTGGAACTCCACCATTCAATAGTTGCACATTGTCAACAAAATCCGATTTTCTTACCATGTTTTGTTTTGTTTTTTCTGTGATTTCGGCTTCCAAAATCTTTTTAAGATGTTCCATACTTATTTCCTATTTTAAACTTGATTGATATTATAAATTGAGGGGAAGATTAAGAGATTTGTATTAATGTATATTTTTTCTTTCTCTACGATATTTCTAGCAGTTTGCATTAGTGACTTTCCATTTTCTAAAAAACCCCTAGCTGAGCTTTGTTTGTCATCCTGTTTCTCTAAGATAATTCTACCGAAACCGCCACCCTTTGCTACTTTAAATTGAGTACCATTTAATATTTCGGTTATTCTCGCTATAAGTTCATTCAGGTTTTTTTCTAAAATTCGAAAGTCTAAGGCCAATAATCTTATTAAGTTTAATTGCATCATTTTAATTTGAAAAGGAGATGCAGAAAATGTTCCACCCCAAAAAATTGCCTGCTCTTTTAACAAAGCTGCCAATTCCTTCGTGACGAGAACTATGCCTATGGGGAAACCACCACCGATTGCTTTTCCAAAAACGACAATATCAGGTTTTGCATTTCTCGAAGAGGTCGTCGATCCAAACCTGGTACGAAACCCAGTGATTACCTCATCTGCAATCAATAACACGCGATTATCGACCAAAATTTTCCTTTTATTACTATCTAGCTCACTTAAGATATCTAAAGATGGATCGGCTCCTTGGTTTGGTTCTACCAAGATACCAGCAATCTCACTAAAATCTGCCTTATCAAAAAATTCTTTTAAATCTTGAAAGAAAATAGAATTACTCTGCGACTCAATAGGGATTCCATCCGACAGAATTCTAGATTTATTCCCCTCAAATAAAAAAGCATCATCCGAACCATGCCAAAATTTACTAATGATCGCTATCTTATCTTTCTTTGTAACTGCTCGGGCGAGTCTGCAGGCTCTGTGAATGGCTCCCGAACCGCTAGTTTGAAATCCAACTGCACCGATTTCAAAATCTACTGTTTTACCAATCAAATCCTCAAATTCTTGATTAAAGTAGTTTCCCTCTGGCAAAAGAAAATTGGTTTCATACATTGAGGAACTAAGCTTCTCGTGTCCGAAAATCAAAGTGCCAGAACCTAACCAACAATCAAAAAACTTTTCACCATTTTCAGAGATTAAAAATGGACCACTTCCCGAAACAAGATTGGGTGTTGACTTTAAATTTGAATTGAGTATGTGCATATAATTACCTTTAAAATAAATACGAATCAGACCATCTCGTCATATTTGCCTGATTTTACGATACGCCCATTTTCGATTTTTATAATGAGGTCACAATTCTTCAATGTAGAAATCCTATGAGCGACGAGCAAAATGGTAACATCTTCACCAAGCTCATCTATTGATTTCATGATGGATTCTTCCGTATTAAAATCTAAGGCACTCGTTGCTTCATCAAAAACAATCACATTTGCTTTTTTATATAATGCTCGAGCTATACCTATTCTTTGTCTTTGACCACCAGAAATTCGGATTCCGCGCTCTCCGATTACCGTTTGATAACCTTTTTCCCAAGTCAAAATAGTTTCATGAATGTGGGCTTTCTTTGCCGCTTCGATTACTAGACTTTGATCAATCTTATCTTTTGAAATTCCGAAGGCGATATTTTCACTGATTGTACAGTCAGCTAAAAAAATACTCTGAGGAACGTGCACTAAGTTCTTTTGCCATGCAACTACGTTATACGGGGTTATTGTCTTATCATCAATTGATAACTTTCCATTTTCCGGAATCAAGAGACCCATAAATATATCCAAGAACGTACTTTTTCCACTTCCTGTTGATCCAATGATACCTAATTTCATACCCTTAGGTATTTCTAAACTAAACTGCTCTAACGTTACTTTGTTGGAACCTGGATAAGAATACTGAACATCATCAAATCGTATTGATTTATTAAAATCTATACTTTCAACTGAGGGAGAAAGCATATAATCAGGCATCGGTTGATCTAACAAATCAAGCGCATCAGTTAAAGACGCCTGGCTACTTCTAATCCCTACCCAGGCATGGTAAAGCTGTTGCAATAATGGCAACAATCTTTGTGAACCAAAGGCAATCGTACCAAGTGGAGCAATAGCTTCAGTGATACCTTTGCCTCCATTAGTTAATTTGAAAGCCAAAATCATGATTAATACAATTGCTATGGTCTCAATAACCACACGCGGACTGTTACCAATTATCATAATCTGAGCTTGGGCATGTTTCAGTCTTAGGTCGGACTGATGAAATATATTTGCAAATGCATTTTGAGTTCCATCTATTAAGATATCTCGTATTCCACCTAAACCTTCCTGGAGTGTTTTTAAAACATTTCCTGATTCGACTGCAGTTGCAAGACTATGCTGATACAATCGTTTTTTGGTGAATAAAATGATAGCTCCATACAAAGTGCCGAAGCTTAAAAAGGTGATCAAAGAAATTTTTGTCTCAAAGATTAACATTGGAATAAAAATTGCTAACGTTAGCAAAAAGGCACTTATCATTGATAAGACCGTATTTAAAGCAGCAACGACACCGTTGGTTTTATTTGATATTCCATTAATTACTTCACTGCTATTTCTCATGCAATGGACAATGTAAGGCTGATATAAAGTTTTTTTATATATATCTATACCCAAGTCTGCCCCAGCGGAAAAAGAAAATCGAGTATTCAACCAAAGCACAAAAAGTCTGAGGAAAGCTGAAAATATAGTAACCAAAGCAAAAAATATAGAAAGCAGTAAAACCAAACGATCACTAGTCGTAATTTCAAAAATTTGAATCAAAAAACCGAAGAAAGGCTCATTCATAATCTTTTCCGGTGTGGTGAGAGCACCTAAAAAAGGGACAATCGATGCAATACTTAAAAATTCAGAAAAAGTAGCTAAGATGATGACAATTGCAAGAAATAAGAATTGTTTTCTCTTTTGTCTGCTTAGGTGGTAATAGACTCTTCTATAAATTGAGAAATAACCAATACTCACTTTTGAATCGGAAATGTTCATCAATTAAAGCTTAGGCTCCCAATATGGTAAACCTGATTCAACTGAAAATTGTTTTTCTGCGGCATAAAACGGCCATTTGTTTTTTAGAATAATTTCCACCGCTCGCAAGTCACCTGTCAATTCACCTCTACCTTTATCCCCTCGCCCACCTTCGGAATTAAAAAAGTCGTCAGGATAACCATGCTTTTGGTTTTTAAAACTAAATCCGCTCATTATAATTGGAGATCCTCCAATGTAGTAAGCAAATATTGCCGTAAAAAATCCTGTGGATAAAGCATCGGTATAAAAATATTTATCTTTCAAAACATCTGCAACGAATTTGAATCGATATGCATATGGTAAAAAGAAAATATCTTTATACACAAACTGATTCAAATCTACAGATTCTTTTATTTTTTTATTTCTTTTTTCTCTTGTTCTTTCACCACAAATTTCATCCTCTAACATGATCAGTTTCGAAGTTTGTTTACCCTTCAGAGCAAGCAAGGCCCCAATATTGTAATTGATTTCATGTTGGTTATTCGGATGAAAAAAAGTGGTCGTGCAAACTAATGATAAATCAGGAATCTTTAGTCCCAACTTATCCGTGAGGTACTGCGAAGAATTTGCTGTAAGAATATTCCATTCAGAAGTATAACCATTCGGAATCAAAGCACTTGGTGCAGATCCATAAACAAGAGTTGGTCCATTTATTCTTGGAAATTCAAATCCAGGCTTTGCTTTCGGTATATCGAATAATTGGTGTTTTTTGATAATTAATTCTTTAATTTTGCTTTTTATTAGAGAAAACCCAGTCGCGCGTAATATTAAGTAGACCAATGAATCCATTAATGTTCCGTTTTTAATGTGGCTTTTCAGTTTTTCAAATAACATAAAAATTTTAAACTTAATTTAAGAATTTATCGTGCTTAAGAAGGAAATAACTTGAAATGCGACTAAAATTGTCTCCATGCAATCTTTGTTGTTTGTATGGAT
This sequence comes from Leptospira sp., assembly GCA_027531445.1. Classification (GTDB taxonomy): domain Bacteria; phylum Spirochaetota; class Leptospiria; order Leptospirales; family Leptospiraceae; genus Leptospira_A. The sequence goes on from JAPZRK010000077.1 coordinate 37,774, forward strand.
CTACACAGTCCAATGGAAACATTTTCCAAAATTTCTCTTGCACCTCTTTAGCTTTTACATTTTCAAATTCAATTCCAGCAAGTAGTGAAATCATTTCTTTTACAGCTTCCGTAATTTCATCAGAACTATTCTCTTCAAGAATGATTCCAGCCTCCTCATAATCCTGCAAACGAAGTGCATAAGCAATGTTCGTAGAAAAAAATTCAGAAACATTTAACATATTACCATTTGCCTTCCATCTTAGTTTTTTTGGTAAAGTGACAATCTCTCGACGGGATGTATGAATATATGCCAAGGGTACAAAGTTTACAAAAACAATCGGCCTCCTTGTCATTTCCGGTATTGCATCCCAACCTGTTCCTGTCGATACCGCAAATGCGCATGTAGCACCCAAAAATACATCCATAAAATTGGATCTATGATTACTATTTGCATAATCTATTACCTTTGGATTTTTACTTGGGAACGCTGTTTCTACTCTCTCACCCATTCTTACTACATAAAATCCTTGTGAGGCGAGATATTCTGCCATTTCCTTATACTGCTCGATAGAACTACTACGAAAATCATGGTAACTGAAATCCGAGTTTGGAAAATGATGCCTAAGATAAGCGTTGTCTCTTACCATCAAACAAACAAAGGAAGCATTTTCCGGAATCCCCATCTGTAATAACAAATCTCTTCCAAGTTTGATTTCATCTTGTTTGAATTTAATGTTTGATTCAAATCTATTCAATAAGTTGAAGACATCTCTATCGCTTTGCGTTGTTTCACCTGCCGTAAACTTAGATGAATCGGGAAATAACTGATTCAATCTAAAAATTGGTGCAAGTATTAAACTAGGCAATACACGAAGATTTCTCTTCCAAATTTTAGCGATAAAGGCATTGCTTATAGGTTTCGGTATAAAAAAGAGATCAACATACCTTTGAATTGGGATGTTAATTCCAGCTTTCTTTTCAGATAAGTACATTTCGGTATTTCCTACAAAATGTCCTATTCGTGAAGCACCTAGCATTCCAATTCTTATTAAAAGAATGGGTTGTATCACCCTGATGAATAGAACAACAATGGCACCCAATAAATAAAAAGGTAACTTATAAACATACCTTAACATAGAAAAATAACTTATATAGCCAATGTTAATCTGGATTCAGTTCAATCGATTCCATATATTCATTTAATACTTTCATTTTTTCATTCATGATTTCAAAATAAATTTTCTCGTTACTTTTTAAACTTTGTCCAGGTTGCCACTTTATACCATAAAAATGTTTATGTAAGAGGACACTTAAATATCGGTATAGTTTAGAATCTTTCATTGTGGAATAATCTGCTCCGATTTTCCTTCCTTCCTGCAACATCCGCAATGCAAGATCAGGTGCTTCATTTAAAAAACAAAATGAAGCATATTTCATTAAAGTGACTTCCAAATCTTTGTTTTCATTTTTGTTAGATAATACTAAACTTGGCCTCTTCACATATACTGCATCTGTCGATGTTAGGATACCGTATCTTTTGTTTACATTGATCTGTTCAAACTGATAGTCTCCCTTTCCATCATAATCTAAATTGAGTAAAATAAAATTGTGATTTAAAAGAAAATCATGAATGGTTCCAAACAATGGCATCCCTTCAAAAATAAAATCAAAAGCTACCTCAACACGGATACCTATAACGTGATTACCTAATTGATATTCTGCGCCTTTTAAAATATTATATTCTGTTCCTTCGGTATCCAATTTCAAGAAGTCAACCTTTAGATTTTGAGAAGAAGCAAAACTATCTATACTTGTAGTTGGAAATTTTATAGTATCTATAATCTCAACTTCCTGTAGTCTTTCGCCCAGAAAAAGGGATGATATTGGATTGCGCACATTTGTTGAGCTCATCGCCTTATTCTTAAATAAATTTAAAGTATATTCACCGCCATTTTCAGATAATCCAGACGGATAAATTTTAATCTCATCTGATCGATGTTTATACTTTTCCTTTAACCGCGAACTCTCTTTTTCATCAGGTTCAAATAAGTAATAGTCTAGTTCACCTTTAAAAGGTTTCCATGTCGGATGCAAACCATATCTTCCACCTGCATCAAGTACGGTGGTTTTTATTTGTTCATTCATTAATGTGTCTCTTTTTCAATTGTATCTATCTGAATTGTTCATTAAAAATCAGCGTCTTGGCTCTTTCTTTTTCCATAGGATTAATAGAATATGAATCTACATATTCTTTCAAACTTATCTTCTTTGAGATCAATTCATCTGTCTTTATCTGCTTATTTAAAATTAAGTCCATAACCACTTTGAAATCTTCAAAGTAATATGCAAAAGCTCTACCTAGAACTAGCCCATTGTGTTTTATATAATCCATAATCGAGTTATCCCTAATTCTAGTTTGAGGATAAATGATCGCATCAGACTTGAATAAACTTAAAATTTCGGACAAAACTGAATCAGCAGGAGCGGCAAATATGCAGATATCGAAAGATAAACTTTTCAAAGCATCCAATTCATCAATATCGAATACTTTTTCGGCTCCCATTTCTAGAAAGATTTCTAACCTACTTTTTCTTTTTCCTATTACAAAAATATGATTATAATTTGCGTTTTTTAGAAACTGAAGATCAGCCAGAGCTATCGGACCATCCCCAATGATTAAAATTTGCGATCCATTAGATTTATTTGAATTTATTATCTCTTGAGTTAAACGATAACCACAACAAAGGTGCTCAAGCAATGCTCCTTGCTCAAAAGTTATATCATCAGAAATTGGAATTACAAATCTCGAATCAATATTCACTTCCGTTGCAAAAGCACCAGATCGATTAAACCCGACACCAATCTTCTTCTCACAGTCTCGAAACCTTTTTTCATTGCAAGCTTCACAAGCCATGCATGAAATCATCGGAAAGATGGTGACTCTATCACCAATTTTCAAGACTTCATTCACATCTTCCCCAATTTCCACAACTCTCCCTGAAAATTCATGACCTGGGATCATAGGGAGTTGCTGAGGATTTTGAATATTTTTAATATCTGATCCACAAACGGCTGCAACCGCTACCTCTATCCGCACTTCCCCCTTTTTTAGAGGGGTAGAATCGCATGATATGTATTCGATCTTACCTGGCGCTTTTATTTGAATTGCGTGCATTCAAACGTTTACAGTTTATTTTATAACAAGTTCTGGCAAGGGTAAGATCCAATGACCACCTTGTTCAATAAACTTATTGTGCTTTTTAAGGATACTTTCTCTATGTTGCCATGCGAGTACGACGACGTATTCAGGCTTATCCGTATACAATTTGTCTGTCGAATATACCGGAATATGATAACCAGGAGAAAATTTATTTTGCTTTAAGACATTATCATCTACCAAATATTCCAAAAATTCAAATAACTCAAAATGGTATAATAAAGTAGTCGTACTATGTGATGCACCGAAGCCTATGATTTTCTTGCCTTCCGACTTTAACTTCTTAAGATTAGTAATTAAAGCTTTTTTTAAGTCGTCTAAATCATTTCCCAGTTTCTTAAAAGTTTCAGTTTTTTCTATACCTAACTTTTCTTCTTCCAATAAAATCTCTTTTACATTTGGATCTATGATTCTCTTTTTTCCTTTTAACTGTGCAACAACGCGAATAGATCCGCCTTTGGGTAACATTTTTTTTACATGAATCAACTCAAGCCCACAAACATCGAAAAGATGTTGCAAAACAGAAACAGAAAAATAAGAAAAATGCTCATGATATATATAATCAAACATTTTTATCTTAAATTGTTCGGGATGATAACCAGTTTGAACTACAAATATCCCATCAGGTGACAAAAGAGATGTTACATTTTTCGTAAACTCAATTACATTATCAATATTTGCATACATGTAGTTCGCCGTTACAACATCGGCTTGTCCATGTTTTTCGGTTATCGCACCGACCGTTGCATCTGTAAAAAAACCGTGAATGGTGTTTAATCCGGCTTCATTTGCTTGCTTTGCAATGCCTGCAGCAGGTTCCACACCTTGAATTTTCATACCTATTTTTTTGAAAGATGCGAGCATTGATCCATCATTACTTCCAAGATCAACCACTAACGAATTTTCTTTGATTTGAAAATCATTCTTAATGCTCTCAGCATATTCGTCATAATGATTTCGTAAACCTACAGTTACTCCACTGACATATACATAATCAGCATAACTTACTTCAGGATTAACGATATGAGGTAAATGTAGATATCCACAATTTTGGCAAATGGCAAGCTCCAATGGATATACAGGTTGATCTATTTCTAATTGCTCTTTCGTTACAAATTGATCCTCCAATGGAGTATCTTTCAGTTTTAAAACGGTTTGAATTTTATCGCTTCCACATATACGACAAATTGAGTCGTGCCGAAGTACCTGCTTATTCATATTTACGCTCTTGTATAATTTTCATTTCAATATTTTGTATAAAATTTTCTATTTCATAGGAATTTTCTATTGGCGGCGCCCATGGAGCAAAAATAGTCTTTTCCCTCAAAAATGGTCCCTCGGTTATTTCATGAAAAACTAAAAATTCACTTCGAATGATCATTGAATGGTAAATCGGATCAGCAATTCGTTGGTAAAAATTTTTCCCGGAATTTCGATCTCCCATTTGGATTATCTTTTTGATATTTCCATCATCTTCAAATAAGATAACATCAACCTCACCTTCGATAATTGCCATTGATTCGACCTTTCCGATGTGTTTATGAGGTGTTACATAACATCCTTGCATATGAACGATGAACATTTCATGTAAGGTGTCATTCTTTCCCTTATGTGTACACAGCCTTATCCTTTTTCTAGGATTCAAACCGGCTAAATGCTTTAAATATTCTATTTCTTCGTTTGAAATGTACGAAATTTCATCAGCGGAGTAAAAGACTTCATCACTTTCTTTTATAAATGAAATCATAGAATGTTATCTAAGTCATATTGACTATGAGGAAAGATAGATCCGAAGATTCCACCATTCTCAACAAATTTCTTATGTTTATCTATAACTTTCGATTGATTTTGGGGATTTAATCCAAGAAGACAAACTTTAATATTTTTCTCGTATAGCGATTCGGATCCAAGTATCTCCAACTTGCCCAAAGGCATATTTAGCCCTTTTTTATTAGGATTATCATCTATAACAAAATGAATTAAATCGGAGATTTCCATAATAGAAATAAATGCAACGGTTAAATGCCCGGCACCAAAGATGGCGATCTGTCCATACTTTTCTCTCAAAGTTTCAAGTTTACGCCGAATCAAAAGCTTTCGCTCACTTACATGCTTTACAAATTCTTTTGCTCTATTTATCTCGAGGTCAACTGCCGTCCTACTCGGTTCGATAGCCGTTTTTTTATCCGAAACTTTTGCAATAACAATGAGAGAATTTTCTAGGGCATATGGAACGGATTCGAAATGAACTATTTCCAAATTATACTCAGAAATCACGCTTACAAATGTGTATTCTGTAAAATAATATACATGTTCTTCCCAGATAGTAGTGCAATCACCATTGATCAATGCCCTTTCACAATCAGGCAATTCCCAAACAATGTATCCACCAGGTTTTACAAGACTCTTGACGAACTCAATAAATCCCTGTAAATCGTAAGAATGTTCCACAACATGTCTTACGATAAAGACATCAGCTAAACCATTCTTCTCTTTGATTCTCTCTGCAGACTCCTTATTAAGAAAAAATTGGTAAGTTTCGACATTTGCACACTCATCGCTTACACCTAAATCTTTTTCTGGATCAATGCGCCAAGTATTCCCGTAACCTAATTTTTCCAGTCTTCTTAATGTACTATCATCTTTGAAACTGTAAGCGCCAAATGAACTGTTTTGTGTTACATTCGGAAGTTTTAATATATTTACGACTAAATCGTCTAGATGATCTTCCGGCTCAAAGCAAGTCAGCCAGTTATATCTGGGCTTTAACTCTTCTATTGGAAAAGGTTTATCAATAAATATCAGACCTATATCTTCGCGAATGTTGAGAGAGAGAGGAAATCTTGGAGCTTCGATATCATCTCCTTTAGTGAGAAATCGATTCGAAACAGGTTGTAAACCGAAATCGGCCAATCGAGAACTTTTCATATCAAAAACCAATCATTCCTTCATACCATTCACAGTCATATCTTATGATACGTTCAGTATCTTATCTATTCCTTCTCTTAACTCTACAAACTTGAATTCTTTCCCTAGCAAACCTGCTAATTTTTCAGGATTGAAGGCGTTATCTACTTTGTTTTTGCTTCGCTCTCGCATATTAATTTCAAGCTTTGGATATTTTTCCTTTAATATGTTTATCACATCAATAAATCGATATCTCTTACCGCTAACGGCGTTGAAGATTCCTTCTGCCGATTTCTCAATTATAATTTCAATGATTCTACAAATGTCTTCTATATATAAAAACTCTCGCAACTCAGTTCCATCCCCCCATAAGGTAATCGAGTTACCTTCTCTGGCAGCTACAGAGAATCCAGACGGACCGTAGGTATTAGCGGGATCACCAGGTCCATAAATGAGAGGTGGTCTCAAACAAATTAATTTCGTAATCTGATTTAAATCGCATGTCTTTCGTAATATACATTCTGAGGTAAATTTATTAATTCCGTAGAATGATGTGGGATTAACAAGTGTGGACTCCGAGATATCGATATTTTCGGTTTCCTCTCCGTAAACAGCGGCAGAACTCATATAAATCAATTGATAAACTGGACTTTCTATTAGCACTCTAGAAATATTTTCAACGATCTTCATATTCTGATCAAAAACATCTAAAGTATCACCAAACTGTCGTTTAACAGCGGCCCCCAATATAACAATATTTTCGGGAGAAAAAAAAGGGATAAGTTCGCGCGTTTGTTTGAGGTCTGTTAAATCAATTTCAGGCAAAGACCGACCTATAACTTCGAATTTAGCTGATTGATTTAAATAGGTCTCAAGGTTTTTTCCTACAAATCCAGAATGTCCGAGAATAATTATCTTTCTAATTTTCTTTATTTCCATTAGTAATTATTAAAGCTCAGCATAAGCAAGGATCATTAAAAAAAGATAAACTCGTAATCGCCAGTATATCCAAATTCTTTATAAATCCATATCCATTCCGAAACACTAAATAGTGATTCTGCAGTTAAAGCCCAGCATTCCAGGTTGAACATTTCTTGTTCATTTCGATAACTTTCCAACATAAGATACGCTTGCTTTCCAACTCGTTGGAATTCAGTTAAAGCCGTCTTTAATTCAAACATCTTTAAGTTATGAAAAGTTGCTAAAGAAATTACTAGATCAAACTCTTTATCCCCAAATGGATATACATCCTGAGCTTGGTGATAAAATAGTGAATGGCTTATTTCTTCTTTTGAATTTTTCAATGCATACTTGGATGCATCAAACCCGCTAATTATTAACCCGGGTTCGATTAAACTCATTTCATAAAGTAAATAGCCCTTTCCACATCCAACGTCTAAAACCTTAGACCCGGATTTTAAGTTGTAATCTCGAATCAATGATTCCGCAAGTGGCTTCCATCTTCCAGGAAGATATTTATATCCACCATAACCATATCGACGATCTCCATCCCAATAGTCGAAACCATATTCTTTGGCCTTAACCATACATTCGACTTTGTTATCGTTCATTCTAGCCAAAACGTCTCGTTTTGTAGCCTGATGGAGAGAGGTTACGTAATTTTTTAATTGTCCCATTTTATTTTAATTCATCGAGAAATTTAGAAATATTCGAAAGGTTTCCCTTTAACCCAGGAACCATTATTAAAGCTTCATTCAATTCTTGTAAATCAAACCATCGCATACTATTGCCTTCATTTAACTTAAATGATTTATCTTCGTTAAGACAAAAAACAGGAAAACAATGATTATGATGAATACTTTGGTTTCGCCAAAACCAAGAAAATATTTCATCGCCAATGAATCTAGGCTTCCACTCTAATTCTTCTTGCAATTCTCTTGCTAAAGCCGTTTTAAACTCTTCATTTTCTTCAACTTGCCCACCAAAAAGAGTCCAATGCCCTGGAAACAATATGTTTGGATTATAATCTCTTTGTTGTAAAAAAATTTGTTTTTTATAATTATAAATCAGAGCTTTAACTGCATGGATCATTGGATCAAGAGTTGATCGATAAAAAACTTGTCGGAATGGTTTTTTTGACATTCCATATACGTTCAATTCTATCTAAATGTGAGAGACTTTGAATTGATAGACTTTCCACTGAAAAATGTAAGGACTTATTTAAATCTAAGACTTTATGATAAATTACCTCTCTGTCTTCCGAACTTTCAGGCAATTGAAATAGACTGTATAACGCGATTCCATCGTATTCTTGAATTTCATCGAGCAACTGTTCGAATACTAAATGACAGCCTTCCATCGCATATTCCGTTCCACTTAACAAATACTGATACCCATTTTTTTGGCAGTAATCTCGTATCACCAAATTTTGTACATGTTGCGGAACTCTTTCTCCCATAAATGCCCTACTAAAGATATAACCTTTTAGTTGTTTCATTTGACCGAGGGGAATTTATATTCCATACCGATTTGAGATTGAGTTCGGAGAGTGATTGGTTCAAAGAATTCACCGATCTTTTTATCCCCATATGGCGTAAAGACTGACTTGAATCTACAGTTCATTGACCAACGTGTTTCCTTTTCACGGTTCACAATGTTTCCGTGAGGATAACCTTGATCAAATACCAATACTTCTCCGAATTTTACTTCTAAAAATTTTACCTCTTTAGAAATGGATTGGTATAGTTCCTCGCTGTTTTTACCAGCTAACTTTTTGAAGTCTTGGATCAACTTTTTTGAATCATCTGGCAATAGTAAATACATTGCTTTTGTGCCATAACAATTTACCAAAGGTATCCAAACGACTAATTCATAAGGGGAATCTCCCGACCAAGTATCTGAATGGACTGGTAATAAAGAGCTATTATCGTTTGGAAATTGTATACTAAGATTTACTCTTAATTGCATCGACAATTCGTTCCCTACTAAAGAATACAAATATTCCTTTGCAGTTTGAAAGTAATGAAATCGAAATTTTTCATCTGAATTGATACCTTGAATTACCTTCAGTCGAAAGGAATTTAAATCTGCCACGGAAATCTTTTCATGGATCGTATTCAAAAAATGATCGGGGTCTTCAACCTTTTCTATGCCCAGAATATTACAGGCTACATTTACCATGCTATCTCTTAGGTAGTTAATTGAGGATAGATTACAGGCGGGTCGAATTATATGACCAAATCTCGTATACTCATTAGAAAGCTGTAATTCTTCGTTCGTTAAGAAGTTCATTGATTTAAACTAAGATTTAAACAAACATCATATGATCACGGTCTACATCTAAGTAGTCCAGAACCAATTCGTTTTTTGTATTCGCTACACAATGGTGATTGCAAACTTTGGATGGATTGATCTTAAAAAATTTAGATTTGTCAGACATCCAGAAATCTTTATATCTTTGATTTTTAATAGAGCCGATCAATCCGTCTTCCAGATTATAAGCCTTGTCTTGGCAGGGATAAATATTCAAATCGGCACCTATTACATGCAATATCTGCATATATGGGCACCAGTCATAATCTTTTTGAAATTTTAAGTCCAATTCATGATATGCATCAAAAATTTCGAATCCTGATTCCACCAAATCCGATTTTGCTCTCTGGATTTGCTGACGAACTGATTCAAAGAATGGCTTGTGATACTCTGCATTCTCTTGCGCATTATTACTCACAATGCAAGGAGATGCTTTTACGCTATTTACTCCAACATCCTTAAGCCTTTTTAATGAATCAAAAACATGAGGCGCATTCTCTTTATCTATAATTAAACTCACCCCAAGATAACATTTCCCGCCTAACTTTTTAAAATTGGCCATATTATTCATGATCCGAGTGTATTCACCAAGGCCAGTTCGACGGTATTTTACATAGCTTTCATCATCCCAACCATCCATGGAAACTCGGATCCAAGTTCCATATTCTGCAAAAACTTTTGCAACTTCTCCCTCAAGTTTGGAGCCATTTGTTAATGAGGCAAATTGAATATTGCTACTCGATAACTTTTGAACTGTTTCCAGAAGATAAGGGTAAAGAAATGGCTCACCACCACCACTAAATGTTATCGCCTTAACTCCCATTTCTATGGCATCATCAATGATTTCCAACATCTTATCTCTTGGAATCATATCTTTCTTGACCATATCTTTTCCAAGTTGTAAGTCTTCGGCTTTATATGCACAATACCAGCAACTATGCCCGCACACATTTGTAGGTTTAATTCTGATATGTACTGGTGGAAGAATTGAATCTGTTACAGAGGAAAGTGAATCTAGTTTATCTTTATAGTGGAAAATTTTTGATTTCGAATAGAGAGTGCCCATTTATTTTTCTTGGTTTGTAGGTTTAGTTGATAAAGAACTTTTTGATCAATTAAAAGATTTCATTGTCTTAACTAGAGATTCAACAGAAATACCCATATACTCAAGCTGTTCATTTTGACTGCCGTATTTTTCAGAGAAATGATCAGGCAATCCTATTCGTTTAATTTTACTCGATTGTTCTGGTATATGATCATTACAAAATTCAAGAATTGCGCTACCAAGACCACCAATTCTTGTGTGTTCTTCTACAGTAACGAAAGCCTTTACCTTTGGCAACCATTGCTTCAAAGTATCTTCATCCAGTGGTTTTACCGTATGCATATGAATCAAACCACAATTGATTCCCTGTTTTTCTAATTCAGCGATCGCTTCTAAAGCTATCTGAGTCATTACACCGGTTGTGACAAACATTCCATAAGTCCCTTCTTTCATTACAATCGCCTTTCCGATTTGGAAACCTAACTCTGGTCTACTGACGACCTTGTCACCACCTTTAGCCAATCGAATATAAATAGGTGATGGGTAATCCACAGTTTGAGGCATGAGTCGCTTCATTTCTTCTGCGTCGCATGGAGCGATGATCGTCATGTTAGGTAGAGCTCTTAAAATAGCAATGTCCTCGACAGCTAAGTGTGTCGGACCGAGTGGAGCATAAACAACTCCCCCACCGCTTGCGATCAAACGCACCGGCAAGTTATGTAAGCAAAGATCTAATGCTATTTGTTCAAAACATCTTCTTGTAAGAAAAGTTGCAATAGTGTTGATGTATGGAATGAATCCTTCCATCGCCAATCCAGCAGCCATACCTATCACATGTTGTTCAGAAACTCCTTCCATAAAAAATCTATCCGGAAATTCATTCTTCATCTTATCTAGGACACCTGGACCTAAATCTGAACCAATAAATACGATTTTATCGTTGGTCTTTGCTAATTCGTAAACTTTGTCTAAACTTGTATTGCGCATTGTAATTTACCTATTTCAAACAATCATACATTGCATGAATTTCTTCTGGGAGAAGTTTTGATTTGTGATGCCAATGAGGGTTATTTTCAGCGAATGGAAATCCTTTGCCCTTTATCGTATGACAAATGATTGCACTCGGTTTCTCTCCCTCGAATGGTAAAGATTTTAATGTTGATTCTATCTCGCTAACGTCGTGCCCATCAATTTCTTTTACAGCGAATCCGAAGCTCTTCCATTTATCCGTTAAAGGCTCAAGGTCTAAGACTTCTTTTGTGAATCCATATGATTGTATTTTGTTGTAATCAACTAAGACAGTTAGATTGGAGAGCTTATGTTTTCCTGCAGATAAAGCCGACTCCCATACAGACCCCTCATTGATCTCACCATCACCAGTTAGAACGAATACCCTATGACTTTTTTTATTAATCTTCGCGGCAATCGCCATCCCGACCGCTATGGGAAGTCCATGACCTAATGCACCAGTGGAAGCTTCAACACCAGGAATTTTCCCCCTTTCCGGATGACCACCTAAGATAGAATCAAACTTACAAAAAGTTTTTAAATTTTCTTTCGGAAAAAATCCTTTATCCGCTAAAATAGCATAAAGACCTAAGCAACCATGACCTTTGCTTAAAATGAATCGATCTCTATCCGTCCAATTAGGTTCTGCCGCATTGTATTTTAAAATTGAATCATACAATACCATTAGAATTTCAAGCATTGAAACCGAGGATCCTAGGTGACCCCTTCCACCAGCTTCTAATGCTTCTACAATATACTTTCTTAATTGTTTTGATCGATCATTCAATTGAAATTACCTTTTCCTTTTGTATTTGGAATTTTTTTACTTCTTCAAATAACGTTTTCGCCTTAATCAATTGTGATGTTTGTTTCTTAGCAACTTCTTCGCCCGTCAATAACTGTGCAAAAACTCTATTCTGCAATTTTTCAGACAGAAATTCATTTAACAATATCATACACCATCGTAAACCAATAAGAGGAATAAAATAATCCAAACGATTGACTAACTGCTGATCACTTTCAAATAATTGAACACTCTTATCTAACCAAAAGCTTTTCAATTTGATGCTCAAATTCATGGCTGGATGCCAGTAAAAATCAGAAATTAATTTAGCCGGATCATCCCAACCAAAGTATTCAAAATCGATGAAATACAAGGTACCATTAGTAGACAAAATCGAATTATGAAACCCAAAATCGGAAGGAGAGAGTATTCGATTTTCCGAGCCAAGCTCCTGGTTGTAGGTCACATTAAATTCTTTATAATGTGAGGACAAAGTTTGGAAATAATCTTCAAAGGATTTTAGAAACTCATTTAATTCTTGGTTTGTGATCTGACGAAATTTTTCTAGTCTCAAATATATTTGACGTTCAATGTCAGATCCGCGAAGGCAAGCTTCTGATGCCATTGGGATCTCGACGGATTTTTTTTCCTTTGAGAGAGTGATTAATGACTCAATGAAATCTAATGATTGCTCGATTTCTTTTTCAGAAATCAAATCGGGCTTTCTTCCCTCTATATGTTGAAACAGGCCAAGATTCAATAACTTGTTTTGTAAAATCGGTTTAGGAACAGATAGACTGTTGTTGTTGCAATAGTCTAACGCCATATACTCATTACCTAATCGATCTCTTTCATCGAAAGTTTTATCTGGATAAGATTTCAAGATTAAACTTTGTTCAGCAGTTTTGACTAAAAAAACCTTACTGTTTCCTTGTCCTTTGATGGTTTGAATGGAATGAAAACCAAATGAAGGATATTGATCCTGAATCAATTGCAAATATTCGTCTTCCACAACTGGGCTCATTAAGTGTTCAAAAATTCTTTTCCAGGAAGAGCATGACTTAATTTTTTCGTCAGGATTAAATGAAACATTCTTATTTTGAAATAATATTTTTGAACAGCTTTGAGGAAAATGAGGCTCTTCAAAAACTTCCAAAAGATCATCTATAAAAACATCACATTCCAAATCACTAATTCTCTGAACTTTTTGTTCTCTTCTATCCCAAAAAGAAACATTTTCTGGTTTTAATGCAAATAATCTTTCATCAAAAAAGCCATTTACATTCATCCAATGCATTGCTGCATCACGAAGATTGATTTTTTCCTCATCAAAATGCCCAAACTCTGTTTTGTGGCTTACGATGTAGACACTCACATTTCGTAATTTGCAAAAAATCAAAAATTCAGCTAAACCATGAAATAATTCAGCGTGAGTTATAAATTTCCCGTAAACCTGACCTTGGATTTTTTGCCAACAGATATCACCTTCTGGTAATTTTAGTATTTCAGATTTTAATTCGGCCTTTGTACCTTTCCAATTTTCATCTAGGAATCCGAATTTATTTGCTACGATAGGAAAAACCTGATCGTAGTTGACAATCGTATTGTCGAAATCAATACCAATCTTCAAACTCAAGCCAGATTTATATTTTGCATTCTTTTGATATTAAAATAAAACTCATTGTTTAGAGTGTCTTTCAATAGTCCTTTCTCAAAAGCCTCTTTCAAATCTTTGGAGGCTTGGATTATAGATCTTTCAGCCTTAAAACCAAGCTTTTTGAAGATCTTCTCCGAGGAAATATGGTAAGAACGATTATCATTTGTTGGAGTTGTGATAAGTTTCACATCCGCTCCCACAACTTCCTTCACCATATTCGCTATTTCAGATACTGTAAAATTCAAATAACCTGCGTTGAAGATTTCCCCAGCGACTTTTTCTTTCGGAGCTGTCATCAATAACAAATATGCATCTACCATATCTTCGATATGGATATTGGGACGTAGTTGTGACCCACCAAAGACGCTAATTTCTCTTTTGTGGTATGCTAGATTTGTTAAAATATTTACAACCACATCTAATCTTTGTCTACGAGCATATCCACAAACTGTCGCAGGACGAATCGTAACAGTTGTAAAGTTTTCGGATTGGTATTCTGCCAATATTTTTTCGCAATCAGCTTTAAATTTGGAATAGTCTGTGAGTGGCTCGAGACTAAAATCTTCAGTTACATTTGGTTCTTCTTTTACACCATACACTGAAGATGAAGAAGCATAGATAAATCGCTCGACAGAAGAACTTTTTGAGATTTCTACCAAAGGGCGAAATGCATCCAAGTTTATTGATTTTCCAAGATCCGGATTTAGCTCGAAACTTGGATCATTAGAGATACATGCCAAATGAATGACCTGATTATGACCAGGGATCAAACTTTTGAGTAAAGCTAAGTCTCGAATATCACCTTTGACCATTTTGAGATTTGGATGAGGATCAATTACATCTTCCCCATAAATCATAAGATCGAGGACGGTTACATGATAACCATCTTTCAACAGCCTTGGAACGAGAGCTGATCCAACGTAGCCAGCTCCACCTGTGATAAATACTTTGATTGACATTATGTTGTCTCCAATTGGTTCAAAAATTGAATGAGTTGATTTTGTGATACGGGTATATTCCCAACAGTTTGGACAGCCAGCGCTGCCATACAAGCTCCTATAGCTGAAGCTTCCATAATATTGGCTCCTGCACAGAGAGCAGTTGCCATGGCCGCGAGAAGAGAATCGCCGGCTCCGGCTACATCTACCGGGTTTGAGATGAGTGCAGGGAAATGCTCTTT
Source organism: Leptospira sp. (assembly GCA_027531445.1). Lineage (GTDB taxonomy): Bacteria > Spirochaetota > Leptospiria > Leptospirales > Leptospiraceae > Leptospira_A. The sequence continues at coordinate 52,826 of JAPZRK010000077.1, forward strand.
TTTTGTCTCCTCGTTGTCTGGCCTAGTGTAGGTGACGAAGCCTTCCGCACCCAACTTAACGAGAAGGTGTTTAGACCTTGTTCTTTCCAACAAGGTATTGGCAATCCACTCTATACCATCTTCTTGGTTACTCAATGCTATACGAGCTTCTCTTTCCGTCGGACAGAGCAGGTAAAAATCTTCAAATTTTGTAATGTTTCCAACCTGCGAACTACACTGCAGATCACCAAACAATTTGATATTTTTTTCTTTTGATAACTTTTGAAGTTCTTCGATAATTCTTGGAGTGATCACTCCATAAACAAAATCACATACCAAAATACCGTCAATCTCGTCAGACATATCTCTCAAGCAAGATATAAATTGGTCCTCTATGGCTTTCGGCAGCGAGTGTTCTTTCAACCGACTAACCCGGAAAAGTTTTTGGTTCTCGACCATATAACGAATCTTAAACGTAGTGGGTCTTCCGCTATCTTGAATCAGCATCGCTTTTATGCCTTGACCAGTCAGGCTTCTTTCAACGAGTTTTGAATTTTCATCATTTCCAACGACGGAAAGAAATCTACAGTTTGCACCCAGAGATTTTACATGGGAAGATACAATCCCGGCTCCACCAACGAATTCTCTGGATTCTAATTCCTTTACTACGAGTACCGGGGCTTCAGCACTCATACCAATAGCATCACAAGCTACGTATTGATCCACTATTGTGTCACCGATCACTAGCAGATTTTTATCCTTAAAATTCCGAATGATTTCTAAAAGCCTTGAAGTATGAACATTTTGTCTTTTACAGGACTGTATGAAAGAAGTTCTGCGGATGTCTTCGAGTGATTTTAGCGATCCATGTAGCAAATCTGCACTTGCGTAATGAATCTCTCCTGCATGATATTCAATCTTTCCTGATATGGATTCAATCGCATGCTTTGCTTGTAAAATATCTGTTCTTTCTGTATTCTGAAATTCCTTGCCAAGGACCAAATATTTAGGTTTGTATTTTAAAATTGCTTGATCTAGCCCTAATTGATCGAGAATCAATACCCTATCTACAAAATCCAAAGATGCGATTCCGTTCGCTCGTTCTAATTCGGAAAAGTATTGATTCTTAGAAGTATGAGTTAGCAATGCATCGCCGAGAAGTGCGATGTAAAGTTTTTTACCCAAAGACTTGGCATGCTGTAAATATCGAATATGACCCGGATGAATGATATTGAAATGTCCATAACAAAACACCAAACTTTCACTTTCAAAAATATCTAACTTGTTAGCGAGGTCAGAAGTAAACGAAGTAATTTTTGTTTGATCAATCATTCTTGTATACTTTCAATTTGTGCATGAATTTTGTGATTTCTAAATCTCATACTCCAATCATCACTATCGAGAACTGAGGAAATATTTTGTTTTTGAGCTTGTTTGAGCTGAAAAGGACTACCAATATCCATTAATACCGATTTGTTTTCCCAAGTTGCAATTCTTCCCAAGTAATGTGGAATTACATCATTGCTAAAATCATTCTTTTGTTGTTCGATTATCCAGTCAGTGACTTCAGGTTCTATCAGATAAATGGCAGCGTTGGCTAGGTTACCCGGAGGGTTTTTAACCTTTTCATGAAATTTAACAACTATGTTATTTGAATCTAATTCCAAAATCCCGCATGAGCTAGGATTACCTGTTTGAAAAGACATCATCGTCATTACAGTGTTCGTTGGTCGTTCGTTAAAATGAAAGTTTAGAAATGAATTAAAATCGCAAATGCACAAATTGTCCGCATGAATCAATAGTGTTGTCGCATTTTGAAAAAAAGCACTATTTTGTCTGAGAGTTCCAGCAGTGCCAAGCAGTTCTTTCTCATAAACTGAAACGACCTTCCTGGAATATTTTGGACGATTTAAAAAGTCTTGAACGACACCGTTCAAATAATGGGTATTAATTAGTATTTGATCGATACCCATTTCCAATAACATATCTAACCATATTTCAAGGAGAGGTACACCCTTTATCGGCATGAGACATTTTGGAAAGGAATCCGTTAACGGTTTTAGCCTAGTTCCTAAACCAGCCGCAAGTAAAAGGACCTTTATGTTATTTTTCATTCCCTAAATATTTGAACCAATCGGATGTTGCATCTTTAATTTTTTCTGGAGTCCAAACAGGTGCATCTCTCCAATAATCAATATTTGCTAAAAGATTCTTTATCCCTTCTTCAATCGAAACCTTCGGAGTCCAACCAATCTTCGATTTGATTTTAGAAATATCTGCAAATGTACAATCTGGCTCACCCGGTCTTTTTGGGATAAATATACGATCACCTTGCAAGAGCTCGACAATTCGATTTACCGAAATTGTTGCTCCACTTCCAATGTTAAATATTTCTCCTGAAAAATCAGATTGTGAAGATGCAAAGATCGCATCTGCAACATCCTTTACATAAGTAAAGTCCCTAGTTTGTTTACCATCTCCAACGACTGTATAGGGTTGATTTGCCAATTTTTGCGCCAAAAATACACCAAACACGGCACCATATGTTCCAGAGGTTCTAGATCTCGGTCCATAGACATTAAAAAATCGTAAGGAGAGAGCGGGTAGCTTGTACACATTTGCCCAATGAAGGACAAGTTCTTCTCCCATTCTTTTTGTTAAAGCATATGGATATTGAGGTCTAATTTCTGCTGATTCTTTTGTTGGATACTCATCTGGAATCCCATAACAGGAAGAAGATGCTGCATAAACAAGTTTCTTTATTTTTCCTAATCTAGATGCTTGTAGAACATTGAAGGTTCCATCCACATTTGATTTGAAGTAACCTTCAGGGTTTTGTATGCTTGGCACAATATCAGCCAATGCCGCAAGGTGGAAAACATAATCTGCTTCTTTAAAAACATTGATCCAATCGCCAGGAATTGAGATATCAGCTTCAATAATTTCTATATTTTTTTGAATATGAGATATATTTAATTTTCTTCCCGTACTATAATTATCTATTACTGTTACGTGATGACCTTTTTCGATCAAGAGATCGACCAAATGACTTCCAATAAATCCTGCTCCGCCTGTTACTATCGATTTCATTTGATTCACCTTATTTTATTTCTCGCAGATCCATTGCATTATCATATGACCAATTATTACCTGCAGATCTTCTGATATTTGCATATCATTCACTGGTATATGAATGGGAACTTGAGCAAGGGATTTGCACTTGCCTCCATCATAACCTAAAATAGCAAAAGTTTTCATTCCTATTTCGTTACCAATATTCAGTGCATTGACCACATTTGGAGAGTTTCCACTGCCTGAGAGTACTAACAAAATATCATCTTTATTTGCCTTCACTGAAAGCTGTTGGGAGAAGATTTTATCATAACCGATATCATTTGCAAGACAAGTAACTACGGATGAATTCGCAGGCAAGGCATCAACTCTCATACCTATTCCATCTTTTTTGGATATACCATAATTAAAGTCATTTGCTAAATGTATGGCATTTCCTGCACTGCCCCCATTTCCACACAGAAAAAAAGTTCTTTTTGATCTCCAAAGCGCGTATAACTCCTCAGCTAAATACTCTACTTTATCGAATTCAACTAGCTCAAGAGCCGCGTGTAAACGCTTACTATAATCTAAAAAGTGATTCATTATTGTTTTCCAGGTTCCCTTTCTGTATTGGTTCGTTAAAATAGTCTACCGATCATTACGAACATAAAGCATATAAGTATCTACATTTTGTGGCCAGTCTTGATGAGGATGATTTGAAAATTTCAAACGGTATCCTGCCTCTAACATTTTATCCTCATATTCATCTGTTAACTTATGATTACTATTTACTATAAGTATGCATTTTTTAGACTCAATTTGATTTTGAAGATTTGAAATCCCGTGAATTTCAGGTTCTGCAATCCTAGCCAGAGCAATATGGTATAAACCAACTCTGTCGATATAATCTGGATCAGTAACGATTGAAATGTCATTTTGTTTACAAATTTTTTGATTTGTTATTTCTACCCAAATACTTCCGATTCCATTGTCAGAATTCATTTTTGATTTTGCCAAATTTTGAAAGACTAACCCACTAACTAAAAAGGTTAGGAGCACAAAAGAAAGTGAAGGCTTTTTTGAGAAAGTCAATATTGATCTAAACTGCTTAGAAAATAAGAGGATAAAAAATGGAAAAATCAAATAATTAAGATGTGAATACCTAGAAGCGTACCATGGAATTCGAGTGTGAAGAATAAAAGTCGGGAAGGCAATACAAAATACAAACAACAGTAACAGCGTACCAGTAAAAAACAATATTCTAATATCAACATTCACCTTCATAAGCGCAATTGCCACGACTAAAGAAATCAAAAAAACACCTTGAAATGTAATTATATCGGAAAAAACAATTTGTGAGTTCTTTTGAAGTTCGGATATAAAAAATGAATAATTAAAATTACCGAATAAATCTGCACCGGATTTCACATAGAAAGCCATGCTTAGAACCAGAAAGTAGGATATCCCGAGACCAATCAAACTGAGTCTAACAGTCTTCCGAGTATGGGTCGAAAACTTAAAAATGAAGAAGATAGTCAATACGACTAAAAACCCTAATCCAATCGGGATATTCAAACTCAATGTAGAAGAGAACAATACAAGAAAGAACGAAGATTTAATGTAAAAAAAAGAGTCACTTTCTTTGTAATTGATTACAAAGTGAAAAAAAAACGTGAACAAGAACAAGCTCATAGAATATGGCCTAAATTCTGTTATGAGATAAGCTGTGAATTGATCGGTAGCCGAAAAAAAATAAAACATTAAAACTAAATAAGAGAATAACGATGCTTTTAAATTCCTTATTAATAGGTATAAAATTCCCAAGTAGCAAAAAAAAGGCAATGTTCTCAACCACTCAGGTTTCAGATTAAAGAGAGACCATAAGGTTCCAGCTAAATAAAAAAGAGGCGGCTGTATGTTTTCCCTTTTGGATTCTTCGATCACTCCTATCAATGTAGCTTGATTGGAAATGTTCAATGTCGTTACTTCATCTAACCAAAAAAACTTTTGGCAGTTCTTATAAAATAATATAGATGCAAGCAAAAAGCCAAAGAATACAAAAGCTAATTCTACATTATTTCTTTTTGGAAACATTTTGATAAATAAGAAGTTATTTAGATTAAAATCTTAGAAATAGAAAAATTGAACTCATTAATTCGGCAAACAAAGTATATCGATTCCACCAAACTTGGGTACGTTTTTTTCAATATTTTCAACGCTGAGGGATACTTTGGTTTTTGAATGAAAAAGAGAGTATCTTTTCCCATCAAACAGATCAACATACTTTTGGAATTCTCCCTTTGTTGATTCTCCTGTGTGTCCCATAAATTCTACGATTATTATAGGTCGAAAAGCATCAATTGTCTTACTCGCCCCTCTCAAGATATCCAACTCAAATCCATCGACGTCGATTTTGATTAAATCGACTGACGAGAGCTTCATTTTCTCAACATACGAATCTAACGTGATCTGATCTGGAGTGGCTTTTTGTAAAATACCGCCATGAATTGGATGATCGTATTTAGAACCATCAATTTTCCATGAAGAATAGACCTCATTCTTTTCCAATTGTTTGATCTCGTCGGAGAGAAAAACTTGAACGGGAAAAACTCTTTTCTTCAATTCAGGGTTTAGGCTTAAATTTTCAGTTAACTTTTGAAATGCGTAAAATGTTGGCTCAAATGCATGAATTTCGCTCTGTCGGAAGTGCTTTGCAAAAGGAAGTGTTATAGAACCAATATTTGCACCGATATCAAAGATTATTTTTGGTTCTTTTGGTAGATTCGTTATTTTCCAAACGTGACTTTGGAAACTACCAAATAAAAAAATCGATAGGTCAATCCCCTCAGAAAGATCAACCTTATAATTAATACCATTTCTCTTTATGAAACGATCCTTTGAAATTCCAAGTAAAGAAATGATACTGTAAATAATTCTTGCGATCAGAAGTTTAATTTTTGTACTCATAAGTTTTAGATAAATTTAGTTTTCCGAGCTGCGAATATTAACATCGTTAATAGAATGACTCCATGTTTCCATCTTGAAATGTTTGTCTCTCCATATGTGCGATCCTTATAAGATATGGGAACTTCTATAATTTTCAATCCCATACGAGAGGCACCAAAGATAAGATCAAAATCACCAAACGGATCAAATTCTCCAAAATAACCTCTGTTCATCGCTAACATCTCATAGTTAGATTTTGATATAACCTTTGTTCCACAAAGAGTGTCCTTAAATCTTTGTCCAAGAACAAAAGAAAAGGATACTGCAAAAAACTTATTACCTACTCGATTAAAAAACCGCATTGCCTTTTTTTCCATAGGATAAACCAAACGAGAACCGTTAATGAATTCACCTTTTCCTAGGCAAATTGCATTATAAAACTTTGGTAGATCTTCCGGTGGGACGGTCATATCAGCATCAAGGATCATAAGTATTTCGTTTTTTGCCATCGAAAAGCCTTTTCGAACAGCATCGCCTTTACCTTTACCAGATTGTTGAGCTATCTGAATCTTTAAGTGACCTTTATAAGATCTTTTCAGATCGGAAATTACTTCCCATGTCCGATCCGTCGAATTTCCCTCTACGAATATCAACTCATCGTTGGGGCCCATTTTAGGTATTCTTTTGGGAATTTCTAAAATATTGCCCTCTTCATTCCGTGCGGCCACTACGATGGAGACTGACGGTTGCTTCTTTATTTTTTCCTTAATTCCAACAGCCCTTGCGATTGCAATATTGAGTACTGTTAAATTACGTAAAAGCGGTAAAGGAGCTATATATCGATTGATAAAATTTGTGATGAAAGGTATATAGATTGGTAATAAAATTCGTTGTTCCACTCGAATCAGTTCAAAATCTTCTAATATTAAAAAGTTTTCAACATCTTCATGAGAAATCCAATTTTGCTCTGGAGTTGTGGATCTGAATCCGAGAATATCAGCCAATTTAAATACAGGCCACCAAAGGGAACTGTAATAAACTATAGCTATTCGAGTATTGCTGTTTACTCTTTCATGTAAATTACGGAAAAATTTCTGAATATCTCTTTCGTAATGCAAATTTCCATTGATTAAAACAAAATCAGCATCAATACTTTTAACTTCAGAAAGTTCTTGTATCTTTTTATATTTCCCTTCGAAAAAAGATTCAATATACTGATTCTTGGGTGATATTTCCAAAAGTGAATTTTTTGAAGTACAATAATGCGAAATATATCTAAATAGTTTTTTATAAAAATAAGTTTTCAATTCATTTACCTTTCATCTTTCCTCACCCAAACGGGTTTACGACCAGCTCACACTTGCCACCGCCAAAAAAACCTACAACATTCTCTGCCGCTTCTCTTTCCATTGCTTCCCGACAATCATTGGAACATGACCCCATATGCTGTGTTAGAAGGACATTTTCGAGTTCCTTTAGTGGACCATAGTAAGGTTCCTCATCAAATACATCTAATGCAGTGAAGGCAGATGGATTATCTTTTAGCCAGAGATACAAATCTTTCTCATTTATGATGCCGCCACGTGCCGTGTTTACGAGAACAACATTCTTTTTGAGTATGCTGAGATTGTTTGCATTGAGAATATTTTTCGTTATATCTGTAAGAGGTACATGTATTGTTATTGCATTTGATTTTTGTAATAACTCTTCTAGGCTCACTTGTCGAATGCTAGTGGAATTCCAGTTCTTCCCCATACTATCATTCAGCTTAGAGACATTAGCGGCAACATCATTGAATTTTTGAATGGAATCTTTCTGATCAAGTAAATCACAAACTAATATTTGTTTGGGTAAATAGCCAAGTAGATGGGATGCGACACGTTTTCCGATTCTACCGAATCCCAAAATTCCTATTGTGCTTCCACCAATCCTATCGCCATAACTCCTAGTCCATTTGCCCGATCTGATTTCACGATCAGAAAATGAAACCTTCCTCAAACCATCAACCAAGAGACAGACAGCAAATTCGGAAACGGCAGGCGAAACTGCGTCTGGAGTGTATGCAACGGCTATATTCTTGTCTTTGCATAATTGAAGGGGAACACTATCTAGACCCACTCCTACTCGTGATATTAATTTCAGAGTAGAACTAGCTTTCACAAGTTGCGATAATTCTTCCGTTCCGGCAACCAGTGCATCAAAATCCTTTGACGCATCTGCAACTTCCTCCGGTTTCATCTTTCTTCCTAGTGGATTAACAACCACTTCGTATCCGTTAGACTTTAATGTTTCCAGCGCTACCGGGCTTGTCCTACAAAAAGGAAAGGTTGAAACAAATACTCTTTTCAATTTGAAGTGTTTACCTTTTCCAAAAAATCCTTATATGCCAACTCAACTCCGACTCTCAATTCCACTTCATGTTTCCAACCCATGCGGTGTAGTTTAGAAACATCTAATAACTTTCGTGGAGTACCATCTGGTTTGGTTAAATCAAAACTTAACTTTCCTTGGAAGCCCACTACTTCCTTGATCAGCTCCGCAAGTTCTTTGATACTGACTTCAATTCCAGATCCAACGTTGACATGCTCCCCACCTTTGGGATCGTTTGTCACATCATAGTTTTTCATTAGAAAAATACAGGCCCTTGCCATATCCTCGGAAAATAAAAATTCACGGAGAGGATTTCCGGTTCCCCAGATCACAACCTCTGGAAGATGATTCGCTTTCGCTTCATGAAAGCGTCGTATGAGTGCTGGGAGGACATGGGAATTTTCAGGATGATAATTGTCATTTGGTCCATACAGATTCGTAGGCATTACCGAAAAAAAATTAGTTCCATATTGACGGTTATACGACTGACACATAACGATCCCTGCAATTTTCGCAACCGCATAAGGTTCATTTGTTGGTTCCAATTTCCCATCTAATAATTGTCCTTCATCCATTGGTTGTTTTGCAAACTTTGGATAAATGCAAGAAGACCCTAAAAAACAAAGTTTTTTAACACCGTTGCGATAGGAAGCATCGATGACATTGTTTTGAATTTGTATATTTGAAAAAATAAATTCAGCGGGGTAAGTGTTGTTTGCATGAATCCCACCTACTTTCGCGGCCGCAAGGAAAACGTATTCCGGCTTTTCTGTCTCAAAAAAGTGATCCACTGAAAGTTGATCCGTCAGATCCAATTCTTTGTGTGACCGACCTACAAGATTGTTATATCCTTCTTTTTTAAGTACACTTTCCAATGATGACCCTACGAGACCACGGTGCCCTGCTATATAAATCTTTGAGTTGGTATTCAATTTTATGAAACTCCCTCATCTATTCCAGTGACGATCCCCAATTTCTCTACTTCCACTTTTAAGGCTTCATATTCACTTTTTTTGATTTTGTAATATTTTACCGTTAGCCTTGCTTTCTCTTCGAATCCTTGCGGAGTTAAAAGATATACATATCCCGACTTATTTTGGTTATTCTTGAAATTATTGATCTTCACCAGCCCTTTTTCGACAAGGGCATTGATCAAATAATTTGTCTTTCCCAGACTCAAACCCAAAACATCTGATGCTTCCCTTTGGGACAGATTTGGGTTTGCCTCGATCAGACGGAGTACACTTAAGTGGTGATCTTCAGCCATTCAAATACCACTCTACAGTCTTTAAAATTCCAGTCTCAAAGTTTTCTTTAGCCTTCCAACCCAACTCATTTTCAATTTTTGTGGCATCAATCGCATAACGCATATCATGCCCTGGACGATCCGCTACATAAGTAATCAATTTTTTATATGATTCACCTGAAGTTCTAGGACGTTTTGCATCCAAAATCTCACAAATCTGATTCACTATATAGTTATTATTTCTCTCGTTTCGCCCGCCAATATTATAAGTTTCGCCACTTTTTCCTTTATGGTAGGCAAGATCAATTCCAGTCGCATGGTCGATCACATAAAGCCAATCACGAATATTAGTCCCCTTTCCATAAATTGGAATGCTTTCATTAGCGAGACACTTTCGGATAATTGTCGGAATCAGTTTTTCGGAATGTTGTTTGGGTCCATAATTATTGGAACAATTGGTAGTTACCGTATTCATTCCGTATGTATGGTGATAACTCCTTACAACAAAATCACTTCCGGCCTTACTTGCGCTATAAGGTGAATTAGGCGCATATGGAGTTATTTCTTCAAATAAACCTGTCTCGCCCAATGTTCCATACACTTCATCTGTAGACACATGGTGAAATCGACAATTTTGATATTCAGTTTTATAAGTGAATGGCTTATCCATCCAATATTTGTATGCCGCGTGAATGAGGACAAAAGTTCCGATCACATTCGTTTGAAGAAATACTTCAGGATTCGATATGGAATTGTCCACATGACTTTCAGCTGCAAAATGGATCACACCGCGTATATCATGCGTATTAAAAAGAGAAGAAACGAGTGTTTGGTCTTTGATATCTCCCTTTACGAATGTATAACGAGGATGATTTGCGACTTCTTTTAGATTTTCTAAATTGCCAGCATAGGTCAACAAATCCAAATTGATTACATGTATGTTCGGATGTGCCTCGATAAAGTATGGAATGAAATTGGAGCCTATAAATCCAGCTCCACCTGTTACAAGTATTGACTCAGTCATTTATTTCTCACTTTCTGTGATTCAAAATTGAATTTGGATTCGATGACATAAAGGGGCCGACCCTTGACTTCTTCAAAAATCCGAGCAATGTATTCACCTAGTATTCCTATCGATATCAATATGGAGCCACCAATCAGGCAAAGGAGCGCGACAACTGTTGCCCACCCTGGATTATACACAAGTTCAGGATACAATCCAGAATAGTGCATCCATGCTTTCACAACGGCAGTAATTCCGACAATGAAACCGACGAATGCAATAATGATACCAAGCGACAAACTAAACCTAAGCGGAAGCGGAGAGAAAGAAATCGCCGCATTCATGGCAAGAGTGAGCATTTTCCTAAGCGGGTATTTTGTCTCACCTGCGGCCCGCGCGGCGCGTTTATAAATAACAGGTGTTTGCGGAAAACCAACCCAAGCACCCATTCCACGCAAGAATCGATGTTTTTCTCTCATGCCCTTCAACGCGTCCAAACAATTACGTGATATCAAACGGAAGTCTCCAGAATCCAATGGTAGGTCTTTATGAACTAAAATTTTCATCAGTCGATAAAACAACCATGCTGTGGCCAATTTGAACCTTGATTCGCCGACTCTCTCTTCCCTTTTGCCATAAACTACATCATAACCTTCTCTGTATTTTGCGAGCATCTCCAAAATGACTTCAGGTGGATCTTGCAAATCAGCATCCATAATAATGATCGCATCTCCATTCGCATTGTCCATACCCGCAGTTACTGCAATTTGGTGACCAAAATTGCGCGCAAAACTGATGATTTTGATTCGTTTGTCCGACAAAGACCAGGCAATAAGTGATTCAATCGTTTGATCTGAACTACCATCGTTCACAAGAATCACTTCTACCTTGGTTGCGATTTTGGGTAAAATCTCTTCTAGTGACTTCCGCAAATACGGAATCACAAGCTCCTCGTTATAACAAGGAATTACGAGGGAGAGTAACTTTGGATTGTTTCGTTTTTTAAGTGAATAGTAGGTAGCCACGGTCGCTTTTCAATTCCGGATAATGAATAAAAAATCAGTAATTTAAATACAAAGATCTATAAGATTTCAGACATACAATTACGCAAGCTATCTCGCCAGTGTGGGATTTGTATATTTAGCGTTTGTTTGATTCTAGATTTATTTAAAACCGAGTATGGAGGTCTGGTTGCAGGTGTTGGATAATCTTTGGTTTCAATGGGGATAATGGGCGTTTGTTTACCGCCTTCTTCTAAGATTGCTTTTGCAAAATCATACCAACTCGCTACTCCCTCATTTGAAAAATGAAAGATCCCTGTCGCATCAGATTTTAGCAACGATAGACTTGCGCGTGCTAGGTCCCTTGCCCAAGTCGGGGAGCCGATTTGATCCGCTATCACTCGTAATTCAGGTTTTTCCGCACTCAATCGCAGTATCGTTTTTAAAAAATTATGACCAAATTTTGAGTAAACCCAAGATGTCCGAATCAATTTGGATTCGTGATATTGAGAAAGGACAGCACGCTCACCTTCTGCCTTTGATTGTCCATAAATGGAAATCGGAGCGATTTTATCGGATTCATTATATGGATGAAATGACTTTCCATCAAATACGAAATCGGTGGAAAAATGAAGAAGCTTCAAAGAATGTTTTTTGCAAAGTTTAGCAAGGATGGAAGGAATTGTTACATTTCCCTCCATCGCTCTTTCTGATTCTTTTTCCGCCAAATCAACTGCCGTATATGCGGCGGCATTTAAAATTCCATCAATTTTATAATTTAAAAGAAAGGACTCGACTAAATGTTCAGATGTGAGGTCTAACTCACTCCGAGTTACAAAGTGAAAAGAAAAATCAGTTTTGAATTCTTCAGCAATATGCCGAACTTCCGAACCTAATTGTCCATTCGCACCCGTGACGAGGATATTAAGCATATAGTTCCTCAAATGGAAACACATCTGCCTCTTGCACCTTTTGCCCTAATTTATCCTTATCGGATAAAACCAAATCTTTTTCCGAAAGTGTCCAATCAATTCCTAAACTTGGATCATTCCACAAAATTGATCTTTCGGACTCCTTAGAGTAATAATTATCAACCTTATAGGAAAAAATAGCACTGTCACTTAGCACAACAAACCCGTGTGCGAATCCTCTTGGAATGAGTAGTTGTTTTTTGTTTGTCTCCGATAATTCAACTGTCACATATTTACCGAAGTTAGGTGATCCCTTACGGATATCTACAGCTACGTCCAATACATTGCCTCGAATCACACGAACGAGCTTTGTTTGAGCGAAAGGAGGCAGCTGGTAGTGAAGTCCTCTTAAGACCCCTTTTGTCGACAATGATTCATTGTCTTGCACCCAATTGAATTTTCGTATGGTCTTCGTTAGGAGGTCTTCACGATAACTTTCAAAAAAATATCCTCTATCATCTCCCCAAACTTTGGGCTCTAGGATGTAAATGTCTGGTAGGCTAGACTCTGTGATTAACATTTATTTGGAATGAATGGTCTTTCTTTTAACGATTTGCAGAAGGTACTGCCCAGATTGATTTTTTTTCAATGGTTCGGCGAGTTTGAGGAGTTTTTCTTCCGAGATATAACCCATTTCAAAGGCAATCTCTTCGAGACATGCTATTTTTAGTCCTTGTCTTCTTTCGATAACTTCAATGAAATTAGATGCTTCCAAAAGACTTTCATGTGTTCCCGTATCTAGCCAAGCATAACCTCTTCCCATGAGATTCACATCTAGTTTGCCTTTTTCTAAATACACTTGATTTACAGTTGTAATCTCTAATTCACCGCGATCAGAAGGTTTGATTTGTTTCGCTATGGATACAACATCTGATGTATAAAAATAAAGCCCAATCACCGCATAATTGCTTTTAGGTAGTTTTGGTTTTTCTTCAATAGAAAGTGCTTTTCCAGATTTATCAAACTCAACGACACCGTATCGCTCTGGGTCATTGACGTAATAACCAAATACAACGGATCGTCTATCTTCTTTTACTTTTTTCACTGATGTACGAAGCAGATCAGTAAAACCATGTCCATAAAAGATATTATCCCCAAGGACAAGGCAAGCATCGTCCCCGTTCAAAAACTCTTCACCCAAAAGGAAAGCTTGCGCCAAACCATCGGGCGAGGGTTGGATTTTGTATTCAATGCGAAGACCTAGATCACTGCCATCGCCAAATATTTCTTGGAACCTATGTGTATCGGCTGGGGTGGAAATGATCAGGATCTCTCGGATACCCGCAAGCATCAGTACCGAAAGAGGATAATAGATCATCGGCTTGTCGTAAACCGGTAGGAGTTGTTTTACAACGCCACGTGTGATAGGATAAAGGCGAGTTCCGGAGCCACCGGCTAGAATGATACCTTTCATGTAAGTAATGTCTCTTTTGAATTTTGGAAGAAAGTTCTCGGTGCTCCGAGTTCTACACTGCACAATTGGTAAGGCCTATGCGTAGCTCCGCCCCATAAGTCCCAATTTCTTCAAAAATTGGCACCAGGTCTAGTTCCGTCAACAATTCCGTTCACGATTTGAACGCAAAAAAGCAGAATTATGTCTTATTATTTTTGCTTGTACTAGGAATGCAAACCGAGAATATCGACGGAAATGGAAAAAAAGGAATCGCCCGTTCGGCAAATTTTACTAATCCGCTGTCCAGATCGAGCAGGTCTCATTCATGAAATTACTGGACTACTTTTGAAAGGTGGTTGCAACATCCTCTCCAACCATGAGTTCGTCGAACCTATCGATTCCATATTTTTTATGCGAACAGAGTTTTCAGGAGGTGTGAACTCAGAAGAACTTCAGCACCAACTTACTCAGATACTCAGCAGAGATTCTGAAATTCGGATTCAAAGTGTCCGAAGGCAACGTGTCATACTATTTGCAACCAAAGAAAGTCACTGCTTGGGAGATATTCTTCTCAGACAAAGAGCCGGAGAACTAAACATTGATATTCCCTGCGTCCTTTCCAATCATAATGCTTTGCAATCACTTGTGGAAGACTTCCACCTACCCTTTCATTTGATCTCCCATGAGGGGCTTACACGCGAACAACATGAAACACAAATCTTGTCTTTTTTAAAGAGGATGGATTTTGATCTGATCATACTTGCGAAGTACATGCGGATTCTTTCAAACGAATTTGTTTCTGGATTTCCTGAACGGATCGTCAATATCCATCATTCCTTTTTGCCTGCCTTCATTGGTGCCAATCCTTATATGCAAGCCTATGAACGTGGAGTGAAACTCATTGGTGCGACCGCACACTTTGTAACATCTTCATTGGATGAAGGTCCCATTCTTGCCCAAGATGTAATCCCTGTAGACCATAGCTTTACGAAAGATAAACTGGTGCTAAATGGAAGAGATATCGAAAAAGTGGTGCTTGCCCGTGCGATGCGTTTTGTCTTGGAGCATCGGGTCTTGGTTTGGAAGAATAGGACAGTGATTTTTAGGTAGAAAGGATCAAATCATTCACAACTTTAATGAAATCCTTGAAGTCTTTTAAACGAGTAGTGGCGATCTGGAATACGATTTCCCAGTTGAGTTCACTGTATTCATGTACGGCTATGTTACGAAAACCAACTGATTTGCGGAGCGAAAGGGCAATATCTTCAGGCAGCAATTGATTCTCGGATAAACTTTGGAAGACTTCTGACATGGTTTCAGGAATTGGGATCTTAAATGCGGACAAAAGAATGGACCCTATGTCTATGGATAATTTGACTGATCTTTCTAAGTTAAGAATCACAATATCTTGATGGTCTAAACTTTCAGACAAATCTTGAAAAGAGTTTCCTCGTTTTTGTTCAACGCGCTCTAAACATCGTATCAATGATTCCATTTTTTTGATCAGAATATCTTTGATGCGTTCATCCATTCAAGTAATCCTGAACCAAATTAAGGCGACTTTGCCTAACGTAGGGATAAATAAAATCAAAATATTCATGCATGGAAATAATTGATTTTGCTAAAAAGATCGTATCGCGTCTTAGAATTTTTCCACGTGTTAAAATTTCGAGCAAGATCAAGCCCTTCGCCTGATGCAGATCAATCAAATCGATTTTTCTGTCTGAGAATTTTTCCGTTAACAACGAAGCATAATTCATAAAATCTTGGGCAGATAGTGGAGAATGGCAAGCAATCGCAATATCGATATCGCTATCTTTTCGAAAAGAATCTGTAAGAGAAGAGCCAAATAAAATTGCAGTGTGAATCTCAGGATGCAGATCTAAAAATTCCTGAAGCTTCGTCTCAATCAAATTTGACTGGCTCATATTTTTACCCTATATGCAAAAACGACCTTGTCAATCGAAATCAAATCTGTTTCTCACAGGGCAGATTTATGAGAAAGTCTTGACTCAAAAAACAAATTTAGTTTCTCTCTTTCTATCTCTATGACTGAAATCAAATATGGAACTGTTCCCTATAATATCTTAATCAAGCTGGTTGAAAGAACGGGTGGACTGATGTTCTCCGAAGTGGAAGAGCACTTTCTTCATCCAACTCAGAAACTTGTATCCCCTTACCCTACCGCTATTTTGGGAAACCATGTGTCGGAACTAGATATTGCCGCTCTCGCTGTAATTTACACAAAACTCTCTCCTAAGATCAAAATGACGATTCCGACTAGGGAAGACATCATGACACGTAATTTTTTGACAAAAGAATTTCGCACAAAAGGACTCACAAAATTACTCCTTGGTCTGATCGATAAATCAAATATCATTCCTCTCCTTCTCGGTTATATCGGGTGTATGCCAATCAAACGTCCGTTTCGTGATAACTCTAGGGAGCTTTTAAAGAAAGGTGAACTCAGAGAAACCGTGGATGCAGAATGGAACACTCTTGTTGAAAATATCGACAAGGGTAAAAATTTGTTTATGTTTCCAGAAGGAACTTACAACCAAGACGGATTTCTCAATCAAATTAAAAAGGGAGTCTACTACTTAAAAACAAAAGTTGAGGACATCCACTTCAATCATTTCAATTTAACCTACGATACACTTTCTTTCAAAAAAGCTAAACTTCATATAACATACGGTTTACCTTTTACAATTTCAAAAGATGAAAGTGTAGATTCAGTTACAAAACTTTTGCAAGACAAATTGGGCGGATCGTATGCCATTACGCTCGGAAATCTAATCTCATACCTACTTCTAAGAATTGAAGATTCGGCTCAGCTTTCGATAGATACTCTCACTCAGAGTTTAATGAAATACAGAGACAAGTTGATTGAACGACATCCAGAGCTAAAATTTGGTTCTGAGCTTCGGAATCTATCAGATGCTAAAATGGTCTCTACCATAATGGAAAAATTACAAAAGTTGAAATATATTCAGCTAACGGAAGGAAAGATCAAACGTCTCGAGAGTATGGTTCAAATCCCTAAGTCCGCAAACAATCTAAAAAAGCACAATGTGGTCCTTTATCATAAGAACCAATTAACAAAGCACCTTCCAAAACTAGATGCGTTGGTAGTTGACGCTTCCTAATGTTACCCATATTTTTTGACATATTCATTGGATCACATTAGGAGGCGGAAAATTCTAAATCAGATTATGCATTCATCTCATACGTGTCAGCAAGAGACAATAGCTGTTCTTTGTAGATGCGTTGGAACCTTTCCTCATTTGGAACCGGCTTTTTAAGCATTTGCAAACAGATCTTTTGTTGGTCTTCTGTGCTCGTTGGTTTAGAGAAGAGTTGCGTTGCAAACTTTGAAAAATCCCGAATGAGAAAATCAAATATTTGATCGACCAAATCTTCATTTGTATTTTCCAATTTAGCACTTTCTAAGATCAATTGTCCATATGCAACAAGTGTGAATAATTCACCAACAGTGAGCATATAACCAAGGTCTGCTGACTGCTCTTTGCTTGGAGCTGACTTTTCCAAAAATTCTTTAAACTTTTCAATCTGTTCTTTAAAAACAGCAATGTTTGGAAGTTTGTAAAAGTCATAAGCAATTTTGTAATCATGAAATACGATTTTATCAAAGCCCTTGGTTGTTGCACCTTGGTTGAAAAGATAGGTATCGTCTTTGGTATCGTAGACTCTAGGTATCGACGGCAAAGAATTGTCCGATTTGAAGAAGTAATTTTGCATAAAGCGCATGATGAGAATCATATTCACATGCACTGTGCCTTCTAGTCTTGGAAGCATCTGAATGTCTCGAATCGCCATTTCAAAGTAAGTATCTTTATTGACTCCCTTGGCCGCAATGATGTCCCAAAGTCCGATAACAACTTCTTCCCCTTGAGTAGTCACTTTCATTTTTTCCATAGGATTAAACAAAAGATAACGTTTATCAGATGCAGATGCGGTTCTCATATAATCTGTCGCACGCATGGAAAAAAGTTTCATCGCAGTGAGGCGAGTAAAGGAATCCATAAAGATTTGTTTGATATGAGTGAAATCTGTAACATACTGATTGAACAATTTTCTGTGAGAGGCATGGTTGAGTGCCTCATAAAATGCGTGAGTGCAAATTCCCACACTTCCCCATCCTAAGTTAAACTTACAGAAGGCAATCGTAGCAAGCGAAGTATCCCAAGCGGCACGTCCTTTGGAGATGATGTCATCTTCGGTAATGGGATAGTCGTGAAGTTCAAACTCAGCTACATAATTTTGTGATGTTACGATGTTGGGCTTTAGTTCGTATTTAGGATGCTGGGAATTGACTCCAAAAAAAACGAAATCTCCTGTATCTGACATTTTACCAAAAGTGGCAACGATTGCCGCCTTATTTCCGTTACCAATATAAAACTTATCTCCGCTCGCTTTGTATGTGCCATCGCCATTTGGGATGAGCATCATATCACTTCCGATAAGGTCTGCGCCATGTTCCTTTTCAGAAAGTCCGAAGGCAAAGATTTCACCATCTTCTAAAAGTTTGGCCGTTTTCTTTTTGATGACTTCATTTTTGCTGATCCAGATCGGACCAACGCCTAACATTGAAACTTGCCAAGTATACCAGTAACACAATCCGTAAAATCCGAGTATCTCATTGAAAGCCATGATGCGATTGGAATCCCAACGAGAATCACTCGCACCGTAACCGCTTGGGGTCATAAGGATCGCAAATGCTTTTTCTTTTTTGACAAACTCTAGGAAGTCTGCATACCAAACTTTATCATGGTCATCCTTTAATATCTTTTGCTTTCCTTTATTTTCAAAAAACTCAATGGTTTTTAACATTAGATTTCTGGACTTTTCATCTAGATGGGCGTATTTTTCTTTTTTGGGATTGAGTAAATTCACAGAGATGTCCTTTATTTGTCAGTGGTCTCTTAGTTTTTATGCAAGTGGAATTCTTTGTAAAGGGATTTTCAGAGTGAAAACACCTGAGTGTCTATTAAATCTATCTTACCTAACAGGATTAAATAATCTCCCAAGCGCTACTGAAATGAAAACATCAAAAGTATGAATTCATTCGAAAAGTGTAAGGATGAGCCTTCTAAAAATTAGATTGGAAATAATGTGTCATCAAGGCTAGAGTATCTGTATGAAAAAAATAGTTCTTCTTTTCTCTCTTCTTTTTGTGGGTTGCGGAACACTTTCGCGAGGCTGTGCGAAGTACTTTGGATCTGACGAAGTATGTATTGATGGTGTGAAATACATACAGTTTACTTCAGGCGCCAGTGTAAAATACAATACAGATGGCAGTATCGCCACCTGTAAATAGTGATTGATTAAATTTCTATGGCAAGGCGTGTGCCTTGATCGATGGCACGTTTTGCATCTAGCTCAGAAGCAAGGTCTGCTCCACCTATCAGATGTACTTTGAGACCTGCCGCCTGGAGGGGTGCAAATAACTCTCGTCTAGAATCTTGACCGGCACAAATCACCACTGTGTCGGCTGTAATCTTTCTTTCCACACCTTTGACAGAAATCAAAACGCCTTCTTTGTCGATGGACTTGTATTCTACTCCAGCAATTTGATCAACCTTGCGATCTTCTAATGATGTTTTGTGAATCCAACCTGTCGTTTTTCCCAAATTACCACCAAACTTGCTACTAGATCGTTTGAGCATAGTCACCTTGCGATCCGATTTCATTTCGCTTTTCGTTGCTAGGCCACCATTCCCACTGATGGATGTGTCAATGCCCCATTCCTTCAAGTAATTTTCTTTTGTGAATTCGTGTCCTGCATCTGTGAGATAGATACTAACATCGTATCCGATCCCACCCGCACCGATGACCGCAACATCTTTGCCCGCAGGTTTGCCATG
>JAPZRK010000073.1 GCA_027531445.1 Leptospira sp.
ATGAAAATCTCGGACAATTCATGAGAAGGTTCAATGAGGCCTATTCTCCTGATCGGCTTTCCAAAATCCAGAGAGTCGTCGCGGTTGCGGCATCCCATCATAGATTACTTTGGATTCACCCATTTCTCGATGAAAATGGGAGAGTAACGCGCCTAATGTCCTACGCCGTTTTGTTGCGAGAGAGTATCGGTAGCTCCCTTTGGTCGATCGCAAGAGGATTGGCAAGAAATATAATTGAATATAAGCGATTGCTTTTAGAAGCTGATGAACCTCGAAAAGGTGCCTTAGATGGACGAGGTAGCTTGTCTGAAAAAAATTTAATTTCGTTTTGCCGCTTCTTTTTGAAGGCTTGTATCGACCAGATCGACTATATGAATTCTTTACTTAAATTGAATGAATTCATTCCAAGATTAGAGCGTTATACGAATGAAGAAATACTTAAAAAAAATATTCACAAGGGAAGCTTCTTCATCTTGAGAGAGGCCTTTATCATGGGAGAATTGGATAGAAGTCGCGCCATGGAACTATCTGGGTATACGGATCGAATGGCACGTGAAGTAATATCAACACTAATTAAAAAGAAATTGCTTACGTCCACAAATCAAAAAGATAAACTTCGCCTGGGATTTCCGCTTGATGCTGCTTTGCGATGGTTGCCTGGATTGTATCCTGAAATGAATCTATCAGAATGACATTTTGCATAATTTCGGCGACAGCTATTCAGCATAAGGCGAAACTACAGACATGGAAATAGGAAGACTTTTAAAAAATCGGAATGCTTTGCAAGCCTTTGAAGGTAGGGGAGGTCAACGAAAATTACTTGAAATTGGACAGCTATAACATTTACTCATTTTGATGGAAGAAATCATCCCAGGGATATACGATCGCATCATTGATCTCGAGTTAAGCGAAATCTTGGGCCGAGCCAATTTGGCTCCCATTTTAAGGAAGATCGATGATGAAGAAGCTCCCGCGGTCTACTCACTTTTCCTGTCTCAGATATTGAACAAGGCTCTGTCAGGACTAGGATCTGCAAAACAGGTTGAAATCTATAATCAGATTTTGGATCTCTTATCTTCAACCGAAGGATTGGAATATATTAGAAGGAAAAAACTATTGGGAATTGAAAACTCCCAACTACTTCTCTCGACGGACAAAACTTATAGACGGCCTACTACTTCCTTACATATCAGTTCTTTGTTAACGGGTCAAGGTAATGATCCATCCTTAGATCATGAAATTCGAGCAGAGCTTATGACCGCAGATCGAGTAGATATTCTTGTTTCTTTTATCAGATGGTCTGGATTGCGATTACTTTACCCTGCTTTTGAAATATTAGAAGAAAGGAATGTTCCTGTCCGAATCATTTCGACAAGTTATATGGGAGTGAGTGATCCAGAAGCCCTGGGGAAATTAGCACAACTTAAAAATGTCCAAATTCGTGTATCGTATGATCCAGGAAGGACAAGACTCCATGCTAAGGCGTATCATTTTTTTAGAAAGACTGGATATTCTGCTGCCTATATTGGCTCTGCTAATATGACAGATGCGGCGATGACGGAAGGACTGGAATGGACAGTGAAAGTGACTGCCCAGGACATGCCTCATATTTTAGATAGGTTCACGGCAGAATTTGAGACGTATTGGGAAAACAATGAATACCAAGCATTGCAAACAGCGTCCGATCTGGTTCGATTTAAGAAAGCATTGCTTGTCTATAAAGCTCCATCTACTAACCAACAAAACTTCTTCGCAGAGTTAACTCCGAGAATTTACCAAGAAAGAATACTTGAGCAAGTTGCCTCCGAAAGGCAGTTGGGTTTTAGACGCAATCTGATTGTTGCTGCAACTGGAACTGGCAAAACAGTAATCTCTGCGTTTGACTACAGAAATTATTGCAAGGCCTTTGGCAATAAGCCGACTCTTTTGTATATTGCTCATCGCAAGGAAATACTAGAGCAGGCATTAGGTTGTTTTCGTATGGCATTAAGAGATCAAAATTTCGGCTATCTCTTAGTAGATGGGATTGATCCATTTCTAGAAACGGATTCTCCACAACATTTGTTTGCATCCATCCAAAGCTTGCAATCGAAGAAGTTATGGGAAAAGCTTGGGAAGGATTATTTTCGATTTATTATTTTGGATGAAGCACACCACGCAACTGCTTCGAGTTACCGGTCAATCTTCGACCATTTTGAATGCGATATCCTCTTGGGATTAACTGCCACTCCAGAGAGAATGGATGGCGATTCCATACTTGGAGATTTTGAGAATCGGTTTGCCGCAGAAATCCGCCTACCAGAGGCATTGGACGAAAGACTTCTTTGTCCCTTTCATTATTTTGGAGTCAGTGACAATGTATCGCTCGCCGAAGATAAGTTTTGGAAAAATGGCAAATTTGACCTCAAAGAACTAGAAAACGTTTATACGGGTGACGACATTCGAGCCAAACAAAGAGCGGCACTGATTGTTGATGCTCTTTTAAAATATCAACCTAATATAGATGAGGTGAGAGGGATTGGTTTTTGTGCAAGTGTGAAGCATGCTTATTACATGGCGGAATGTTTCCAGGAGAAGGGGATAGCCGCAGAGGTTATCGTTGGCGAAATAGATTCTGATACACGAGCGCAAAGATTGAAAGCTTTCCGTGAGGGAGGTTTGAAATTTCTTTTTACAGTTGATGTATTTAATGAAGGTGTCGACATTCCCGAAATCAACACGGTTCTGTTTTTACGTCCCACGGAAAGCTTAACTATTTTCTTGCAGCAACTTGGCAGAGGTTTAAGACATTCACCAAACAAAGTTTGCCTTACGGTTTTAGATTTCATCGGTCAGACACACAAAAAGTATCGAATCGACAGAAAGTTTGCGGTGTTGTTAAAGAAAAAGCGTGGCAGTCTGGAGAACGAAGTGGAAGAGGAGTTTCCGAACCTTCCCTCCGGTTGTGCTATTCAATTAGAGCGTATTGCAAGAGAATCGGTTCTACAGAAAATCAGAGCGGTGTTCAAAGATTTAAACCACTTCATTCCTGAAGTAGTAAATACCTGGGATCCTTCCCGTTCCGGCGATTTGACGTTTGCATCTTTTCTCAAGGAAAGCGGGATTAGCGCCTTAACCGTGTTAAAAAATAAAACATGGTCAGAATGGAAATCTACTCGACCAAACCAAATTAAGATTGTAGATCCTCATTTAAACAAAGGACGATCTGCACTTTCTCGGCTTGCCACACGAACTGATCCAAAACTATTGAATGCATTCATTGACATTGCTCAAAAGAATTTCAAAACAATCAATGGCGATTCTGAGTTAAAGACATGTCTGCACTATTTGATGTGGGGGAGTAAAGGTAGTGATGTAGGTGTAAAAAATTGGGAAGAATCCTTGGCGCGATGGTTGGAGAATCCATCTCTAATAGAAGATGCAAGGGAAATTGCTGAATGGAAAAAAACAACCTTTGAATTTCCTCTCCAGGAGATCACCTTACCTTTTCCGTTTGCTATCCCTTTGCATAGCGAAGTAGGTTCTTATGAAATCAAAGCTAACTTAGGACTTGCGACCATTTCTAATCCTGGCCCTTCGGGCACAGGCGTCATTCACTACGCCGACAAAAAAGTATATATCCATTTAGTTACATTTCACAAAGACGAAAAATCATTTTCTGCTACCACATCTTATAACGATTATCCCATCAGCCGAACGAAACTACATTGGCAAAGCCAATCGAGTGGTACGATCGAGGGAGTCGCAGGACAGAACTACTTGCAATTTCGTGAAAGGGGTTATACGATTTTATTTTTTGCAAGACTTGCCAAAAAAATGGAGGGGGAAACTAGTCCTTTCCTATATCTCGGACCAGCCAAAGAATTATTAAGTTACCATGGGGAGCGGCCGATCTCCATGGAATGGGAGTTAGAATATCCCATGCCAGCAACGTTTTTTGAAGATGCCAAAATGATATAAGGAGAGAATGGACCATCTTTCCATTTACCATCCGAGAGCATTCTCACAAGAGGATGTCGAGTTGCAATTGTTATTCTGCAGATATATTCTGGTTCTATCACGATTGAGGCATCTGTAATCCATCGTAATTTTATCTTGACAATTGAAACTACCATACCAGACTACTGGTATGGCAAATATGACGATCAAATCGACTTTCACTTTGGACAAGAAAACTGCGGATGACATCCGTAGTCTCTCGTCAACTTGGAAAGTTTCTCAAGCCGAAGTAGTTCGAAAATCCATTCAAATTGCATTAGAAGAGTCTAGAGCGAAGGAAGCTCGTTCTCCTCTGACGATAATAGAATCCCTTGACAGAAGAAAGAAAGCTACGCCTCCAGAACTTGCCGCATTTAAGAAAGCAATGGCTGCAAATAAAAAAGGTTGGGAAGTTTGACTCCGCGATTTTTACATCTGGATACAAATTGTTTGATAGAAGTGCTTCTTGGAAAAAATAAAACCACTACGCTCCTCAAGGCAAGGTTGCGCGCAGGCTGGAGTTGTGCCACAAGTGCGCTTGCTTGGCACGAATTTGTATGCGGCCCACTACTTGTAGAACAAAAACAAGATGTGTGGGATTTGTTAGAAGGTAGTATTCTGCCGATCGATTATGAAATAGCTGAACTTGCGGCTGAAATTTTCAATAAGTCCGGACGAAGGAAAGGTTCAAAACCGGATTGCATAATTGCGGCTACGGCAATTCACCATAAGGCGAAACTACTCACATGGAATAAGGAAGACTTTAAAAAAATCGAAAAGCTGGGCTTTGCACTAGAACTAGAATAAGGCTTAAGATAAACTTCGCCTGGGATTTTCCGCTTGACAGCTTCCGCCAGATCAATATAATCTGCACTGACGTGATTTAAGGCGGATCAACCACCTAATTGCAGACGTCGTTAAATAATCTGCTAAAACGGAGGCGTTTATGACTGTTAAATACCATTACTATAGGTTTAAAGATCTCAATATAATCCATTTCCAATCGAAAAATAAGCAGTTATCGAAATTTGCTTACAAGTTCAAAATTGGCTCTTCAGTGGAACTTCCGGATGAATGGGGTTTAGCCCATATGCTAGAGCACAATATATTCAAAGGAAATAAAATCCACGGCAATAGTATAGATCTGAATCGAAAGTTCAAAGAAATAGGATATGCAAGGAATGCTTCAACTGGAACAGATAATACTTGTTATTATGCGACTGGTTTATCAAGTTTTTTTTCCGAAGGATTGAATTTACTTACTGACCTAGTTTTTCATCCAAGTTTTCCGGAAGACGAATTCATTAAGGAAAAAAATCCAATTTTAAATGAATTGGAAATGTATGCTAGTGATCCGATTGGGAACTTTTTCGAAATGGGTCGAGAATTGATTCTTGGAGAAAGAGAACATAACATAGTTGGAACTAAAAAGACAATTAGGAACATGAATTATGACACAATGATTCGTTTTTACAAAAGATATTATACTCTAGAAAATGTGACTCTTATTATCGAAGACCACCGATCAAGGAAAGAAATTGAAAAATTATTAAACAAAATGGAGCTGATTCAATCCATTCAGAAATCTGAAGAAGTTTTTAATGGATTGCAGCTTCCGAATTTGGCCAATCGATCGTTTAATGAAAGAAACAAAACGTTTTTCGCGACAACCGATTCAATGGCAATTGTTTATTCCCATCAATCATTGGAAATAAAGAATAAAATCGATATTTTGATTGCACCATTGGCTGAACAGATATTAAGCGATATTCTTTATGAAGAAATTCGGGATAGGATGGGATTAGCCACATATTCTATACAGGCGAGTTTTAGCAGAGAGGGATATCCTTCCATTTCGAATGTCTATGCTCTCGTCTCTCTAGATAATTTAAAGAAAGTAAAAAATGAAATGGCAAAAATTCTTTACAATCATGCACGATTAAACTCTCTAATCACAGATCAGTTATACTTAAGTAATAAATTATTAAGAAATGTAGACCTTATTTCTATCTATAACGAGGACGTTTGGTATGCAAAGGTATACCAGAGGCATAATGTACATTTTGATTCATATGAGGAAATACTCAGTTTATATGATTCAATTACAAAAGAGGATATCCTAACTTTTCTTAAAACTTTACTTTCTCGAAAAAAATCTATTTTAATTTTAAAAGGGAATGAGCGAAGATTTAAAAGAGATGAATTGAATCAATAATATGAAACTACAGAACCCTAACACTGCTTTTAGGAAATTTTTTAAAGAAACGTACTTTTGGGACTGAAAGAATAAAAATCTCCAATTTCCCGTTAAATTGTCCCACCATCGTTTTATACTCTAATTATGAACGAAATTTACTTACACAACCATTCTTCCGAATACAAAGAAGCATATGAAGTCATTTTCAATTATTTCGGTGGATTGACTTTCATGTTAGAATCAAATGTATCTGGCTATTGCAAACTATTACATGCTCAAAAAAATGGCTGGGATGTGAATCGACTATACGCTGAGTCAAAGAGAGCGGATGATTTATCGAATCCAGAAAGATCGTATTGGTGGAGTGAATGGCTCCTGTTTGTCGATTATTTTGAGAATGAGTTTGGCATTCGATTTCCAAAAGAAATTGATTTTGATGAAGACTCCGAAGAACGCGTCCTCGGCGTTAACTATGATATTTCGATAGAAAAAATGGCAGAAATGATAAGTTTGCTTATGGCTGAAGAGGAATTGCCTAACGAATTCTTAAGATTTGAAAACATTCCCAATTATCAAGAGAATGTTTCTTCAAAGTGGTCTGATGAACTAATTGCTCTCACGAAGAATGTATTAAATGATCTTCCAATAGCTTCCTTTATGAATGGTGGGCATTGTATCCTAAAGTCCATTAATCGCAAATTCGGTAAAATTTCCTTAGACGATGCAATCTCTTATCAATACAAAATCAAGGATATTGAAACAGGTGAATTGCTAGTTTCTTTTGAGACGTTAGATGACTTGATAGATGCAGGATGGGTGGTTGATTGATATGATTTGGAATTACCAAGGAGCAGGACTCCTTTTCGCAAAGAGGGATAAAGAAAATCAGTTTGTCGTATGCCTAGGAAAACGAAAATGGAAACCCTTTAGTGGATATTATTCCATGTTAGGAGGAGAATCAAATGGTATGTCTGATCATGTATTGGGATTATTTCGCTTTAAGCACTACCGTGAAGATTTCAGAGAGACGGCTCTTCGTGAGGCTCGTGAGGAGTGTAAGATCGTCGGAGATAGTTTCCCAGGAATCAACCAATTAATCCCCCTTAGTAAAATGACTTTGGGAGTATTTACTTGGGAAACCTTCGGATACGTTTTAGAAAATCCCGAATCGAGCATCATATCAACCAGCTCTGAATTTGATGAAC
Organism: Leptospira sp.; assembly: GCA_027531445.1. Taxonomy (GTDB): domain Bacteria; phylum Spirochaetota; class Leptospiria; order Leptospirales; family Leptospiraceae; genus Leptospira_A. The sequence continues at coordinate 7,381 of JAPZRK010000073.1, forward strand.
TAAAATGGTATAGAACCAACGAATTACCTATACCAATTTTCCTAGGCTTGAAACATACGATCCATAAATTTGAGGGATTGAGTTAGAGACAGAAAAGATATTATCTAAGCAACTAAGGATGTTATGTTTTCGGAAATATAATTTCCGAATTCTGGATTACCTTCCGTTAAAATAGATTTGTAGGTTTTGAGAAATGAAAATCAAAATAACTAAAGGCGATATCACTAAAATTAAAGTGGATGCGATCGTAAATGCGGCTAATTCCAGTTTACTCGGCGGAGGTGGAGTCGATGGCGCAATTCATAAAGCTGGTGGTAGCGAACTGCTTAAGGAATGTATGCAAATACGCGAGAGAGAAGGCGGTTGTAAAACTGGAGAGGCGGTCTACACGACTGCTGGTAAGATAGATGCAAAATATGTAATCCATACGGTTGGACCTATTTGGCAGGATGGTAGCCACGAGGAAAAATCCCTTCTGAAAAGTTGCTATATTCATTCTATGATGATTGCTAAGAAATTAAATTGCGAATCAATTTCTTTTCCAAATATTAGCACCGGTGTCTATGGTTTCCCCAAGAAAGAGGCAGTTAATATCGTATTCAACTTATTTACTGACCAAGCTTTCAAGGATGAATATAGTGAAATTAGGGATGTGTATTTCGTAAATTTTGATGATGAGAATTTTAAGTTATATAAAGGCGCATTTAATAATATAGAAAGTATTTGAATCGATCAGAGTTGGTAGCCGATAGCCCATATGATATCTACAGACAAACAAATACCAGTCGATATGAATTTACTTAAATCTTGGCTAAAGAAAAACCTAAAGGAAATCAATAAAAATCTTCCATTTCCATTGAAATGGAAACGAAAAGAAGATCAGCAAGATATTTATACTTTTGAAGGTATCAACGAGCATATATCTCTACTTGTACATAACGAGTCTGCGCAAATTCAATTCCAGTTTCAGAATGATTTTGCAGATATCCTTGTCGATTTAGACATATCTCCGGCAATCGATGAGAATGGAAAACATTTCTGTCAAGGTTGCAAGCGTCCAAAACGGTATGATTCAAAATCTGATCTTGTGCAAGATCATTTCATAAATTCCTTGAAGAAGTATCAAAAGAAAAACTTTAAGAGAGGAAATTTTGCTCTATTATGTAGTTCAAAAGATCGGGACAAATCCTTCTCCAAGATAATTAAAGAAGCTGACTTGATCAATTTGGATCGCATGGATTTAATTTGGAAAATGGATCAGTTAAATACGCTTAATCTATCTAAGAAAACTTTAAAAGCGATTTCTAAGTCATGGCTTCTTCCCTATGCGGTGGAGAGAATCATCTTATGAAAAAAATAAAGGGGATCTCATTATTCGTTAAAAAGAATATTCAAGATATAAATCAATTGCTGCGATTTCCTTTAATTCGAATAAGTGAAAAGAATGGGATAACTGTTTATCGTTTTGAAGGGATCAATGAACGAATAAATCTTGTCATCTCCGAAGACGAAGCGGAAGTCTGGTATACCTTTACAGAAGAGAATCGAGATTGGTTGTTTGATTTGTCTCTGATAGCAAATATAAATTCCGAAGGCAAATTTTTTTGTTCAGAATGCAAAGTTCCAGTATATCAATCTGAAGCCGATCTCTACTATGATCACTTTATCAAACAGTTATCAAGTCTCATAAGAAGGCAGTTTACAAAGGAGTTACTCCTAGTTTACTACAGCACTAAAAACAAAGGATGTTCTTTTACAAAGCTAGTGAAAGGGAGTGATCTGTCTTTAGCTCTAAATGGAACCAATACTGGAAAAGTGTTTCAAGAATTTAGAATCAGAAAACTAAATGGTAAAGTGATGGTTTATAAAGAGGCAGGTGATTTTGAGATACTTTCCATTGAAAGAGTGGTTCTCTAAGATTTAAAAGAAGGAAGTTTAGATTTCTACTTTATGAAAAATCCGCAATTGCTCCGTATGAATCGAATATATTAGAAAAAGGTGTTTGTTTATAATTTCAAATTGAATCAGAGTTTATGGTGGGTGTAAATACGTCAGAAATCAATTTTTGTAGATCAATACTAACCGATTCAAACTGATGAATATTCGAATTCAAATCTAGGTCTTTTCTCTCAATTAAAGTTTCTATGTAGCCAAAGGGAACGTAACATCGATCTAGTTTAGCCTGCAAAAACGATAGAGAAATAAAGGTTGGAATTGTACAAATTGGGAATGGAAAATCTTTTCCTAAACGTATTTCCGAGAAATAGGGGAAAGGATTCATCATTGAAGATTCATCCCTGCTAAAGTAAAGACTAATTCTAATTTTGCGATACTTCATTGACATTATTCCATCAACTTCATTATAAACTTTCAATTTGGGAATATTTCTAATAATCGTAGCGACATTGCGCTTCTACTGCGAATTTCTGGATTTCGGGTAAGATTCCTTTATGAACAAGATCTGTTTTTAATACGCCTCTGTAATACGCTCTATACATAAAAACAATATGATCCAAGATATTTCTTAGAATTTCGGAAGAAATTTTTCCGAAACCTGGAGACTGCAAGAGATATACTAGATTCATATGACTCGCCAAAGCCAAGAAAAAATGATCCAAATTATCTTCATTGCATTTGGATTCGTATGCCTGATTCTTTTACTCGGATCTGGTCTCGGATTGGATTTTATAATATCCGTTAGTATTGCTTTCTCATTCTTTATTCTCGTCTGGGTTAGCTTCGAAAAGGAACCTAAGGCATTTTCAAGGCTTCCAACTCTCCTTTTCATATCTGCCATGTTGCGAATATTGATTGGTCTCTTTATGTGTTTTCAAATGCTTTTTTCCGGAGATGACCTTGATTTAATGATTCTCAATACCTCTCGAATCTTTCCGAAAGTATGGCAGCATTCGAATCAAATAATATTTGTCTATATCATTACTTTTTTGATCTTTCATTTGGTAGCGTTTCTAAGTATCACCTTTACAACGCGAATCTCGAATATCAGATCGCGTTTCATTCAAGATAGATTGCCGCAACAGTTAATGAGGATCGATATCCAGTGTTTACATGAATTAATCGATGACTCTGAGGCTAACATAGGTAGGGAGGCAGCGAGGGAAAATGTAAATATTATCATTAAAATCAATGAATCGAGCCAATTCCTATTATGGGAAATCAGAATTGTCACAGTGACAATCCTGATGTTACTAGTTATAGGTGTACTATTGGCCTCAGTTTTGCGAGGGGAACCTCTACTCGTTTCGATACAAACATACCTTAAATTTGCGATCGATCTAACGATAATTTTCCTAAGTTCGGTTATGTTTTCATTAATTTCTATTGTCCTAATGATGTTGAAAGGAGAGAGGAAGTGAAACACATTGCGAAAAATATACGAATGTATTTATTGTACAAGCCGTACAGGAATACTACGATTGGACTTATTACGATAAAGAGAAGATTGAAGCAAGGAAAGATTGAGGAGAAAAAAGTAAACTCTTGCGCGAATGGCATCGTAAACTAAATGAGATAAGGCACTGTACTCCGAGAAGAGTGCAGAAACTTGAGCCACTCTATCGCGATCTCCGGAAATTGGAATAGGATGTTTTCGATTCCCATATAAAACTCGAAAGGAAAGTGATTCAGGAAACCAAAAAAACAAAGAGGCTTTATTATCAATTACAATATAGACAATGAGGTAAATCTTTGATCTCCAAAAACGTATAAGAAACTGAACATTGAAGAGTTCAATGGTGATCCCTTTTTAACGTTACGTTTTCCATTGTGTAGCCCAAGACCCAGGAAGGGTTTCAAGAAAGAATGGGAAGAGAGTTTAAATTTGAATCGATGTTGCTAGGCTTGGCATTTAATCGATAGCTACTGCATTAAAGCGATGAATAATACTTTGGATCACAGTCTCACAAATCAAGAAAGTTTAACAAAATTTGGTGACAAAGCTATGTCACTTTCCAATATGAGCACTAAAAATACGGAAATAAATTACGTGTTAACGCAATGTAATTTGCCTTTGGGTAAAGTCGTAGATTGACACATATAAATGTCAATCTAGCTTAACTTTATAAACGAATTATAATCTATTTCTCATTGTGCGAAATTGCAAAGAAACAACTACTAGTATTTTTAAAAAAAGGAGATAATCATGGCACCAATCCCTTACATATTCAGAGATGAAGATGAATTGTTGAAAAAACTGAAAACTATAACAAAGAGTGTTGATAAGTATTATGAAGGTTTCGTAGATATTGATGTCATTGTCAATTCATACGTAAGCAGCAATACCTATCGTGCTTTTCGTAAATCTAACAACAATAGACCTTCTGACATTTTTAGAAATTGGACTAGGAAATTATTAAATGATTCTCTAGATATATTCCCATTATTAAAAACGCAAGAGGAGTATGATACTTTCATGCTTGAATCAACGAATAAATTATGTAAACATTGGTATCATAAGATGAAATATGAAATATGAAATAGGATTTGGAAGAGCTGCAAAACTATTAAATTTAGTTTTTAAAGCTATTCCTAAATTAGAAATTTTGGATAACGGTACACGTCTGAGGATCAAGAAATTTTTGCATGTCCCGCTCGATAGTTTTTCCATTCGAGGCCTAATTAATATAATTGATTATAAAATTCCTAGAAATGCCTCAATGGGTTTTATTAAAGATAAAAAATCTTATTTTTATTTTCAGGAGCAAATAAGAATTTTAACAGATAAAGCAAAAGTTTCCCCAATTGATTATGAAATATTGTGCTGGGATGTCGCACATCAATAAAACTAAACGAAATTTATTCTTTGTCTTCGACGTATAATGACAGATTATCTCCTTTCTTTCTAAAAGTTGCCTCTGCTCGGCATGCGATATCTGGATGTGAATTTAGTATGGCTTGACAAGTTAAGAATACCAATGTGTTTATAGCGGGTATTAAAAGCAATGTCTAGAAACCCTGAAAACTTGACTGATGTTGATTCACCCGATTCTAAATCTGTTCAACTTTACAACTGTTATTAAGAAATAGAGTAATTGAAATTCGGAAGAAATTTTTCCGAATTTCAACCCAGTTATCAGTTACCATTTCCTTATGGCTAACACCACTGAATTAAAATTGGAATTTGAAAAACTTGTCCTGAAGGAAAGAGTTAACTCGAAGCATATTGAATCTTGGATTTATAAAAAGTTTGGAGAGGGATCTTCCATCCGGCCAATCCTGAGTGAAACATTCAAGGAGATCTATCTATCAGTTCAGTCTGAAGGAGAAGTTCCAAGCCAACGTCAATTGATCCAGATCTCTTATATGTTCTATGGCAATGACCCGGATTTCATTCTAAAAGATATTTTACTGAAACATTTATACTGGGATCAATTGGAACAAAAACCAAATTTCTTCTTTCCCATTGACGCTAAATTATCTTTCCACCAAATTTTACCGAGACTGCGAAAAGAAGACATAGATTATCTTATTTCTTTCATTCCAAAAATTTTTGCTCATAAAGATATAAAATTTCCCTTTTTGGAATTTTTACGCCTTCTAAGCAATGCTTCTGACGATCTGTCAATTTCAATTAGAACTGAACTTGATTTAGAATTGAAAAAAATATTATATGATTCGGATTCTTCCATGCTGGATCGTTCGGACTTCATTGGCAATTTGCTCCTGTTAGAGCTATACTTAGATCAAAAATCTTTGCTTTCACTCGAGGAATTGACTCAATTGATGGACCGACTTTTAGAAGAAAATGAGTCGACGACACTTGCTGTTTTGTCCCTCGTTTTGACTGAATGGCAAAAATTCCCTGAGAATTTTAATACCTATCAGGTTGCTAAGAAATATTTAGAGGTCACTAAAAAGATGATCTTTGAAGAGAAACTTTTTTCCTTTATTAAAGATGAATATTTGGAAAAATACTTAATTTTCGATTCACGTGAGCTAGTCATTTCTTTATTCCCTTTTCTTTTGTCTTACGATCAAAAGCGTATTTTGAATAGCAGTTCAAAAGATGTAAAACAAGAGTTTATCGAAGCTCAAGCACGAATGGATTATCGAGTATGGGAAATAAGTCGTATCTTAAAACAAAAGTCTCTACTCATAGAGAAAGCAAATAATATAAAATCGAATCTTGCTACTTGGGGCATTGATGTCAGCCAAGAAATAACTGTATCCACTTTAAGAAAAATGAAAGGTAGGGAAGTTGACGTTTATGATCTGCAGAGTGAGATAAGAGATGAGTTATCTCTCTGCAATCCTGTTTCCTTAAATTTTGAAGCAGCCAAAAATGCGTTAATTGGGCTTTCTAAATTTGCCCGAAGATCTGGATTATTAGCGATAGAAGATGAGATAGCATTTACCGGAGACCCATTTCTACAGTTAGGCTTACAGTCAATTTGTGATGGGACAGATCCTGATGAAATGAAATATTTATTAGACCCCAGAATCAAAGGATACATTGATGCTGTCGAGAGATACTACAGCATGCTGAAAATTGGCATTATGAAAATCCAAGAGGGGACAAACCCAAGAATCCTTCGACAGATATTGGATGGATATATGAGGGATAAAAATGTTACTGGGGTAGATGATTCTGATTGATATATTCGGAGAAATTTGATGTTGACTTTCTCCAGAAAGTACAAATTATTGATACTTACTGGAGAAAGTATGATAAAAGACCATCAAATGATCATGCAGGAATTGAACTCCTACGCCTCTCCAAAAGCGAAATTAACAAGGATGCGAAAGGCAGGCGAATTGATTCAGGTCCGCCGTGGTCTTTTTATCACGCGAGATGATTCTATCTCACCGTATGTGTTGGCGCCGTTAGTCTACGGGCCATCCTACTTATCATTTCAATTTGCACTCTCAGTTCATGGTCTCATTCCAGAACGTGTGAATGCATTCACCTCAGCAAGTTTTCATAAAAACAAGCAAAAAGTCTTTCATACACCGATAGGAGATTTTTACTACTTCTACCTGCCTCCTATTGTTTATCCACATGGAGTATACCTCGCGGAGGAGAATGGATTCCATTATTTGATCGCCACCCCGGAGAAAGCTATCTGTGATTCCGTTTACAAAGTTCACAGGAAAGGAGCTAAAATTGATATCGAAACACTTTTGTTAACCGACTGGAGAATGGAGAGAGAAAGCCTTATGGGGTTAGATTTTGATTTTGTCGAATTTCTTGCACCACTCTATGGCAAACGGTTGCTCAAATCTCTTACCGAATGGCTCAGCGCGGAGGTAAGACATGCGTAGTGCCATCGGTGACATGCTAGGAAAATATCAGTGCAAAAACGTCATGGAATTCCGAAATGCTCTGAAGGAGATAATTCAAGAAATTATTTTACTGGGGCTCTCTCGGACAAATTTCTTTAATCAAGCAGCATTTTATGGTGGGACCGCGCTTCGAATTTTCTATGGCTTAGATCGCTTCTCCGAAGATCTAGATTTTAGCTTAATAGAACAGCAACCAGCATTCGACATAAATGATTACATACCTGCCATCCGTGATGAGTTAGGTGCCTACGGATTTCAACTAACTATCGAGAGAAAACAAAAGAGTATGGACTCTACGATTCAATCCGCATTTGTCAAAGGAGGTACATTGATACATTTAACAAAAATAGCTTCTATTGAGCCGCCAGTCTCGGGAATCTCTAGTGGTGAAATGCTTCGCGTAAAATTTGAAATTGATACCGATCCTCCAGAAGGAGCCCAGTATGAAAGTAAGTATCAACTATTACCTGTTCCATACTCAACAAGATTGTATGACAAACCTTCTTTATTTGCAGGGAAACTTCATGCGATTCTATGTCGCAATTGGCAAACACGTGTAAAAGGAAGGGATTTCTATGATTATATCTGGTATCTATCTCGGGATATTCCTGTAAATATTTTTCATCTTGAAAAGCGGATGCTCCAATCCGGTCATTTGGACCCGAGCGAAACACTGAATTTTCAAATGCTTCAAAGTAAATTGGAGGAAAGATTTTCTTCCGTCGACTTTTCGCAGGCGAAATCAGATATTTTACCGTTCATTAGAAATACAAATGAACTGAATCTCTGGAACTCGGATTTTTTCAGTAGTATAACGAAGAGTAAGTTGCGAGTCGCATAGGGCATGGATTTTAAATTTGGAGAGCTGATAAATGCTAAGGAATTTCTCAAATCCTACTCCAAATACCAATTGAGTGGAAAAGCTTTTACATACTCCGACCAGTATCGATCGCACTTGGTGATCGTCCCTAAGGTTTCTTCGAATCGACGTAGAGTTAGGTCACCAAATGCTGGCTCAATTTGATAGATTCCAGTTCCACCATTCCATCCCAATTCGTATAGCTTCGTTAGGATGAAATCTCTCGGACGTTCTGGGAAGGCTCGCATAGCCCTCTCTTGTGCGTTCTCGTTCCAATGAAACATATGGTCACTATAGAGATACCGAACTTCTAGATTGGCAAGGTATTCATAAATGGTTGAAATGCAGATCTTTCCACCTCCAAATCCCATTCCTGAATTTGTTTTCACGAGAGTATGAATTTTGAGGCTATTCTTTAGAATCACTTCTTCTAAGAAGCGGAAGTTTTCTAAATGAAAATAGAAAACACAGACTTCTCTTGTTTTTAAAACATTTGATTCAATTTTGAGTTTAAGAAAATGAACATTCTCCATTGGTTCTTTTGTTTTATGACCTGTATACTCATAGTCGATGGAGTAGTCATAGCGAATTGGATCCTTCCACTCAAGCGGGTGAAGCTCCAAGATTGTAATCTTAGTAGAAGAATCTTCCAGCAATACTTTGTTATCTTCAAATTGTTTGAGTTCATTAAAGAACCAATAATCCGAATGAAAGTATATGTTCGGTGCTTCGGTGACAGTATGCTTTTCCATTCTCTCAGGAGAACATTCTAACAAGTCTCGAAAATCATCGCCGCAAGCTGGATACCATAGGATTTTCTCTTCACCAATCTTCGAAAAAAATGAATCTAATGCAAAATCTCCAGCTGGATATTTCGAACGAAATAGATCCCTTACACGAATTCTAGGATGATGAAGCTTTTTTATATTCAGAACGGATTCCTCTTTGCGTTAGACTAACGCCTCGACAGCTTATAGAAAAAATTTAATTTGATCAATTAAAATAATTTATCTGCAATAATTTTCATCTGAATTACATTTACTAGTTATGATCTTTTAAATTTGGAGGTGAGCACATGACAACACAATCATCGTCGATGGTACTAAAGCCATATAATTGGGAATACCCTGTGAGATTGTTAAATGATGAACGGCTAATTATAGACAGAGCAATGAAAGAAATTGCGTTGTTGATGGATTTAAATATTCCCATACATGTAACCTTTAAGACAACAATTTCTTTGGAAGAATCAAGATTGATTCCCTATCAAGAGTTTTATGGAACGTTAGCTTCGCATCAAAGCGGTTGGAGTGCACGCCTACAAGATCGCCCAGGAAAGTTTTCTTTTGTATGGGATGAGACTACACTTTCATCAATTTTATATGGCATACTTGGCGGAAGTCTGGAAGGAGCAAGTAAGCGATCAAAATTAAATAAACGAGAGATATCTGACATAGAAATCGGAGTGATTGAGAATTATATTTACCGATGTTTTATGGCAGAAATCAGATCTGTATTTTCAGAATACTTAGAAGATTTTCTGCCCAGATTGGACAACATTCAGTATGATTGGAAGGATTTACGGACAATATATCCAGACCATGAGTTATGCCTGATATATCCAATCAATCTCGATTGGAATGATAATAATTCTGATTTAACGATGAATAGCAAATGTTATCTGGTATTTTCACAAACAATGATGAGAAATTTCCAATGGAGGAAACTGAAATGGCAGAATTTAAAGAAGTAGAATTGGAAGTGACCGTTGTACTCGGGAAAGGTAAGTTTCCGCTCTCGGTTTTGGAAGCTTCCCAGAAAGAAACGATCTTAGAATTGGAAAATGAATTCATTCAACCAGTCACTATTCTTGTAGGTGGTATTCCCAAGTTCAAAGGAGAAGTGTTAACTGTTGGAAATAAATTTGCAGTGAGGATCACAGATGAATGCTAAGATTCGAAATTTCCATACATGGTTTTATCCCTTTATACGAGATAGGGATAATTTTGATAAGGAGATGTTGTTCATTGCTTTTAATTCCCTTTCCGAAGAAGAGAAGGTGGAGGCTTTAGTAGGACACACTATAGAAGACATTACTGCTTTTTTAAATGAATGGAAACAAGGTCTGTCGATTTTAAAAGATACCTACAACCAAAGGCAAAGACAATTCTTTGAGAGCACCGAATCCCAGATAGAAGTGGGAGGAAAAGACAAGATATTCGCAATTGATGAATTTCTTCCCAGCTTTATCATTCTGAAAGACTATCCGATATCCCATGCGGTTTCGCTTTTGGAAAGAGAAGATCTCCAAGTGGTTTCTGTAATCTTACACTCCTTGCAATCAAATGAGAGAACGATACTTCTTTACCACGAGTTAAAATCATTTTTCCCAGATGCTCTGCCACCTGTTCTGCGGCCAATTAAACGTGAGGTGATACGCGAGATCGAAAGAACGTTAGAAAGGAAATTAGCATACTTGATTTAATAGAGATTAATGTCTGAAAAAAATGTTAGAGGGGGTCAATTTATGCAAAATTTAATCACAACCAATGGTTTTATTGGCGCTTTAAAATGGAATGGTGCCTTATTTTCTACCTATGATCGGGAATATTCTAGAATCATATTGCCTAGAGATATTGATTCGAATATTGTATCTGCATTTTCCTTTTTTAAGCAATACGAAGGGAAATTCAGGAAGAAACACACGGAAGGAATTCAAGTCTTCGATTCAGATTCGTTAGTATATGAAATTCCATCCAAAGTCGAGATGGAAGTCAAGAGTATATTGCAACTTGGAATTCTATGGGCATTCAATAAGAACGGACGATCATTTTTGAACTTTGGATTGATTGAGGAGTTGATCCAACACCAGATCTTATGAGTTCAATTTTCGAAAGATTTAAAGAATCTTAACGGCAAAACATTTTCTACTTGACAAAGCTGGAGCAACTGTTATAATATACCCTAAGACGTGATTTAAGGCGGATTAACCACCTAATTGCAGGCGTCTTTAAATAATTTGCTAAAACGGAGGCGCTTATGAATCAAATCAATAATTACGAAGACGTACAGATATTTATCGAACGTCTAATATTCAAGTCACCGGCAGCATGGCGGGAGTTTATCATACTATATAACCCTGTCATTACCGGTGTAGTAAGGTACTATGCTCCGCATTTGGATGCCGATGAAATTGCTCAAAAAGTTTATGAAAAATGTATTAAAGATGAATGTGCTTTTTTACGTCATTTTGAAGGTAATTCTCCGTTAGCCTTTCGATCGTATCTTGTAAAAACTACAAAGTTTATTGTACAGGATGAGAGAAAGAAATTTTTGAGGATGCAAAACTCTCAAACGGGAGAGGAGCATTGGGAAGAAAACTTCCTATCTAATGAGCCCACTGCTGAAGAAAGAATTGAATCGCAAGAAATCACGGATACCTTACAAAAAGCCATCATGCAACTCGAATTCAACCAACGACAGGTAGTTTATTTCTTGTTACAAGGCTTGACGAACAGAGAAATAGCGGAAATACTTGGATGTCCCCTGAATACGGTACTTTCTTGGTCGCGCCGTGCAAAAATGAAGCTGAAAGAAATTTTAGAAACAGAGAGCATTTTGAAATAATTTTACCTATATGAGCATTTTTAATTATGAAAACGATTCGGTATCTGATGAAACTCTTTTAGATTTCATTGAAGATAGATTGTCGCCCAAAGAAAAAGAAAATGTGAAACAGGCGATACACAATTCAAAGGAAGTCTTTTTTAATTACATGGCGATCAAAGAGGCACAGTTCCTGGTGCAGATCGGAAGTCAGGCGGATGTTTCTAGACAAGATTCGATTTTAAAATCGATTATCGGACCATTATGACAGTTTTTGCCTTTCGAGGAAGTGAACCAGGGCCGATCTCTATTGCTCGCAAAATTGAAGGTGATTTATTTCAATTCTCCTCTAACAACGGTAGATGCTTCATAGTTACCTTTTGTAGAGAAAGGAAAGGTAATATGTTCCTTTGGGATTTTTTTGAAGTCGGAGTGAGGTGCGGAAATGCAGAATAATTTTGAAGAGGTGAACCTACACTCAATTCACCCAAAAGAACACTACCACAATATAAAATTGTTTCTCGAGCCAGGGTATGGTGTGCTAACGACGGATCAGTTTGAAAATGACCGATCTTATTGGGAAATAAAATATTCTAAAGAATGTGCAACTGAAGATGGATTTCTATTAACCTACAGTGATGATTCTTATGGTGGAGATCCAATAACACTCGTATTTCCTAGTTTAGGTGATGTGGTATTTTATTTTCGATACCATCTCATCAAACAATGGGATGTAATCGAGAATTTAGACGGCGCATCGGAAGAAGAATTGTCCCATTACAAAATATCGATGAAAGCTCAAGAGTTAGAAAGGCAAGTTGAAAGTTTTATCCACGAAGCGAAATCTTCAGAAGAATTGATAGATTCCCTTAATGGACTCTGTAGTTCTACATTTAAATACATTGATGGAATTCGCTCTATTCAAGATTACTTAACTGAAATCTTTATTGATGACCCAATAGAAGAAACGAACTTAGAAGGTATTTTTTGGCAAGAAGATGGGAAATGGAAATGTAACCAATGGGATAAGTTCCAGGATTGGGTTAATAATTATGATAATTTTGAGCGGGATGGTGGGGTGAAATGAGTTTATAGTTAGGTGATATCTAATTATCTTCAACTCATTTTTCCCCCAATAAATACCAAGCTCTCCTTGGAATTGCCGGATAACTTACATATTCCTTGGATCCTCCCGAACAAAAGATTCTATCAAACTCTAAAATTTATTCAACTTCACTGCAATAATTCCTCAGCTACTTCCATTTAGTATCTACATGAGGAAATTAATGAAAAAACATATTTTTATCGCCACTTTACTGATCTTTCTTGGTTTGCAATGTAAGTCGCTTTCGTCTGTGAAGCAAAACCCATTGTCCGTTGATGTCTGTCCAAATTTTGGATTTTTGGATTTGAACGATGAACAAAAAGGCCAAGCTTACAGTTTTGGTTATTTTACAGATTGGCAGGAGAGGCAGGAACTTGAAGCCAATGCTACACATAAAAATGATAAGAGAATGTATGAGGACTATGTTCGATCTAAGAATCTAGATATTAGAGAAGGTGGAAAATTCGAAATTTCCATCATTGCTCTAAAATCTACAAAGGACGAGACAATTCTCGTGCCATTGGATTTAGCAGTAAATGCAAAAACAATAGTGAACAGTCAAGATGCGATGAATGTCTGGAATCATTTCTATTTTCGTTTATGCCCGGATGAAAAAGAGATTAAAAATTATAATCAAACAGAATATGCATCAAAAGTTTTGAAAATTAAAGAAGAACTTACTTCTGCATATGGAAATAAATCGATTAAAGAGCTAACAACTTACATAATGAAAATTAGTAAACAAATAGACAATGAAAGAGGCGATATGAAAGAACTTCTTTTGAAAAAACGTGTCGCATGGACATGGTTTATTGAACGTCTAGAAAAAACGACAAAGAACTATATAAAAGTAAAATACCCTAATATGATACATCTAACAGAAAAGTCTGTTTCGTTCTTTGACAAGAATGATTATCCTCGGGATTTGTTTGTTTTCCATCGGATGTTCCGAGTCTTGTTTAGAGAAAACCCTTCGTCTCCTGGTGGCATCGCTGAAAGTACTTTCCGATTAGAAAAAACTCCCAAAAGTAAAATATTCAATCTCGTGCATACCATTCTAAGAGCAGATAATACAGAATACCCAATCGCCAATTTTTCATTTGTTGAGGAAGGAGACGAGATATTCATCACGAAGCTATTGGAGGAGAAGAACACCGAGCCAAAACCTAAATGGGAATATGTAGCTGTTAATTTTTTTAACGAGATTGTTGGGATCATGGGTTCTTATGACTTCGATCTCCGTTATGTAAATTCGAGTCGGTTTGACCAATACGAACCTAGAGGAAAATAAAAGAGAGCTTGGATCATACAAAAAACATGGGATCAGAATCACTTGCAGGGATATCTTAGATTGTGATGTAGAACGCTTCGAGGACGAATCTGAGCCTATGTTTTCTATTGGAAGAGGATTTTTTTATACGAAAGGATATGATGGCTCTGAATTAAGAAGGTTGGATGCTGAATGGAAAGAGAGGGTTTATAGAGATTATTACTTAAAGCACCATGAACTGTTCTTTACTAAGGCAAAAACTAAATTAGAATCTTATGGAGTTGTTCACATTATTGATTGCCATTCATTCAATGAACATCTCTCAATTTATTCTAATGAAAAACAAGTATCACCTGATATTTGTATAGGCACGGATGCATTTCATACGCCGAATTATTTGTTGAATTACACAGTAAATTATTTTAAAAACCAAGGTTATACCGTTGAGCTAAATTATCCTTATGCCGGATGCATTATTCCAAAACCGTATTTCAAAGTAAATCGCAATGTGAAGGGAATCATGATTGAAATCAATAAACGTCTTTATATGGATAAGAATAGTGTCGATGATTTCAAAGTCGAACGCCTTCGGAATGTAATGAAAGGATTTTTTGAGAGTATTTAAAAAAGAGCTGGAGCAATATGCAACTTCCGATAATTTACATTATGTCGCATTACAGGCATTAATCGTTGATTTAGAAATGCACATCGGTAACACTTCAGATCACCCACATAGCTTACACTATTTATCAATTAAATCTAGAATCTAACGATATAAATTTGCAATTGGATTTTTAAATTGAAATAACTTTTCTAGATATGTTAAGATGTTTTATAAAATACAATCCGAGTTTTCCTTTTTTCGAACCAAAATACAGTTAGTGGATATTTTCGCTTTAACTCGAGATAGTCTTCTGATCTTCTCAACTTCCTTAGCGCAAGTTTTACAACCTGCCTACCACACGGGGCTCTCATATAATCTGAGAAGCTATCTTCATGAAAAATGGAAATATTTTTTCGAATGAGTAGCCGCAAAGAACGAACCTTGGATGGGAATGTGCCTCCCAATTGTATGGAGAGTAGGAAGAAATAAAACGAAATACAGAAGAATAGAATTTTGGCCAACAAGTGATCCAAGAAAAAAAGCCCAAGTAAAACCATTGTAAGCGAGACTACAAGGAGAAGGAACGGGTAGAATAGAAGTCTGCATTTGTCTAAGAAAGTTATCATATGAATCATGCAGGCCCTCTAAGAGAGCCTGTCCTCGTTTCTGCCTATTTTATAACCTGATAAAATTTAGTGAGTAGATCTGACATCGTCTCATCATTTGCATTTTGTACATTGATCGAAGTCGATTGGGTAGTACTTTCATAATAGAGAGTATAAGTCGGGCAGAATACAAAACAAAACTTCTCCATCACATATCCCACTTCTTTGATGCTCGCTTTCGTAAGTAATTTGACTTCGTGAGCAGTTGGAAAACAATAACATGAAATCGTTTCTGTAACTTCCAATGCTCTAAGGTTTGTTACAATCAATTTTCCATGTATTCTCTTTCCTAATAACATAGCTACAAATCTCGCTACATTGCCAAAAAATCTTTGGATCGGATTGGTACCTCGATTCCAAAAATCTGCCTCTAACTCAAATACCTTCTCTTCATTTTCTAAAAGTTTGATGTCTTTCATTTAATATGCTCCTTATTGCAATTACAATTAAAAAGCAGTATAGCTTCTGATTTTCAAAATTTCGGAATTTATTTTTCCGAAATATTTAAGGGTACTATATGATAATATAAAACACTTGACATTCCATTGGTATCGAGTAGAACCTAACTGACGTGATTTAGGGAGGATCAAACCCCCAACTTGCAGGCGTCATAAAAAAATCTGCTAAATCGGAGGCGTTAGATGAAACCATTCCATATCAAAAAGTACACCGAGCAAAGAAGAAGCGAGCTCGGACTCACAAATGGGGATCTTGGCAGAAAGCTGGGACGTCCTGAGAAAAGTCTACGTAGATTGAATGTTTATTTCCTCACCTTAAAGGAAAGCCCAGAGTTTGTTTTGAAATTGAAAATGGCCATCCAAGCTGAAGAAAGACTCTGGACCGAACATCTAACAAATGATCTAGAGTTGATTCGACAAGAGGAACTTTCCGAGGAACAAAAAGAAAGGGAACAATTCAAACCATATCTCTGGCTCATCGGCATAAGAAGCATCCCGAGCCCTATCTTCGTTGTTTGTCTCTTTGGTGAGAACAGGTTCAGAAAAAGACTCCTGCCTGAGGGTATATCTGCTTTCGAAGAATCAAAGCAGTTTCAATATACCCACCAAGAGTTTTTAGCTTTCTCTAAGGAAAATAATGGTTTTGCAGGACCTTTTGGGCCAATCAAAGGCTATTTATACCGCCAAACATATGATAAAGCGTATGAATTTGATCTGGAAGGGAAACTTGTACGAATTCTCAACGGAAAGTTTCCCAAAAACAAAGCATCATTTAGAATAAAATAGAATTAGGATTGTCCACTAATGTACCGTATGCTGTGATAAGAAAATTTAAAGAAAATGAAAATAGAAACTAACCTTGAACCTCTAATCATTTTTTTCCGAAATTCTTTTCAGAAATCTTGGAAGTAGATAAAAGATCAGATACTGAATCTGGTATAAGGATTGGGAAGCTCCAGAGCGAAGTATTAGATAAATATTGGTATCCGGATGTTAAACGTTCCACCTTTTTAATTAAACATGAAAGCGAAAGTCTTTTTAATCTGGAAAATACATTTGACTGGGAATTCTATGCAAATCCAGAAACAAATATATTAACATTTGTATATTCTTACTACTTTATAGAAGATGAAATTGCTATCAATTTTTTTTGATTTTGCTTATTTAGGTGAAGATACATTTAAAATCATTCGACATAGTATGATGGATCTTGATCTGATAGACGAGTTTGAAAGAGTTCATGAAACACGATTGAAGAATGTAACAGAACGTTGGGAGGATCTCAACAAAGAACATGAAGGGATAGATTTTGTAAACGATTTAGAAGCTGGCATCTATGAAGGTAAATTAGATTCAATGATGAATTTCGATTTTTATAGATCACTTCTTTTAAGAAAAAATGATTATATGTTAATTATTCCAAATAAAAATGAAAGCTTATTTCAAAATAATGATGATACTTATTCATTGCCAGGTTGGCTTAATGAAGAATCTTATATTTTATGGTTTTCAGGACATTGGCTGGATAATAGCTCATTCTTTGTAGTATTACCGAAAATAGGTGATATGATATTGTATTTTCAGTTTTATGTACTTCCGAAATTGGTCCTACTTGAGTCGGGATTCCCGGAAGATCGGGAAGTAAAACTTTCCGGAGATAAAGAAGATTTTTTTAACGAACTGACAGACCTTATAACAAGTAAAAGCAATCCAATGCATATAATAGCAAAAATTAATGATTGGATAAAGAACCGATACAAGAATGGTCGAATCAAAAAGAACAAATTAATACTTATTCAATCAATGCAAGAATACCTATCAATTCGTTTTGAAGATGTTCCAATAGATGTGATATCGAAAAAATACAAAATTGAAAAAGAAGAGGAGAAATGGGTACCGAAAGATTGGAATCTTATTAAATACCTTCTTGAAATGGATGGTATAAATTCCATTAATGATCTTCGCATAGGAATGCAACTTAAGTTAACTGGAAAAGAGAATTTAGATATTTTTTAATGTAAGCTAAATAGTATTTTTGAAATAAGTACTGGTTCTTTCGATAGCATTGAAAGAGAATTAGTTAAAGTTGAGTTCTATGCTAGAAGCATTTGTATTCAAATAATAAACCACACTCTCCATCCTCGGTCTTGCACTACGAATGATCCCCATCATAGTCTGACATATTGTCTATACCGAGGTGGTTGCAAATCCCATGACAAGCGTCAACGATATCAGGGTCAAAAAAAAGTAACCGATTTCTCATTAAATCTTTAGAGGATAGTTGGGTTTGTTTAAGGCTGTGTTAATGGGTTCTACATAGTAAATGAAAAAACCATAATTAACAATGATCTCACATAAATTTTAGTTCTATTAACTTTCCGCATAGTAAAAACAATCCATTAGGGCAACGCGACCTTTATAAATGGCAATTTCCGTTGCGTTCTTCGGCATTGGGGCATTCCACCAAGGGCTATCCATGATTCTTTCTATGATTTGATCCCAATAACCTTCAAATGAGAGATTACTATTTCTGATACCAAAATCTTCAAATAGGAGTTTTTTATTTTTACTGTCCAAACATAGAAAGTAATCAGGTCGCTTCATTGCTAAAAGCCGCGTTGCCGTTGCTATGCTTTTAACGGACATAGATTTGGTAAAATGTTTTGTAAAATTTTGAAAGTCGTTCCGTAATACCGCACCAGTCAAAGGAATTTCGTTTAACGCGTTTGTTAAATTATCATCCGCACGATTCATTTTCCCTTTGAAATCGCCTGCCCCTTTCATGCTTCCAAAATATGCCCAATGTTCACTTCCTTTTGTTGCTAAATTATTGGGAGCTCCTGAAACAAACTTTCTTTCTTCAATTTGAAAGCGATCAAGGGTAGTGCGAGTCTCAAAAAGGTTTCGCGAAATTTCTAATACCCGTAATCGTTTGTCAAGACCATGTGTTTTATCCAATTTTACCTTTTTAACAAATTCATTCCAGTCCATTGAAAGAGAATTAATGTCAAAAATTGGTCTCGGGGTTTCGTCCTCGGATGAGTATAGTCCAGATAGACTCTGTATCTTTCTTATCTGAGTGCTTCTTACTGCTATATATCTTCGTAATTCATCCCCCGTAAAACGTTTTGCAAGTAGCCAATTTTCGTGTATAAGCACCAATATATCTTGATACATATCCTGAGCGTTTAGATCGCTGGGCTCAATCAAAACATTAACTTCTGTATTGCGTTTTAACGCCGCACGTGTAAAATTTGCGCTTCCAATAATCAACCGCCAATCGCTGTCACTATTCCTAAAAAGGTAGACTTTCGGATGAAATGTACCATCCGGTTGCATCAAATAGCGAACACCTTTATCACCAAGAAAGGATTCAATAAAATTTGGATGCGTTTGATAAAAATGGATACCGACTACAATTTTCTTTATCTTCTTCCTATTTTTCTTTAAGTTCTCTATTACAGGTGATGCTTCTCCGGCCCAGGCAACCATCCAATGGAATTCAGAATACTCATCAATGAGTTGGTTTAGGTTACGAACTAGAGTTTTTGAATCTTTTATTAGTTTCATTATTTTTTCCAATCAACTGCCGACAAAGGAATTTCATTTAATTCCTTTCGCGCTTCTCTCCAAGAGGGAATGTGTTGGTTCATTAAATGAATAAATCTTTCATTATGCGAAGGTTCTAGTAGATGAATCATTTCGTGAACGACAATATACTCTAGTAAGTCTTTCGGTTTTTTGATAAGCTCAGTGTTAATTCGTATGTTCTTTTCGTTATAATTACAACTGCCCCATTTCGTTTTCATTTTTTGCAAGAAGTATGAAGAGACTGTGACTCCAAGCTTTTCCTCCCATTTCTTAATGAGCTGAGGTAACGCTTCATGAAGCAAACGTTTATGCCAGTTATGAATCACCTCCGATTTTTTTTCTATAGGACTACCTGGTCTTATATATAAGGTAATACTACGATGATCAATAGTTACTTTCGGTGTACCATCCTTCTCTATAACGTCCAGAAGATACTGGCGACCCCATAGATAATGCGTTTCTCTCTTTATAAATTCTCGTGGTGTTTCCCTGGCTTGATCTTTGAATCCTTGTCTTTGTTTGCGAATCCATGCTAGGCGTGAGATTGCATAAGCTCGAGCGACATCCAACCGAGTTGCAGTTGGCGCAACTAAAGTGACTCTACCGTCAGGAGGATGAACATTTAAATGCACATTCTTTACCTCTTTGAAGGTAACTTCCACAATAATATCGTCAAACGTAAATATCTCGCTCATCAATAGCCCGGTTGATTTTTAACTATTTCGAAAATTCTTTCAGTTAACTCACGATTTCTGCTAAGAATGGGAAAAATAGAGTTTTGAACTTGAGCCTCCCTTGCTTGATCTCCCTTCCAACCGGCAGGCGCATTATTACGAATCGCAGAATCTAATTCCAATGCCAGTGAAGCCCGTAAATCTATATCATCACCAGGCAAATTATTGAATAAGACCGTAGCTTCCCTATTTTGAAACAATACGGCAGGTGCTCCATGCACCATTCTTTTCGATGACAGTTTCTTAACTAAATCTTCTGCATTCTTTAAAAACTTTTCATAATCTTTTTCGTTTTCTCTTTGTTGTTTAATGAGGTCAGAAAGTAGTTTCGACATTTCTTCATAAAATCGTGGATCAATTAGTGATTCTCTAATTATAGTTTTACGGATATTTCTAATGATACCTTCCGAAACCGCCCTCTTTGATTTTCTACCCTTCTCATTGAATTTTTTAGCGATGGCATCATGAATTCCCGTCTTAACAATTAAATCTAAAAGTGTCATCTCTTCTAGAGATCCAATTCTACGCGAATCATCTGCCAATATATAAGTATTAATTAGATGACGCATGTCAGCCTCGTAAGGCTTTGTATCTAATTCTTCTCCAGCACATTTTTTGATAGAATCGCGAATATCTACATAGAAATCGATTTCCTTCTTAATAAATTCTATTTCAGAGTCAGAGTAGCCAACCTCCTTTAAATCTTCTGCAACATTGGCATAACATCTTACATACAGCGCCACAGATTTGTAAAAAGATACTCGGAGAGGTGCCAATTGATTTAATGATTCTGGATCAGTTATATCTCCACAAAAATGTTGAATAAATTGCTCTAATTCCTTTGGAGGTGGGATTGGTGCACATAAGTAATGAATTGCTTTCTTTGCGTCTTCGAGCTGTTTTTTTCCTGCCTCTCTCCAATTTTTGAGATTAATATTGTTTTCTTTTTCACTTGCTCCCTCCGTATCTAATTCGTCTGAACTGTATAAAGCAATAGCATCTTGCACATCACCAAAGAGTTCTTTAAAATCTACTATATATCCAAAATCTTTATCGTCACCGTCTAAACGATTTGTTCGGCAAATTGCCTGAAATAAATTATGATCTCGTAGTTCATTGTCAAGATATATGTAAGTACAACTTGGGGCATCGAATCCAGTAAGTAGTTTACTGACCACAATCAAAAGTTTCATATTTGCGGGTTCATGAATAAATCGACGTTTCACTTCCTGCTCGTATTTTTCTGTTGAATGAATTTCAGTTAACACAAATTTTGTATATGTGTCAAATTTATACCGTGATTCACTGCCCTGAGGATCAGAAGCAATTGATGCTGCGTTAGGCTCAAAGGATGTAATGATTCCACATTTGCTTCCAAAATTTGTACTTCTAAACATATTAAAATAGTGACATGCTTCATAAATGGATGCCGATACTAAAATCGCAGTGCCCCGATCATTATTTAGTCTTGGCCTTACACCAAAGTCATGAATGATACTCGCAACAATCCTCGATTTGCGATCCTCCGAACTCATCAACTTTTCCATACTCGCCCAGCGCTCGCGTAACTTCGCTCGTTGAAAACGATTCAATGTTTGCGTTTTTACATCAAACCATTCATCAATCCTCTCTCTGGAACTCAATCGCTGAGGTACTTTCCGAGCCTCATAGATCAAATCAAGAACTACTTTATCTTCAACTGCTTGAGGGAATTTATATGTATGTATGGGTGTTCCAAAAACTGCTCTGGTTAGGGGTTTATCAGATTTAAGCAAGGGTGTCCCCGTAAACCCGATGAAAATAGCATTGGGAAGCCAATTCTTCATTTTTTGATGCATTGTTCCGCTTTGGGAACGGTGGCACTCATCAACAAAAACGTAAAAACTTCCATAAACCGACGGAGGTGATTCGTCTAAGGCGGTAATTACATTAAATTTGTTGATTAATGCGCACAATAAACGAGGTGTCGTTGCTGTTAGTTTCGCTTTAAAATCATTTCCGTTAATAATCCGGGGAGATGGATCGTTTTTACCAATCACACCTGAATTCTGCATAACATTTGTGATCTGCCGATCCAGTTCATCACGATCAGTGATCACTAAAATGCGTGCATTTGAATCATGCTCGAGA
>JAPZRK010000053.1 GCA_027531445.1 Leptospira sp.
ACCACCGATACCAAGCATCACGGGCACGCGTCCGTCATTGTATTCCAAGCAGGCTTTGAGCACCTGTTTCTTTTCAGCAGAGGTCAAAGTGGCCGATTCACCTGTGGTACCAAGGACCACCAGGTAATCCACCCCGCCAGAAACAACATGATCGATCAAGCGCTTGAGACTGTCAAAGTCAATGCTGTGATCGTCATGAAAAGGAGTAATCAATGCGACGCCGGTGCCTTTGAATGCGTTCATGGTTTTAGGTTTGTTAGGGTTGCAAAGATACAGGCTTGAATTGGTTTTGACTTCCGTTTATAGAAAAAAACGGGTTTAGTGCGTTTAAAGTGGGTTTTGGTTGGTGAGAATAGGCTCTTCTGTGTTTAATTAATTGTGTTTTTTTAGTTCTCTAGAGATTTAATCAATCGATGTTTTAAAAAATCCATCCTTTTTGATTCCACAATGCATTCCTTTTCTTTTTGTAGTTTGGTTTCCAAGGATAAATACCTAACCCTTCATCAAGTATCATGACTACCATGATTGATTTAAATGCTTTAAAATATTAAAGTATGATTCAAATTTTGTGTAGTTCATTTTTCATTTATTTGTTACAAAAATTTTGAGTTGCTTTTAAATGTTGTAGGTTTGTAACATTATTTTTTAACCAAATCGTCTATGAATCAGGATCAACTCATCGGAAAGAACCTTCAAGCCCTTCGCAAAAATCTTGGCTTTACCCAGGATCAAATTGCAGCATACTTAGGGGTTTTGAGAGAAGAGGTTAGCTATTATGAAAACGGCAGCCGCACCATTCCATCCCCCTTGCTAAGTCAATTGGCTAATCTGTATGGCGTGGATGAATACGACTTTTTTGAAGAGGATTTGGATGTGGCGAGCGTTAATCTTGCGCTGGCATTTCGCGCAGATAGTCTAAAGGCCTCCGACTTGGAGCAGATCGCCAAATTCAAAAAGATGGTCCGAAATTACCTGAAAATGAAAACCCTTCTCGCCGATGAGTCCGCTGGTTCTTGAGAAATATGCGGCTCAGTTTCGGGCGGAGAACGGGTTTAGCAATACCGAAAGCATCCATCTCAAAAGCCTGCTACACAAGCTTGGA
>JAPZRK010000121.1 GCA_027531445.1 Leptospira sp.
CTCATTTTGTTACCAAAACGATTGCTACAGGAGTTTCCTGATGTTGCAGAATCCTATCATAAAAAGTATCAGTATTTTCTTGTAGATGAATTCCAAGATACGAACCAATTGCAATATGAGTTTTTGTCACTCTTACCTCGAAATAGTGACAAAAACTCATATTGCAATTGGTTCGTATCTTGGAATTCATCTACAAGAAAATACTGATACTTTTTATGATAGGATTCTGCAACATCAGGAAACTCCTGTAGCAATCGTTTTGGTAACAAAATGAGATCATCAAAATCGACGGCATTTTTTTCCTTAAGGCCCTCTTCATACATAGGAAATAATTCTATTGCAATCAGATTGAATTCATCCACCGCATCTAAATTCACATTTTTCGAATGTCCTAATGTATTTTTTGCGTAAGAAATACGTCTGAGAATTTCTTTCGGTGGTACTTTTTTTGGATCCAATTTTTTGATTTTTAAAAGTTCGGATACAAACGATTCTTGGTCTCCCGAATTGAACAAAAGGAATGTTTCGTGGTAACCTAGTTTTGTGATATGTTCTTTGAGAATTTTGAGACCGAGGGAATGGAAAGTAGAGAGAATGATCCCTTTCAGTTTTTCCCTTGGTATCATTTTGCGAAGACGGTTTGACATCTCCTTCGCTGACTTATTTGTAAAAGAGAGTGCCACAATGTGCCCAGCAGTAATGTGGCGATTTTGAATCATATGCGCAATGCGGTTGGTGATGACACGGGTTTTGCCAGAACCAGCCCCCGCAAAAACGAGAAGCGGCCCTTCCACTGTATTTACAGCTTCCATTTGGGCTGGATTTAATTTCATAAACTAAGAATGCGCCTCGGTAAGGGACATAATTCGACCAGATCCAGCTTGGTCGAGTGAAAAATGGGAGGAAAAGGAACAAAAGTCGGGCTAGTACTCCAATGCCCTTTCCTTGAGCTCGGGCCAAATTGAGATGGCAATGGCAAATTTTTTTATATCGGATTTCATTCGAGAAATTGCTTCTCCAACATTTGAAAACCTATCAAATTCCGAAGGCAAGTGATTCTGTTCCCTTTGGAAAAATTCACCCATCAACTGGATTTCAGATCGAACGAGATCAATATAATGCTCGTGGTCAGCTGAGTGACCCACTCCGTTTGATGACAAAATACCTTTAGCTAAAATTCCATTTAAGCGATTTGAACGCCTGTTGAAGTATTCATGGATTTGAGATTGGAAGTAATTTAGAAATTGAAGGTCACTCAACTCAGTTATGGAAATTAAAAATCGGGAGAATACATTGAATCTTTCTATCGAATTAGTGCGACTTACCTGTTCCTTTGTTAAAAAATCGGCGGCCGCAAAGATCAAAAAATCATTCATTCGCAAACGTAATTTTTTTAAATCTTCAATGCGATCCATTCGATCCTCAATGGGAGAATGGAGCACACTATAAGGTATCTGAATGATACGAGATATGGGATTGGCTATCTTTAGACAGAAAGAAAAAAAACCATCATGGTTTCTACCGTATGGGAAAAATGGAGGGATAGGATGTTTGTGATTGATGGCATAACACGTAGTCATAAACGAAAAATCTTTCATTTCAGTTCTTTGAATCACATAACGGTGTATTAGCCTATTCGTGATAGCCGCATAGAATAATTCTGGTTCAAGGAGGATATTCTCGACTTCTTCATAAGTATGATTAAATATTCCACGCGCATCGGGAGAACCAGTGTCACCTAAAATGCCAATGCTTGCGATTGCATTATCTGGATCATCTAAAACCTCATTCAACTCACTCAATAGCCTTGAGGTATTTCCGTTATGCTTTGCATAATAATCTTGAAGTTCCAATTGATTCAAAAAATACTTTCGCTTTTTTATATTGTTTGTTATCTGATCATTTGTTACTTTGATTCCATCCAAAACTATATCATCGTCCAAGGTCAGAACCTTTTTACCATACATCATTAAATTCATAAAGTTGGCATTTGCACCCGTAGTCCAGTCGATGACCGGATCATCTAAACCAAATAAAAAGTGTACCGCCTCAGTGATAGTATTTGATTTTCCAAATCTAGAATGCGTACTTAGCCAATCGCAAAATTGTTTTCTATCCTGCCGGTTAAAGCATATTAAATGGTCATTGCGATTTAGATTAGAATTGCCATCTTCAAATGCGTAGAATCGTAGGTTATCTTTCGATTTAAGATTTTGAATTTGTGAGCGAGCAAAGTTGATTGACCGGTCTAGAGCTTCAGACCGGTCTTTTGTCACCCAACAGAAGGCATCAATCATCAGAACTCAGGAGATTCCAAATACCTCAAATTCTGCGGTGTAATTTGGATTAGTTGGATCAGTTGTGGAAACAGTCACTTTGGCAGTAGTTGCAAAATAACCTCCGCGTTTATAACCAGTTTGACAAGAACCATTATGAGTCAGTTTCACTTTGAAAGTACTACTTGCACCTGAAGCAATGGGTAACGTTGGTTGCGACGATACTTCAAAAGTAGAACTGCCAGCTTGTCCAGTACTCAAGGTCCGAGGATTAGGCGAGTCGGAGGTCTTTGAGACGGAAATAGTCGCGTCACTTGTCACAGCACCATTACCAGAATTTGCTATTTTGAATGTATACTCTCTAGTGCTACCTACCGGGCATGCATTGCCTCCAGAGTTTCCATTCAAACTAAAATCTGCATTGTATAATGATCGAGAGTCTGCTTGAGCAGTACCCGCTGTCGGAGGTAAAAACGCGCCCGTGTTGAGTGAGACTTCAGTTCCATTCCTTTGCACATAAGACAAAGCAATGGTCGGGGTTCCCGATGTATTGGATGAGTTTGTGGAGTTGGCGACTGTGAGTAAAAGTGCACTGCAAGAAAGTTGTGCGCCCGCTTTTTTCTTTCCATCTTTACCAGCGATTCCAATGCAAGGAAGTCCTGCCGCCTGATCATTGTTTGAGCAATACGTTATTAGGAATGCCAATACCGTCAACATCGCCAATAGTTTAATTCTTCTTATCATGTTATTTCCTGTCTTCTGATACCAAAATTTATTTAAAAAATTCTTCATGCCAGGGAAAAATTAGGTATAAAAACGGAAATAAAAGAATCGATTAGGGCTATTTTTTTAGTTAGTACTTTTCCATGGGGAACATACGTATAAACGAAAAATCACTTCCCATCTCAATCTATAATTTTCATACTGAAAGCAGAATGGAAAATCGAGAACGTAAAAACTGGAAAGACCACTTCCCCACACCTATATACACCTTAGCAAGTTTTGAAATCAAACTACCAAGAATTGATAAAATAAAAACCTATTATGTGTTAAAGTCAAATGATTGGGTCAATGTAATTCCGATCACAAAAGAAGGAAAAATACTTCTGATCAGGCAATACCGTCATGGAATCGGTGAGATAAGTCTCGAATTACCCGGTGGTATCGTAGACGAAAAGGAGCAGAATTTTGATTCTGCCCTTTCCTCCGCCAAACGTGAGCTTCGCGAAGAGACAGGGTATACTGCCAACGACAATGACTACGAATTAATTTCTAAGTTTTCAGGCAACCCAGCGATGTTTACAAATTGGTCTTATTCTTTTGTCGCACACAATGTAGATAAAACAGAAAATGTAGAGTTTGACGAAGGGGAAGATATAGAGATTTTACTTGCAACCATTGATGAGGTCAAAGGTTATCTATTAGATGGAAGTATCCATCATCCTCATATGGTAGCGGCTCTTGGATTGTATTTTTTGAAATATAAGAAGTGAATCTTTTGTTCAATTCACCAATATTTAAACACCGAGATTTCCGATTCTTTATCGTAGCTAGATTCTTTATGGTTCTAGCAATCAATATACAAGCTACAATTGTAGGCTGGCAAGTCTACGAACTAACGGGCGATTTACTAGATCTGGGCCTTTTGGGTCTTTTTGAGGCCATTCCCTCCATCGTGGTTGCATTGTATGCAGGGCATTTGGCAGATCTTAAGGAAAGACGAGGGATTATTCTTGTTTGTCTTTTTATTCTATTTTTATGTTCGTTGTCCTTATTTTTATTTTCAGGTAAGCTATCTTGGATACTTCAATCATTCGGCGCCATGCCCATATTTGGCGTCATTTTCGTCTCAGGAATTGCAAGGGGTTTCATATCTCCTGCCATATTTAGTTTCGTTACACAATTAGTCCCAAGAGAACAGTACCCACATTCGGCGGCCTGGATGGGAACATCCTTCCAAGCAGGTGCCGTTATTGGACCGGCAATTGGCGGTATATTATATGGATGGTTTGGAATCCAATCTGCGTATCTTCTCGATTGTTTTTGTATTGGTCTACCCATGATACTTTTTTTGTTTATCTCACCAAGACCTTTGCTTGAAAAAAAAGTAAGGGAGCCACTCTTTACCAGTCTTAAAGCAGGTCTTGGTTTTGTATGGCACAATGAAATTATGTTAGGTGCCATGGCTTTAGATATGTTTGCTGTTTTATTTGGTGGGGCAATTGCCCTACTCCCAGTTTTTGCAAAAGATATATTGTTTGTTGGATCGGAAGGTCTCGGTGTATTAAGGGCAGCTCCATCATTTGGAGCACTTGTAATGGCTTATTTCTTAACACACAAACCTCCATTACAAAATTCAGGCAAAATTCTGCTTCTAAGTGTCTTAGGATTCGGATGTTGTATGTTAGTTTTTGGCTTATCCACTTTTTTTTGGCTCTCAGTTATGGCTTTGTTTTTGTCTGGAGTTTTTGATAGCGTATCGGTGGTCGTAAGATCTACCATTATGCAAACAATGACCCCGGAATCAATGCGTGGTAGAGTCAGTTCTATCAATAAGATATTTATCGGAAGTTCGAATGAAATCGGGGCTTTTGAATCAGGTTTGACAGCCAAACTACTAGGTCCAGTTGGTTCCGTAATTGCAGGGGGTGCAATGACCCTCATCATTGTATTGATCGCGAGTCGATTTGCTCCAAAACTTCGTAATTTAGAATTGAAAGACCATTTATAAAAAACGCTGGAATGCCTATTTCAAATCGGAGAATGTGACAAGATCATTATGAGCGATATCATTTTTAATTCCAAACTACCGAAAGAACACCAAGCCGAACTAGACAAACTGATCAAATCTCTTTTGAACGATGTCAATACAAAGATCACACATTTGGGTATCAATAATTTCGTGCGGCTAAATGACGACATTGCAAAAATCCTTGTACCGATCCTGGAAGAGAAAATGGATTAAAAACTAAAACAACGTGTTTCACCAAATCCCTGTAACACCTGTTTTTGTTTAAGATACATTATAAACCTAGATAATTTAGTATCTTTCTTTTTTGAACAACCGAATAACACGCCTCTTTCTGTTTCAAAGGCCAACCACTGTTCTTTGCCCAATTTCTCATAAAGTGACATAGAAAAATCCTGATTTTCGTCTGCCATGAAAGTCGCCGGTTTACTCTTACCATCCCATGTATAAACCTTTGACACACGCATTTTCGATGGAAATATAATTCGAATACGATCCCATAGCATCAAAACTTTGAATTCTCCCATCGGTCGCATTTCTTTGCCGAGAAAGTCATATTCGGAAGGAAGGGAAATATCTATGTAGTTCCTTCTTAGTTCTGAGGCTTCTATACGCTCATACTCGGGACGGTCTTCCAGCAGATTGAAACTGTTTTCCCATTCCAGCGACAATCCACTACTATTCCGATCAAAGGAAACGCCCCTAGATGAAAATCGACCAATAAGTAAATGATTGCCATTCCAATTTGGAAGATGATAGATTTGAATTCGATTAGTTACTTCTTGTTCCGAAGGCATAACTCTTTTAGCCAATTGTTTGACCCTTTTCCATTCGCCGCCTACTTCCGCCACAGCCTTCACTTCATCAAACTCGGTATAGTATTCTCTATTTTCATCTCTTGCCGAAACGGTAAAGTTATAAGAACCAGTAAGGACTAGATTTTCATCTATAATCATTGTTTTATGGTGCAACAAACCTCCAACAAAATTTCCATTTTTCAATATCGAATCTTCGTTGCCATCCTCATAGATCTGACATGGATATCGTAACTCATTGGCGAGGGAAAATGCCTCAGGATTAATGGGTTTACTGTAAATTCCTTCAACGATCACTCCACGATCACATGCCTGAATGAGGGCATGACTTAAAATGGGATCGTAGTGAGTGTAAATCATATATCGAATCCGGTTTTTTGCGTTTTTTACTGCCTCTAACATTTTATCTTGAATCATTCTTCCGGATTCCGGCGCGAAGTACAAAATCTTATGACCATACTTCCATAAACCTAATTCATTTTTTTCACGCAAAATATCCATTAAAATCTTATATTCAGATTCTTGAATGTTTTGTTTCCAATATAAATTATTATCTCTTACAAGACCCGTTGATGTAAAATTACCCGTTCCCAGGAAAAGATTCCGTCTATCCGTAATGATAATTTTTGTATGATGGATTCCAGATCCATTCCAAATTTTAATTGGAATTCCAAAGCTGGCTAATTCCTTATAATCTTCATCCTTATCACCTTGAATCTCTAAGCGAACACCTCTTTGTTTCGCCTCACGAAGGGAAATCAGTATATCTAAATCATCAAGGCCATATATGTATCCGACAATTTCAAACTTTGCATCTTGAATCATTGAAACAATAGTTCTAACCACTTGGGTTTTATTTTCAGCTGGGCTATCTCTTCCAGGATATGAAAAAAGAAAAATTGGGTTCTCGACCCCCAATAGACTGAGAATATCAAGATTTAACTCTTCTTTTGTTTTTTCCTTCTGGCAATGGATCAAAATCAAAAAACAGAATGGGATCTGAACAAACTTTCTTAAAATCATCAATACTTTCAAAATAAAACACTCCCATAACAACTAATCATTGTTCCTTGTAAACCAATTACATGCGATGATGAAAGGTGACTCAGAAGCAATCCCAATTGATTATGATCCAACTGATAAGATAAATCTAATGCAACTTCACCAATGTAAAAGTTTTCATAATTTTCTTTTTTAACACTGATTTTACCATCGCTTGCACCGCTCGCCTTATATGGCAAAATTAATGCACCCAACAGCTTCAGTTGGATTTCAAATACTCTAATTCCAAAAAATATTTCACCGTAAGAGGATGCAGACCTCCCTCGTAATATTGTATTCTGTCTTTCCAATCCTTGTTCTGTTACATGAGCAGAAGGATGTATCTGTAAATATTGTGATAAAAAAAAGGTAGAACCAATGTGTGTCCCGGAATTAACAAAACCTAATTTTTGAATTTGATTGGAAGCATTTCTCTCATCCGAATCATTTAAAAAAATACTCGTTCCAAAAGACAAAAAACCATCGTTATAACCGCCACCGATGGATATAGCCTCACCTTCAATGACAAAGGAACCTTTTGTAGTCGTAGACTGATTTAGAGTTTTATCTACACCTTTTGCCCATAACAATTCCGCTATGGAATAAAAGTTTCTATAGATAAACTTGTGAGTGAGATTCCCACTCAATAATGCATCTCCATCTGCACCGTATTTTAATACTTGCGATTCAACCTCCTTTGTATGTTTTCCAAAACTTCCTAATTCCAGATACGAAATCCCAAGTCTCAAAGTATGTTGGTCTTCATAGGAAATTCCAAATGAGTGCCTTCGCCTTTGCCCTTCGCTTCGAAAGGGATCATCAATTTCTCGATAGGTCGGGATCATTTCTTTTTCAAGTAAGCGAAAACCAGTGTAATGATCCCATAAAAACATTTGAACTTTCCATTTGTGAAGAAAGTCCCTTTCGATAAATACTCCATCACCACCATCAAAAGAACCAGTAAAAGGTGATTCACGAAAGCTAAACTTCCGTCTTCCCACACCAACCCAAAAACCAAGAAAGTCGGTGGCGATAAAACAATCCTTTCCAAAATATAACATATCTTCGGCGTTATTGAGTTTATTTCGTTTCAATGCATCTAGGTCTAAATTCATTCGCAAACTTGTTGTTTCTTGTTTAAAAATTGCTCCCAGTCCAAAGTAAGAATTTGTATTCCGATTCAAAAAAGAAACATCCTGATTTGGATTTGTTTCAAAACCCGATTGTAAATTCCAACCAGGCGGATTTTTGATTTCACTCGATTTTTCCTCAACCATCAATTGTGTTTCAAAAAAACGGGCAGAGCTTTTAAATCTGAGGCCTATATCCTCAGCAAATAAAGATGAATTTATGTAAATACATAATAATATACTTAATTTTAAATCTATAACTTTACAAAGGAAAGTTATGTTCTTCATTCAGAAAACACATAAAAATCGGAGCTTTGATTTCCAAGTCTTTCCTTTTTTAATAGCGAGTATTCACCATTTTGCAAAGGAATCGAAAAGGAAGATGGTGTTCCAAACTTACCATAACTAGAGATCAATGTTTCAATCGATCCAACTTGTTTGTATAAATTTAACCTCTCAGAATTTGAAACTCCATTGCCTATCGTTTGAGTGGAAGCAATCGTCAAAAGCAGATCGGTAGACTTTGCGAAGGGAGGTAGATACCATTCAGCGCCATCAGGATCAACTAAAAAGGCACAATCGCCAGGAGCTAATAATGATGAAGTCCAATTTAAAACCTGACTTCCTTTAAAACTGGGAATTTTATTTGGAAAGCGAGTGGAATAGGATACGATTTGATCCTTGCTAGTTTCATCTTCGATTTTATAGTTTTGTAAGTCTACAGTAGATTGTGTTGTATTACAGAAATAGATCCACTCATTCTGCGGGTTTGGAGGACTTGGATAGACACCTTCGATTCTAACTTCACCTAATTTAAATATAAGTGACGATTTTTTTATATCTCCTGCATTGTACCAATCTAGATAAATCAAACCATTGGTAATAAAATTGGAAAGATAGTCTTCTATTCCGGATATAAAATTGACAAGATAATCGCCGCCATCTGCCAACACAGCCGCAGGATAATCTACTTGAATGGACTGATTACTAAATCTGAATTTGTCGCTAAGTGAAGGCTCGAATAAAAATTTGATCTGTTGGATTCGGGGAACACCTCCTATCGACTGTAAGACAGTTTCAATCCAACGATTCGAACGAATGTTCGCCTTTCCTGGGGACGCATTAGAATGCGGTGCACAGAGAAAAGTAGAGTCATTGGATAAACTAAATTCAAAAGGAAGACGTTCGGGGTGAACGCTCAATCTTGCCGACGAATTTTGACCTAATTCTTGTAATTTGTTTTTTCGATATGAAAATTGATTTTCTGATGGTTTGGGTAAAGTCCTTCCTCCGCTATCAAATACAAAAAAGTCTAAATCCTCATTCGGTAAACTTCCTTCGGGAAGTTCGATGCCCATTTTTGGAATACAATTTCCTAGTTCGGTATAAACCAAAGGAAATTCATTCTGCCTACTTTTATAAAAAATAAAATGTCGATTGATAACTCCGGAAATTAAAAAAGAAACAAAACCCTCCCTGTTTTGTAGATCTTCCCATTCGATAAACCTTTCCGCATAACTAAAGTTTTCATTTTTCGTTCCTGTTAACAAAATTTCAGATATCTTTAAGGGTAAAAAAGGTATGTTACCTGTTTCTGAAATTACGCCTGGGCTTATATGCAGTTGACCTAATGGATTCAAAATACTGGATTCAACGTCAGGATGAGGCAAAACCCTTGAAGATTGTAATAACATAGAACGATTGGTTTGACCCGTTTCATTTGTCAGAACAAATTGATTTTCAGCAGAATTATAACTCTTGCTATTTTGTGTCCCTCGCTCTAAAATTAGAATCTTCGGTAATTGATATTTAAATTCTTTCGTAGATAGAGGTTTCGTCTGGGAACGGATTTGCCATCCATCCCAAGATTTCGTTGAAATCAAAAAGATTTCGTTTGACTCTATCAAAAATTCTTTTGCGGAAAGAGGAAACCTCTCCTCATTATAAACTAGATCAATTCCACTTAAATCACATTTTGATCCCTTATTTTGTATCTCCAAAAAAATCGGGACAACATTTGGATTGGTCCTGCCTGTAAAAAATTCCGTGATCTCAAGAGATTCTACATCGCATACTCGAGATTTGTTTTGATCGAAGGAGACAAGAAGGCCATCAAATACGCCGGGACTCATACATACATCGGTTAAATGAGAATGAAATCTTAATTGATCACGACAGCTTCCCCTTGGGCGACCATTACTAAAAAATTCACTCCCTTGCTTAAATAGAAATTCCTCCTCCAAAAACTTGCCACTATCCCATACCCAATTTCCTTTTTTTCCAATATTGTTTAACATTTCATTGGAAATTGAAACGCCAGAAAGTTGTTCTGCATCTGTCCAAATGATACTAGACTTAGGAAGAATGTATTTATGCCTTTCTTTCAATTTTTGTAATTCAATCTTCGAAAGAGTCGTAACTTTGCCACTTGTTTGTTCGATAAATTGAATCGTATCAAAATTAGGACAAAGGGTCTCATCTGAATCATTTTCCCATTCAACAAATTTCTGAAATGGCGATTCCGAGTGTCGAAACCTCTCCCCGACTGATGGAAATGTAGCTTTGCAGTTTGAGCTGAGCTTTTGATTCTCAACATTTATTTTCTCTAAAAAGTCAACGGATCCACATGTGAATTGGAATCGTAATACTTTTCTAGAGTTTAGCGTATTACCAATGTGTTGTGAAGGAAAGATTGCTTCACAGTCTGAGTCCGACCACTGGAAAAATTCAGCATTGGGTACATCAAATCGATGGAAGGCGATCGTTCCATCCAGAGTGCGATGATCGGAATAGGAATTCTTTGGAATTAAATGTAACGTTTCTTTTTTCCAATTACCGTAAGAAATAACTTCCGCTTTCCAAAATTTTCCAGAAGCTGGATAAGAAGCATTCGCCTCTAATCCTCGATTCATATCCAGTAAAGCAGCCCCAAGAATGGAAATCGTTTCCTGATTACTTTTTGCACAAATATTAAACTTAGCACCCGTCTCAAGTACATACAAATCATGTGGTATGGAATAGAGGCAAAAGCCATCGCCTACTTTCTGTAAAACACTGCTATCTACGATACTTTCTGCAGATGGTGTGCGATATTCGAATTGAAACACAGGAGGAGATTCCTCATTATTTTGTGTTAGATTCCAAAGTGCCAGATTGGGAGAATGCACTTTACAACTTAAGATAAGCGTGAATGGGAATAAAAATAGATATCGCATCTCTTGCCTCAATAGAGAAAGAGAAACAACTCATAAGAATGGTTCGAAATTAATATTAAATGTTCGGGTTTTTATCTATCGGAATGTTTTTTTTATGTAAGGCTTCATATATTTTTTTAGCAAGTTTTTCTCCAATACCTGGAACCTCAAGTAACTCTTTGAGTGTGGCATCTTCTACTTTTTTTTTGGACTGAAAATAACGAAGCAAAGACTTTCTTCTCATGCTTCCAATATCCGGAATTAAATCTAGAACAGATTGTAATGTTTTTTTCTTTCTTAGATTTCTGTGATAGGTCACTCCGAACCGATGCGCCTCATCTCGTACAGATCGAATCAATCGCATCATTGGAGAATGAATATCAAATGTATACGGCGAATTTTCACCAGGAAAGAAGATCTCTTCTCTTTTTTTTGCAAGTCCAATCATAGGCAAGTGACCTAAATCGAGAGCAACAGCCGCTTCTGCGGCTCTGGTCAATTGGGTTGGACCTCCATCAATCACAATTAAATCGGGAAGATTTTCTTCCTCGTTCACTAAATGGGCTAACCTTCGTGCAATGACTTCATGCATCATTCCAGGATCATTGATGCCTTCGTACCCTCTCATCTTATAATGTCTATAACCGGGTTTATACGGTTTTCCTTCTACAAACATGACACCACTTGCCACAGGAGAACTGCCTTGGAAATGAGAAATATCATAACATTCAATAACTCTAGGTAGCGATTTGAGATTGAGCTTGGATTGAATTTCTTTCATCGCCACAGTTTGGTCTTTTAATTTTGTGGCGAGTATACGTTCGGTGAGAGATAACTCTGCATTTTTTTCAGCCAACCTTAGAATTGATCTTTTTTGTCCTGCTTCTGGGAATTTTAATTTTGGCGTAGTATTTGATACTTCTGCGATAGCGGAGATAATGGCTTCGTAGTTTCCTTTAGCAGATATAGGTAAAATGATATTTTTGGGAATCAAACTTGCTCTGAGATAATAATCACGAAGAAATGCTTGAATGATTTCATCATCTCCGCTCAATTCAAGACCCGTAATCGGAAAGGATTTTTTGCCTTCCAATCGTCCGCCGCGAATTTCAAGAAGAATCACCTGACCTTCATTGTCTCTTCTGGCAAATGCTATCACATCTTCGTCGCCACCATCTAGACTGACAACAGTTTGTTTTTCTCTAATTTGAGTTATCTGATCAATCCTTTTTTTGATATAACCTGCCCTTTCGTATTCTAACTTTTCAGATGCCTCCAACATCGAACTTTTTAATCTACCAATTAAGCTTTCCTTCTTGCCTTCTAAAAAACTTATAATTTCCTCGATCAATTCTTGATAAACGCTCGTGGATACATTCCCCTGACAGGGGCCAAGGCATCGATGCATATGAAAATTGAGACAGGGTCTCGCTGGACGAGGAAGGGGCAACTTCTGTTTTGTTTTTCGCACAGGAAAAATTCTGTGTATTAACTCTAATGTTTCGCGTGCTGCCCTAACGTCCGTAAAAGGGCCAAAAAACTTATCACCATTGTCCTTCACTTTACGAGTTAAAAATACCATAGGATACATCTCGCTTAGTGAAACACATATAAAAGGATAACGTTTATCATCTTTTAAGCGAACATTGTATTTTGGATTGTATTTTTTTATGAGTGTAGCTTCTAGAATGAGAGCCTCAGCCTCCGTTCTAGTTACAATCCAATCAAGGTCAAAAAGTTCTACGTATAAAGCACGTGTTTTACGATCTGGATGGCGTGGATTTAGATATGATCGTATTCGGGATTGTAATTTGATTGCTTTTCCTACGTAGATCACATCCCCTTCGGTATTCTTCCAAAGGTAACAACCAGGTTCAGATCCTAGATTGCGGATCTTTTCTTGGATAGATTTTAGAACATAAGAATCTTTCATCAAACTTGCCGTATTTGAACTCGAATTTATAATGAATCTAAAAATCTGAATGCATAGATATAAAAATTATAATTTGATTTTATAGACTGTCCGAATAGTCTGAGACAATGAAAGTTCGTCAGTTTGCAATCTTTTTCATCTCCCGTTTTGAATCGATGCATTTGTTTGTAGCCCTCCCCTTGATTGCAGTTTATACCTACCTTTTTACAGACTGGAAGGAAAACGAATTATTTTTGACGTTGATCGGATCTCTCTTCGGTTTATTCCTGAGTCTCGTATTTTCACTGATTTTTTCATTTTTTCGTTTTAGCGCCTTTTTCGAGTATGAAAGAGAGTCCAAGTCAGAAGTTTTACCATCTACACTTTCACGCACTAATTTCTGGATCACTAATTTTACACTGATGGCAGGTATAGATGTATTTCTGCGTTATGTGATCTTTTTCCTTGGTTTATTTCTTTTTCAATTATTTTACCTTGGCCAGACAAATTTAATCTTGCTAAGTGAAATGGCAACATTTCTCATTTTGATCGTCTCATTTTCAATCGTCATTTTACTACTTCTTTCTGATTCTTTGTTTAGACGTTTTCCGCCATATGAATTGTTTCCAAAACTAGTTCATGTAAAATTAAAACAACAGGAATCACTTTCGCGGAAACTTGCCATACAAACGGTCTTTTCTTTCTTGTTTGCGACAATGCTTATTTTTATCGTCAATCATAGATTAACTTTTATCTCCGAAACGAAAACGATAAATGATTCTCTAAAAAAAAGTATGTTCGGATCTGAATCTATACTTCGACTCACGCTAGTTGAATTTCGTGATAAATTAACAGTTTCTATCTTTAGTTCAAAAGAATTAAGCCAACCAATTTCCAAACGCAATATCAATCAGATACAATCTGTGCTCAATCAGATTCATCTTTCCAATACAAACCACGCGACCGAGGCATTGTTTTATTTCAATCCCGAGGAAGGCATTTTTATCTGTACAAATGATTACAAAATTTCGGATCCAAAATCTGCTTTTTCTATTCGAGATGTAAATCTTTCGAAATCGGGACCACTTCGACATCTCACCATCAAATCAACTGTTTCGGGTGAATTCATTTCTCCCTATACTTTGCCGGTCTATGAGAATAATGTTTTTCAAGGTTATGTTGGAGGTTTTTTAAACATAGGAAAGTTGGGATCTTTTATCCTATCAAATATTCGGACAGGTCTACGAGGACAGACAGGTCTTATTGATGAGGATGGAACCCTCGTCTATCATCCCGATAAAAAAATGATAGGGACGAACGCCTTTAATTCTCCACAAATGAAGGAAATGTTTGCATCAACTGATGCATTCGGAATATATAACTTTCAGATTGGAGCAGATCCCTGGAAATACTCATTTATTCACAATCCTGAATTTCAGTATTTTATTTTTTCTACTTACAATACGAGCGAGCAGTATGAAAAATCCTTAACTACTCTCTTTCATACGCTCATTGTATCAATGTTGAGCTTGTTTGTTATCGGTTTTATAACGGTATTTGCAATCGATTCCAAATTACAGCCATTAGTTGACATGAAAGGAAAAATAAATGACATGGTCTCTGGAAATTTAAAAATACATTTTCAAGAAGTAAGCTTAGATGAAGTGGGAAATATGGCTTCTGCATTATCAAACTTTCGTGGAAAGTTGATATCTATTGTAAGCCAAACACAAAGCACAAGCCATCAACTTACAGCTTCAAGTGCACAAATTCTTGAATCTATGGTTCAATTGTCCGATGCAGCCCAAAGCCAAGCCGCCGGTTCTGAAGAGATTTCCGCTTCTGTAGAGGAGATCACGGCCGCCATTGAAAGTGTAGCCGGAAAAGCAGACACTCAATCTTTCACGTTAAAATCGCTGATAAGCAAAATGAACGAACTAAACCAAGCTGTGAATGATATCGATATGCGTTTTTCTGAAGCGGATAAAAAAGTCGATGAGATCACCAAGGAAGCAAAATTAGGTGAATCTTCACTTAAAGAAATGAAACTCTCCATGGATAAAATTTATGATTCTTCGGTAGAGATGACAAGTGTAATTGAGATCATTCACAACATTTCGGAACAAATCAATTTACTTGCACTCAACGCAGCAATTGAAGCCGCCCGGGCAGGAGCAAGTGGTAGAGGTTTCGCAGTCGTCGCGGATGAGATTTCAAAATTAGCTGATAAAACTGCCAATTCCATCGATGACATCGAAGCATTAATCGAACAGAACGAAGGTGAAATCAAAAATGGACAGCAAAAAATTGATCATTCGATTCAAACACTATCTGTAACAATCACTGGGGTCAATTCGATCAATGAAATGACAAAACAGATTCGAACAGTAGTCAAAAGACAAATTGACACCAACGAAGAGGTAAATCAAGGTGTGGAACAGATTCGAGAATTATCGGAGATGATCAAAAATGCCACAGAAGAGCAAAAGATGGCAATGATGGAAATCAGTAAGTCCATTGCAGAGATTAATGATCATGCCCAAAACACAGCACTCTCGAGTGAGGGAGTCAAGGAAAGTGCGCAAGTAATGACCTTGATCTCTGAAAATTTACAAACGGAGATCAATTATTTCAATGTCTAAGTCAAGGCAATCAGCATCTATCAAAGATCGTTTAACAAAAGTTGGTGCTCCTCTCTTAATTTCCATCGTTCTAGTTTTGATTTTTAAGTCTCATGTCATAACCCCACTTGAAATCACAAATGATTTTATGGAGCCCACTTTTAAAGCAGGTGATACGGTATATGTAAATCGATTCTCGCGTCCCAAAAATCTCTTGGTTGGAGATATCATACTCGTTCGATCACCATTCAATCAGGATGAATACGTGATTGGAAGGATCCTTGGAAAAGGCGGCGACCAAGTTCAAGTTTCATCTCGCATTGCTTATAGAAACAATACTCCAGTCACAAGTGAATTGTTTCCAACGCCAAACAAACAAACCCTTCCAATCTTACCGCAAGGAAAGAGCGATTCAGATCATAGAGCAAGTATGATAGTACCAGAAAAGAGTGTTTTTATCATTGCCGACAATCGAGAACATGGCATCGATTCAAGAGAGCTCGGTTCAATAGCTGAAGAATTGATCGTCGGAAAGATATTTTAAATTTGATTGGAGCAAATATCACAATGGGAACATTCGTGAAAAGTTTCTCCGAAATAATCATACAAAAACAATCTTCTGCAATTATTGGATTTTATATACATTAGCATTTCATAAAGCCGTTTTAACGAATTTTGTTTTTTTTCATCCCATGTTTCTTTTAATGTAAGTTCTTTCGGTAAAATTCCTCGGACACGAAGCGAATTCAATTCTATATCACCGGAAGTTACTCCATAACGATCGAAAAGGTTTAGGACAGTCTGCAATCTATGGTCACCTCGATTTTTATGCACTACTTTAGCCTGCAAATCTTTATAATCGATCGAACGCAAAGAATCTCCAGCAAAAACCAACGTCTCATAGACTCGTTTTATAAAATGCGGGTCTGGATTTTGCCACTCTATAAAATCTAAAAGAACTGCAAGATCACTCTCCGTATAGAATAAATAACACTTTGCATTCACACCATCTCTTCCGGCTCGCCCAATTTCCTGGTAGTATGATTCGATGGAAAGCGGAAGCTCTGCATGAATGACCATACGAATATCAGATTTATCTATACCCATTCCAAAGGCATTCGTAGCGAGTAGTATCCCATCTTTTTGAGTTAAAAAATTCCTTTGGATTTTGTTTCGTTCGTGTGGGCTGAGTTTCCCATGATAGATATGATGTTTGGTGGTATTTGAGATTAAAAATTCCGAGAATTTTTCTAATTTGTCTATCAAATTAAAATATATGACTTTAGGCCCAGGCGGACTCGATTGTAACAAATTTAGAATCGCATTCCACTTTATTGTTTCTTCGACAAAGCTCTCAACATGAAGGTATAGATTTTGTCGTGCAATCCCTCCATGATAAATTTTCATCTGCTCAGAATGAAGCCCAAGTTCAAAAATGATATCGTCTTGTATTCGTTTTGTTGCAGTTGCTGTTAATGCAATCGTTGTTGGATTTTTTAATATCCCTCGAATTTCTCGCATTCTCGAATAATCAGGGCGAAAATCATGACCCCACTGACTGATACAGTGAGCCTCATCGATTGCAAGTAAGGATATACGAACATTCGATAAAACGTCTAAAAATTTACTACTACGAAACCTTTCAGGTGTTACATATAATATCTTATATTTGTTTACAGCTACACTTTCATACCTAGAATTACGCTCTTCTTTGGAAAGTGATGAATTGATAAATGTCGCGTCGATGCCTTTGTTACGTAGTGCCGCCACTTGATCATACATGAGAGCAATCAGAGGCGAAATCACAATGGTCATACCTTCCAATACTAATGCAGGTATTTGGTAACAGATCGACTTTCCC
Source organism: Leptospira sp. (assembly GCA_027531445.1). Taxonomy (GTDB): domain Bacteria; phylum Spirochaetota; class Leptospiria; order Leptospirales; family Leptospiraceae; genus Leptospira_A. Next base: position 17,600 of record JAPZRK010000121.1, read on the forward strand.
ATGCCTGTGGGCATTATTACTAAAGAATGATTACCCATTAACACTTGATTTATGATATCTTCTTGGTAAGAACGAAAGGAGGTAATTCCTAAAATAGCTTTTGCAGATTCGAGAGAGGAAGTAGGAGTCTGCATTAAAATTTCAGTGAATCTGTTGACATTTTTGAAAAATAGGACTCAATCGGGCGGAGTATGGACCAACTTCGTGCTTCATTATATCTGAGTTTTGTACTTATACTTTTTTTTTCGAGCGGAATCCTTGGGCAATCAGACACGATTCCGACTTTCGGAGAGCGATACGAAACAGAAGAATCAAATATTGCATCCAGTGGGCATAAAAATTTGGAAAAATGGGATGAGAGAGCACCATCCTCCGGTTACTCAAATTATGAGTGGAAAAAGCTCCCAAGCCCCAATTATGCTCCCCCTCCAAAATTGGAAGACGGGGAATCAATAAACGAATTTCAAGGTGTTACTTCCGGTGACGGCTATGTGATCTGGGTTGTAAATGCAAAAATAAAAAATAAATTAGTTCATTACTTACTATCATGGAATATCAACTCCGGTGATACAAAACGTACGCAACCACTCTCGGAAAGAATTTCCTCCATGGCCTGGGACAATGCGTTCAAAGTGTTACTTGTTCGCACTTCATCCAACCTTTTGACATTTTCACTGAAAGACTTAAAACAAATCTCCTCAAAATCGTTTCCAAATTCGCGAAACGATTGGACGGACATGATCGTTATGGGAAACGAGCTTGTTTTTATTGGTCAGGACAAAGAAACTCTCGAATGTTATGATAAATTAACTCTTGCACCTACTCGAGTTTTTAAGACGGGTGTTACAAAGTTGCAGAGAATCTTTTTATGGAATGAGGATACGATATTATTATGGTCTTCATTTTTAGGAGCAAAAATAGTTTTCTTTATTCCTTCAAAGAATCAAGTTGATGATACAATTTCCTTTAACTTTCCTTTTCGTTCCTTATTTAAAGCAACGACATTAGGTGAAGAAAGTTTAGGAGTATTCGATTTCTTTAAAACAAAATATGTCGGACAATTGATAAAACATGGAAAAACCTTCATAAATCTGAACAATCATGTTGAGATTGATCAAAGCGGAATCGGTATTCGCCACTCTCCAAAGTACCAAATGATCACTGCCTATGCGAAGGTTATGCCCAATAAAAACATCAAATCGAGCAAAGTCGTTTTTGCTTTACCTCACAAATCAAACTATGCGCAAGAGATATTAGAAGAAAGTATTGAGGGTGATATACAAACGGATAGCTATGGTAATCGATTTGGTGTAATCACACTTCCTGATTTAGATTCGGGAAATGAATACGAAATAGAAATCTACAAAGCAAAAATAGCAAGGTTTCGCTCTAGTTTTGATTTTTTAAAAGCCAGACCGGAACAAAATTTCGATAAATCATTTGAAAGGTATTTTAAAGACCATCCCATATACAACCTAACAAATCCTATTGTCAAAGATTCCTATGATCAAATTATTTCAGACGATGATACCTACCTGACTAAGATTTTTAAAATTCACGAATTCGCCAAAAAAATCAAACCACTATGGGATGGAAAAAACGAGCCGGTTCCCAATGTTTTAAAAAATAAACATGGTGGTTGCAATGAACATACTCGAGTCCAAGTAGCTTTTCTACAAATTGCAAATATTCCTGGTCGATATGCATGGAATCATATCTATCGAGAGAGCGATGACAAAGACTTTACGATTGATCATGCCATCGCAGAAGCTTGGATCACCGGCATCGGTTGGATTCCATTAGAAGGCTTGGGGGGACGAGCAGGAGCTCTCAGCCCATATTTATTTTTTGATGTCGGTTTCCCAGAGAGTTCTGGCACAAAACCAAAAGTAGACGGTCAAATATATCTAAATCAAAATAACGGTTCAGTTGTTTGGAGGGCGAGCGATGCCCAACCATAACGAACACATTCTTTTTCGGAAAAGGTTTCGGGCCGTCCTACCCTTCTTAATCTGTTTTTTTCTTCAATGCCAAGCGAAAGCAGAAGTTAGGTCCTTAGAGCCGGAACATATCATCCAACATAGAGAAATGTGTGCTGAAAATAGTGAGGATATTTTCGAATCCTTATTTTTCGAAAGGTCAAAAGAAATGGTCCAAACTCGCGCCGGACAAGTCACTTCGGTTGTCGCAACCACTGGAACGGCAGTCACAGAGACCATTGTCTATTTGGGTGGGGGAGCTGTTGTTGGGATTTTAGTTTGCTCACCCATCCTACTGTTAGAGGCGTCAAGTAAATCCAAATCCAGTGAAGGAGCCTCTTGTGTGCTGGAGGTGGGCTCAAAAGTTGCCGCGGGCCTCGCTACCGAAGGTGGCTATGAATACACTCAGAAAGTCTGGAAAGATACTGCAGATCTTCGCGAATTTGATTTTGATGAACTCTCACAATTGGTGAGAGAAAACTGCGAATGTTACATGAAAACGGGAACGCAAAAAGATCTCGAAACCGCGTTCCGCCAAATTGGAGAGTGGAAAAAAGAACACGGAATCTACCCTCACCTAACGAAAGAAGAAAAGGAAAAGGTAGAAATTTTAGAAAAAACGATCTACAATCGCCTCAACCACACCAAGGCCGATTTTTGAAAACTGGAAGGAGCCAGCGGTCGATCCTGTCGTAAAATGAGTGACAGTGGCAAAGTATTCATAATTCTGTAATTTGAAATAGAATTCATTTCTAAAAAAGATATCTTAGGAGCCTCTCATGGTAAAAATTGCAATCAATGGATTCGGTCGCATTGGCCGCCTCGTCCTTCGTTCCGGAATCAACGACCCAAATCTTGAATTTGTGGCGATCAATGACCTGGTAACTCCTGACAATTTGTCATATTTGTTCAAATACGATTCCACTCACGGTAGATTCAATGGGGAAGTTTCCCACACAGACAATGAAATCATTATCGATGGCAAAAAAGTGAAAACATTTGCAGAACGTGATCCTGAAAAACTCCCATGGAAAGAACTCGGAGTGGATTATGTCATCGAATCTACAGGTCATTTTACGGATCGTGTGGGTGCAGAAAAACACATCAAAGCCGGTGCAAAAAAAGTCGTTATCTCCGCACCTGCAAAAGACAAAGATATCCCTACTTTTGTGATGGGAGTAAACCATGAGAAGTACAACGCAGGGGCAGACCATGTCGTCTCCAATGCATCTTGTACAACAAACTGCCTTGCACCTGTCGTAAAGGTAGTACTTGATAATTTTGGAATCATAGAAGGTCTTATGACGACCATACATGCGATGACTGCGACCCAACCTACAGTCGATGGACCATCAAAAAAGGACTTCCGAGGTGGACGTGGTGCGGCCCAAAACATCATTCCCGCTTCAACGGGAGCGGCAAAGGCTGTCGGTCTTTGTATCCCTGAGGTCAATGGTAAGTTAACTGGTATGGCGTTCCGTGTACCGACTCCTGACGTTTCCGTCGTCGATCTCACCGTTCGCACAGAAAAACCCACCACGCTTGCTGAAATCAAAAAGAAAATGAAAGAAGCCAGTGAAGGTTCCATGAAAGGATTTTTAGGATACACAGAAGAAATGGTGGTTTCCAATGATTTTCAAGGAGACATTCGTTCTTCTATCTTCGATGCTGATGCTTGCATTGAAATGAGCCCTACTTTTTTCAAACTTGTATCTTGGTATGACAACGAGATGGGATACTCTAACAGAGTTCTCGATTTAGTTCGTTACATGGCAAAAAAAGGTTAAGATGAAACTCCCTAAAATAGAAGACCAAAATTTCAAGGGAAAACGTATTTTCCTTAGAGTTGACTTTAATGTACCCGTCGAAGATGGCAAAGTAACAGATATTACACGTATCGAAAAAACTTTACCAACCATCGAACTACTTTTATCGAAGGGAGCTCGTCTTGTTATCGGAAGTCATTTGGGTCGCCCGAAAGGTGGCCCAGAGCCAAAGTATTCCATGAAACCTGTTTATGAAGCTTTCCAGAAGCTTACAAAAGCGAAGGTTAGCTTTTCAGAGACAGTGATTGGACCCGAAGCGGTGAGCAAATCCAAAGCATTAGAAGATGGTGATATTCTTCTTTTAGAAAACCTCCGCTTCCATAAGGAAGAGGAAGAAAACGAAAAAGGCTTTTGCAAAAAACTTTCGGAATTAGCAGATGTTTATGTAAATGATGCCTTCGGAACTGCTCATAGAGCCCATGCTTCAACTGAAGGTTTAGCACATTTGATTCCATGTTTTGCGGGTCTCCTTATGCGTAAGGAAATCGAAATGCTTTCAAGTTTGGTTGTCAAACCACCGAGACCATTCGTCGCTATCGTTGGAGGCTCAAAGGTTTCTTCAAAGATCGCTATACTCAAAAACCTAATCGATAAAGTGGACCACCTCCTCATCGGTGGTGGTATGGCTTATACTTTCCTCCACTCCAGAGCTGTGCCGATAGGCAAATCACTCTTTGAGCGCGAATTTGAATCCCAAGCCTTCCAATTAATCGATCGTGCTGGCGTGCAGGGAATTGATTTACAGATTCCTGTAGATCATGTGATTGCAGATGCCTTCGACGCAAATGCAAAAACAAAGAATGTTGATAAGATGGGCATCTTAGATGGTTGGATGGGAATGGACATCGGTCCAAAAACCATTGATAATTATTCAAAAGTCATCAAAAATGCGCAGACAATCCTTTGGAACGGACCAATGGGTGTTTTTGAAATGGACAAATTTGCAAAAGGAACCATCGAAATTGCAAAAGCGATCAGCAAGTCAAAAGCAAAATCAGTGGTAGGTGGTGGAGATTCGATTGCGGCCGTAAATAAAGCAGGCGTAGCTGACAAAATCACACATATTTCCACAGGTGGCGGTGCTTCCCTAGAATTTTTAGAAGGGAAAACTCTCCCTGGCGTTGCATGTTTAGTAAAGGACGAAGAATAAGATGAGAAAGAAAATCATTGCTGGCAACTGGAAGATGAATTTATCGCTAGCTGAGGCGAAAGCCCTAGCGATTGGATTGAAAGAAAAAGTAAGTTCGAAAACGGAAGCTGAGGTTATGGTTTTTCCAAGCCATATTCACCTACCAGCTGTTTCTGAAATCTTAAACGGAACAAACATTACAGTGGGAGCCCAAAATGCATACCCATCAAACCTAACAGCGATGACTGGGGAAATTTGTCCTGCTCAACTTGCTGACCTTAACCTTAACACAATCCTTGTCGGACACTCAGAACGTAGACAGTTTTTAAAAGAAACCAATGAAGTGTGCAATGAAAAAGTGAAGTTTTTCTTAAATGCAGGCATTCGTGTTGTCTATTGTATCGGCGAGACTTTGGCAGAAAGGGAATCGCAGAACACCTTCACAGTCCTCAGTGAACAAATCAAAAAAGGTCTACAAGGTATTGAAAGTGGACACTTCCATAATCTTGTGATTGCTTATGAGCCTGTATGGGCCATTGGCACGGGAAAAGTAGCCACTCCAGAACAGGCGGAAGAAGCTCATGCATTCATCAGGAAAGAAATTGCAGGTCTTTTTGTGGGAGCCCAACCATTGAGTGAAACACTTCAAATTCTCTATGGCGGTTCCGTAAAACCAGACAACATTGGCTCCTTACTTTCTAAGCCGAATATTGACGGCGGACTCGTCGGTGGCGCAAGCCAAAAATTGGATTCATTTTTAGGATTGATTAAATAAAGGAATATACTATGGGATTTTTTATTGGAACGATTTTAACACTTTTTATTCTACTTTCTCTCTTTCTAATTTTACTCGTCATGATTCAGACCGGTAAAGGTGGTGCTTCCGGCATGTTAGGTGGATCGACAGCGAGCCAATCTGTTTTTGGTGCTTCTACAGCGGATGTAATGACCAAAACAACTCGTATTGCCGCCATTCTTTTTATAGCACTATCACTGACTCTTTCCTTTCTATTTGCAAAGAAGGACGAGGTATTGCTTCCAGAAGTGGAGTCATCCTTGGATGCCCCAGTCAATGTGAATGAAACTCTTCCAGAAACTTCTACTCCCGCTTCTCCTTAATCCCCTACTTTTCTTCGGTGTTGGTTCCGTCCATTCGGAATCAGCCCACTCGGATCGTGAGAAAATTTTGGATCGAGAAATACTCTCGATCTATAAAGACTTGTCCAGAGCAAGAGAACTTTTAAGTTATGATTCTCTTTCCGCTTTACCAAACAATACCACAGTCACTTATATTGGCAAATTTCCAAACCGGTCAGGCATCAAAATTAAAAAGTTTCTAGTAGATACTGATCCGGGTAACAAAGGAAAGATGAAAACTTCAGATGAAAAGTCAATCCAACTAGAATTTAACGGATCCATACTCGCACGAGTCGAAGTAACTGTGATCACCGAAGATGTTCAAATACAACAAAAATCCAAAACTATGATTTTAGATAGTTCACCGTTAGATGACACGATCAATGATATCGAGATTAGCTTTTCTGGAATTGATGGCAGTAATAAATTTTTACTATCAGATCTATCCAATGACGGAATCAAAGCAGAGAGAAATGACTTTAAAAAAGACTTCTATATCAAATTTTTATTGGACTTTCATTCTCAAATATCGACGATCATCGCGGCACAGAAAGAACGCGGATTGAAAGGTCAAAAGAATATGCTAAAACAGCTAAACGGATCTCTCAAATACTAATCAAACCTATGCAGAACCGGCGGGAGACTCCAAACTCTATTGAGCAAATCACGGAAAAAGCGAGAGAACTCGAAGCCATTTATGATGTAGTTGAAGATCCTCTAGTTCTCATCGATTCTAATTTCAAAATTCAAAGAACCAATTTAGCCACACTTTCGTTTGCAAAAGATTTTGATTTTGAAACCATCCTGGATAAAAAATGTTATGAAGCTCTCTACCAACGAACGGATGTTTGCCCTTATTGTCCTTACTCTAGTTCAAAGTCAAGTGCAAGCTTAGGATTCAAATCACCTACTTCGAGAGAAATCTTTTTTAGAACCAAAGAGAAAAAACAAACGTTAAGTTTGGAGTTTTATCCTTATCCAAAAAAAGAAGGTGAAAATTGGATCGTGGAAAAGATATCCGATGTAACAAACCAGAGAGCGAAGGAAGAAGAATCCTTTCGTATGCGAAACCTTGCGTCATTAGGAATTCTTGTTTCCGGAATTGCCCACGAGCTCAATAACCCATTAACAGGGATCAGTCTCACTCTCCAAAATCTTAAAGCAAATTGGCAAACTGCAGCTCCAGAACAAGTAGAAAAAAGATTAGAGATGATTAAAAATGATACAGCTAGAGCCGCGATGATTGTCTCTGATATCATTTCTTTTGCAAAATCCGACAAAGTAAAGATTACGCTTGGAGATATTGTTGAAACAATCAACAGAGCAAAAGACACTGTGATTCGACTATTTCCTCACCTAAGTAAGAATATACTTTGGAGTATAGAATACGACAACGAATACCAATTTCCATTTCATCCCGCCAAAATGGAAAGGCTATTTTTGAATCTGTTCCGAAACTCCTTACAAGCGTTTGATTATCGTGCGGGAGAAATTACGATCGATATACGAAAAACCAAAAACTGGATACACATCATTGTAGAAGACAATGCAGGGGGTATCCCTGACTCCATCATCAATAAAATCTTCGATCCTTTTTTCACAAACAACAAATCTGGCACGGGAACAGGACTTGGACTCTCTATCTGCCACTCCATAGTCAAAGAACATGATGGAAATATTTCTGTAAAATCATCTGACAACAAAACAAAGTTTTCAATCTCTTTTCCAGTATTAGAGAGTGCGGAGCACGAAAAATGAGTCAAAAATCAATTTTGATCGTCGAAGATATACATTCTATACGTGAAGCGATTATGGATTTATTATCAAATGATTATTTGGTATTTGGTGCTGAAAATTATGATGAGGCAATTGGCCATCTTTCCAGTCAAAAAATAGATCTTACCATAACGGATATTCGCCTTCCCGGCAAATCAGGTATTGATGTAGTAAAACATATCCAAGCAGAACATCCCGACACCCTCTATGCATTGATGACGGCCTACAATATAAATGATTATATTCATTATGCAAAAGAATTTCAGATTTGGAATATCATTCCCAAATACTCATTTTTAGATATTCACCTTATAGAAGTTATGGTAAAAAAGATTCTAACGAATCAAATTTTCGGTGTAGAAAAGTACTTTGGGAAGGATTTTAAAATCATTGATCACGACATCAATAGTGATTTCGAAGGCGCACCTTCTAACGGTGTAATCTATAAACAAATAAAGTCAGACCAAGAACGATCCATTCTCTGCGGAAAAATATCAAAGTATTTAATTCAATTAGGGGCTCCGAAGGCAATACAACAAGTATTAGAAGAACTCACCTCCAATGCGATGATTAGAGCACCTCGTACAAACGAAGGCGATTATAAATATCAGTTTGAAATTCCGTCCCACGATATGATCGTACCCGTAGATAACATCGAATTGTCCTCGGAGGATTACTTTACAGTAGGTTATGGCTCGACTGATACAACTCTATTTATTGTGGTACGTGATCAATTTGGGTCACTAAAAAAAGAAGAGATTTTACACCGACTCGACCGTCATATTAGTATCGATGATGTAACTGGTTTACCGAAAGGTTTGAGTGATAGCCACGGACGTGGACTTTATATATGTCGAGAAATTTCGGATCAGCTTATCTTCAATATCGAGCCGGGCAAATGTACAGAAACGATTGCGATGATCAATCGGGAAGGAAGATCAGGCTTCAAATCCTTATCTATCTACGAAACTTTGCCTACTTCAATTTAAATCAACTACTAGCCTAATAGTGTGTAAACGAAGATTCTCCGTCTAGAAGATACGAAGTTGATAGATATCTTTTTTGGTTTCTAAATAGAATGTATCACTTTCTTTGCCAGGGAAAAATCGAATTGGATTCTCGGAAGTTGTGAGAGTTTTTATCCTTATGATCTTTCCCTTGTCATTGAGAAATACAATGTCCTTATCTTTCTGATAAATAAATACATTGGATTTAGCATAGACCGCCTGGTATGTGCTACCCAGCTTTTCCTTTTTTTCTTGCCAAATAAGTGTGTCACCTTCGAAAAACAATACTTTGTCTGGTAAATTGAGTAAGGATCGTCCGGAATCACTTAATGCAAAGTATACTTTATGCGGATAAAATCCCTCCAATTCCCATTCCTCTTGTATCTTTCCAGTTTCATCGAGAATCATAAGGAAATCCTTAGAACCAACAGAAAAGTGTACGAGTACATTTTTTCCATTCGGAGACAAGGTTACACTTTTGAAAAAAGAGGTAACACGATTTTCAGATAAATCTTTATGATAAACCAAAATACCTTTATCATCCACTCGGTCGATTTCCCCACCTGAAAAAAGTATGACCGCCCCTTTGCCCGTTTGATCAAAATCATAATCTGTCAAAAATCGTCCGTTTAATTCGCCGGTACCTAGAGGGTTCCCACTCGTATCCAATAAAAAAACCGTGTTATTGTCTCCCGCCAAATAGAGAACAGGTGAACCAAAATATCCAGATCTTGGATAAGAATTGATTGGTTTCTTCCAAAATAGCTCACCTGAAGAGGAGAAAAAATTTACTTCATCACCTATCTTTTGAAATTCGATATATCCTTTATTTAAAAGAGCAAAGTCAACCTTCATCGGCTCTTCATAATTCACAAATTTTCCAGTAGAAAATGAATAGTATTTACTATCTATACGATATCCATTTAAAACCGACAAAGGATTCTCACCAACGTTGGGAGTTGATGTTCCGAATGCACCATCCTTATTCCACAACCATGTCTCCTTAATTGATGCCAACATAGGTAGGTTCATATCCCAAAGAAAAAACAAAAGAAAACTAAAGATAAATGTTGTTAATATAAATTGCATAAGACGTCTTCCTTCAATATAATTAAGATAAACTAGAGAATTTGTTGGAGTAAAAAGAGTGCAGTGTTTGAAGCGCTCTCTCGAACGGTCTCTCTATTTCCTGGGAATTGAAATTTAAAAGCTTCACTGCTTTCGCCTTTTCTTTTTCTTCCAATCCAAACAGTGCCCACTGGTTTGTCGGCACTACTACCGCCAGGCCCTGCAATTCCTGTAATGGAAATTTGATAATCGGATTCGATCAAATTTGCGAGGCCATCCACCATTGCAAGGCATGTTTCACGACTCACTGCGCCGAAACGATCGATCATTTCTCGTCCCACATGGAGTAACTGAATCTTTTGTTCATTGGAATAAGTCAATATACCACCTAAGAAATAGGCACTAGAGCCAGGCTCACTCGTTAGCTTACTGCCGAGTAATCCACCAGTACAACTCTCCGCAACTGTGATCGTCTTTCCATTTTCAATGAGTGTAGAGTGAACCTTATCAAAAACGTCATGAGTACAACGTTCTTGATAAAAGACTTCCATCCTTTTTGCGGCTTCAACCACCAAACTTTCATCATTCGATTGAAATATGCCTTTTATGTAGCCTTTTTGGGCGGTCACGCCCCATTCAATTCCAGCATCCAGAAGGTCCTTTTGTTTTTCGACAAATTCAGCTTGGAAAAGAGACTCGCCGATATTCCAAATCCACCTGGTTTGTTGGAAAAGCGTTTCCTTCTGAAAGGTTTGTTTCAAAAATGGTTTCAATTTTTTTTGAAACATTTCTTTCATTTCTAATGGAACACCTGGCATACAAACTAGATAACCATTTTCACTAATCGATTCAACAAAGCCAACAGCAAGTCCAACAGAATTATCGAGGACCTTACTGCCTTCCGGAAAGTAAATTTGTCGTATTACAGTGGGTAAAATATCTGAATAATTTTTACCACGTGATTCATAGAGCATTTGCAATTTGATACGTGCTTTTTCATTTACGGCTTTTTCTTTACCTGAAAGTTTCAAAACACATTCTAATGTATAATCATCTTCTGTTGAACCTAACCCACCAGTCATAATTACCAAATGATCATCTTCTTTTTGTTTCTCAGCAATGGACTTTAAACGAGAAAGTTCTTCTAAAATAGTAACGGGATCATCGGGAAGAACTATGAAATTTCTAACCTTCCATCCCATTTCGAACAGTTGATTCGCAAGCCAGGAAGAGTTTGTATCGATACTTCTACCCGCAGTTAGTTCAGATCCTGTAGAAATAATTGTTATACGTGGTCCTCTTTTCATAGATTATTGACCTTCTTCTTTGCTCATACTTTCAGGAGCAGATATCCCTAGAAGTCTCAATCCGGATTCAATCGCTATTTCCGTGTATTTCAATAACAAAAGTAAGGTTTCCCTTTCCTCTCCAGATTTATCTTTGATTTTATTTTCTTTGTTTCCGTAAAACTTTGTAAAAGATTTACTCAGAGACTGGAGATAATTCGTAAGTCGATGTGGTTCTAGAGAATGCGCAGCATCATACACTTCTTCTGGAAAACGTGAGATCCAAAAAAGAAGTCTTACCCTATCTTCTTGATGAAAATTCGAAAGATTCAAATCTAACGTAATTTCTTTTCCTGCATAAATCACTTTTTCGCCTACAAATTGGATATCACCTAATTCACGAAATATGGAGCGGATTCTTGCATGCGCGTATTGGATATAAAAAACTGGATTTTTTTCGGATTCATCTTTAGCCAAATCTAGATCAAAATCAAGTGGCATATCGGCTGAACGCATAAGAAAAAAATATCTACCTACATCTTTTGCATTTTTACCTAAGTATGTTAAGAGATCAGTCATCGTCTGAAAAACGCCTAGACGTTTACTCATCTTTACTTTTTGTTTATTCTCAATCAGGTTTACTTGTTGAGCTATTAAAACATTGAAACTTTGTTCTGGTTTTCCAAATGAAACCATAGCACCTTTCAAACGTGCTATATAACCGTAGTGATCCGGTCCCCATATATCGATAAGCTGATCAAATCCACGTTCAAATTTATTAATATGGTATGCAATATCAGCCATAAGGTAAGTAGGTCTTCCATCTGCCCTTCGGATAACCCGATCTTTATCATCACCATATTTAGTAGATAAAAACAAGAGTTTATCCTCTTCAGTGGATATATCTGCTTGCTTTAAACGATTGGGAACCGCATCAACGTGACCCGTTTCGTGTAATGATCTTTCGCTGAAGAATCTATCAAATTGTACGCCGAATGAACTCAAATCCTTCTTTTGTTGTTCTAGATTGAAGGAAACTGCAAAGATAGACAAATCGGAAATGATAGAATCCCAATTTTTCGCTTCAATATTTTTATCTAGATTTTCTTTTCGGATTGGATCTGAAACGTAAGCAAAAGCAATATCCTTAATATACTCTCCTCTATAACTTTCCTTTGGCAAAACTGCTGATTCAATGAGTACATATATGGAACGATCATCTTCCTCTTCTTGAAAGGTGATTTCGACTCCTTTCGACTCCATATAACGTAACAAAACAGCAACACCTAACAGATTTACCTGATTGCCGTAATCATTTACATAAAATTCTTTTTCAACTTGATTGCCGACTGACGTTAGTAAGTTTGCGAGAGCATCACCATAAGCGGAAGACCTAGCCGAGACAATATTCATGGGTCCCGTCGGATTTGCAGAAACGAATTCTAAACAAATCTTTGATACTTCGTCATGTTTTGCAAAGATTGTATCCTTATTTTTAAAATTTAATAAAAAATGCCATAATTGAAGTGGTTTGATTCGAAAATTAATAAATCCTGGCGGAGAGAAGGTAACTTCACTAAAAAGTGGATTGGATTGTATCAGAGGGATGATAGACTCAGCAAGTTCCTTTGGATTTTGCCCAAAAGCGTTTTTGTTTTCTAATGCAAATGGAGATGAATAGTCGCCAAACTTTTCATCTCTCGAATACTCGATTCGAATTTTGAGATCTTCTACGTTTAGATTCGATTTCGTATTCTCTAAAAGGGATGTTACACCTTGAACGAGTATGGAGAGGACATTATTTTTGATTAAACTTTTTGGACTCATAAATCTCTATTTCTTTTTGTTATATGGAAAACTCTCTTCCCATAAAATGAAGGATGCTTTTTTATATCTGCCTATAAAGGTAGGAATGGGTTCTGATTCAGCTCGAATCGTTTCTTTACCAAAAGATAGGACCTGACTTTGTTTTGTTTTAAAATTTTTACCTGATTCCGATTTAAGGAGAACCTGTAGTAATGCAAAGAATACCGAAAACGTCATTAAAAACAAAAGTGTTTTAGTAAATTGATTCACTAGAACGAGTCTCCAATTGATTTGTAAAATTCAAAGTAAGATTTCAGTTCCTTACCAGTAATCGACCTAAGAAACTGATTCAATATTTGATCGGCTTCCTTTATGACCTCTTTACGGGGATTTTGGGCAAGCATTCCAGTAAATCGATTGGATAGAATTGTTTGAAACAGGCGAATCATAGGTGAATGATCTTTAGGAAGCGTATGGCAATCCCCACATAAAAATTCTCGATTTTCCATTGCAAAATACGCCGATTTTTTTTCCAAAACACTCTCTCCACATGTATGGCAATAGAACTCCGTGGGAAAATGCCCTAAATTTGCCAAAGCTCTCAGTTTGAAAAAAGGAAGCAACTCAGTTCGGAATCCATTCGTTTCGGTGTGTTCGAAAGAACCTAATAACAGTTGATAAAGAAATGGATGTGACTCCCCCTCAGGATAAAGAATCGCGATCATCTCACAAAAGTAAAAAACCATTAGGGAACCTAAATAACTCGATTTTAC
>JAPZRK010000119.1 GCA_027531445.1 Leptospira sp.
TCAATATGAGGTGATAGGTTGCGAAATTTTTTTTACACATTAAAAGAGAAGGATTTTAAATTACTCTTTTAACTTAGGAAATCTATTTCATGGAATTTAATCCAATCACATTTCCTTCTGAATCTTCTAAGAGAGTTACAAATCCAAATTTTCCTATAGAAAATTTGGGTCGGATTACTTTCCCACCGAATTGCTTAACTTTCGATTCGCTGATAGCAGAATCGTCTACACTAAAATATAGTAAGGTCCCACCTTTTCCTGGTTTGGAATACTTTGACTTTACTAATGCTCCAGAAGATCCATAAACGTTCATTGCTCCAGAAAAAGCTTTTATAGTAGTTTCACCTGAAGGATCTACCAAATCTTCCAGTTTCTGGTTACAAATCTTTTCATAAAATATGGATGCTCTTTCCATATCATCAACATAAATATCAAACCAGCCAACAGCATTTGGCTTAAGCCCATTGGATTGATTTTCTAATTTATTTTCATTGCAAAATAAACTAAAAAAAGTAATTAGAAATAAACAATATACTTTTTTCATAAATTTTTTTCTCCCAAATTAAGTAATTTATAGAATAATAATACTCAAATTTAAAGAAGTTGTATTGTATAAATCGGACATCCTTAGATTTATCACTTCCGAAGTAAAATTAAGGTTTTTTCAAAATCGAGTCCCCAAATCTGGAAGGGAAGCCCGTTAATCGTGACACAATGCCCAGTCTAGGAGGCCGACTGGCGCGAGTGGCGAGTGTATTTTAGCCAATAACTTCTGTCATACCACCATCAACAACAATGATCTGACCAGTCAAATAAGATGATGCAGAAGAAGAGAGATACATTGCTGTTCCTAATAACTCTTCCGGTTTACCCATTCTGCCCATCGGTATTTTTTTCTTTATACTTTCCATGATAGTCTCGCTCTCTTTCAGTGCGCGGTTCATATCAGTATCTATGAAACCTGGACAAATGACATTTATTCGAAACTTACTGCGAGCCCATTCCGCAACACACGCTTTCGAGAGTTGAATGATTGCGCCTTTTGTGCCTGAGTAAACACTTGAGAGGGCAAATCCCCTTAGTCCAAGGACGGAAGATATATTTATAATATTTCCTCCTATTCTTTTATGAGTTTTATAGTACGCTTGACAAGACCGAAATACTGCTTTAAAGTTAATGTCGATCAAATCGTTCATATCTTTTTCAGACAATACCGATGCGGGTTTATTCATTGCTATTCCTGCGTTATTAATCAAGACATCTAATTTTCCATGTTTGAGTTTAATTTCTTCGATTATATCTTTAATTTGATCATCTTCTAAAACATTATTCACTCTTCCCTCGATACCATATTCTTTCATCCATGAAATTGATTTAGATGAGGTACCGGTTCCATATACAATCGCACCAGCTTCTTTAAAGCCAAGGCCATAGGATTTTCCTATTCCTCGACTAGCGCCGGTGATTAAAACTGTTTTATCCTTAACTGAAAAAATATCCATTGTGTCTCCACTTTGTCGAAATGTTACTTACAAATAGAATTTTACAAAACTCATTCGCGCATTCTGTATTATCTTTCTAAAGTTAGATTAAAAATCTCTGAAAGAGTTACTATGTAAAGTTAGCTTTTCTTTTTTCATGAAAAGAGAGGATTCCCTCTTTGCCATCTTGGGACAACATTTGTGCAATCACATTAGATTCTAATCTTGCAAACTCTTTTGTTTCATGATGTCTTAGAGAATTTGAGCTAACAAGGATCTCTCGAATAGCCCCCTGTGCATTGTTGGCAATGGTATCAGCTATTTTGAGACTCCGAGCCATTAAATCATCTGGCTCGACTAATTCTTGTACAAGCCCTATTCGATATGCCTCTTCACCGTTGAAAACGTCCCCTGTAAGGAGATAACGCATCGCGTTCCCCCATCCAAATTGTTCCCCCATCCGAAAGGTGGCTCCACCAATTGGTGCAAAACCTCTTTGCACTTCAGCCTGAGTAAATCGAGCAGATTTTGTGCTCAATCGAATATCGGAGGCTAATGCCAGTTCAATTCCGTGTGTAAAACAAAATCCCTGGATTGCCATAATGAGCGGTTTCTTTCTGGTTCTTCCAACTAAACCAAATGGATCGACCCAATTGTCGGGATAACGAATTCCACCAGATTGCGCTAAGTACGCAGAAACCTCCTCAATCTCCAAACCTACGGTAAAATGCTTTCCCTTAGAATATAAGACAGCAACATACAAATCTGTTTCGTTTTCGAAGAATGTGTATGCTTCGCTCAATTCTAAAAGCATTTTGATGCTAAATGCATTGTTTCGTTCCGGTCGGTTTAATCCGATTTTAAGTATTTTCCCCATTCTTTCCAATTGAATTAATTCCATAGCCACTCCCAAAGTGAACCGATCGTTCTACTTTATGGTTCGATATCTAACTAGATTCGATATTTTGTCTAGTCTTTTTTTAGGAAAAAGTTTTTTTCATTATGGAAGGTCTGAATTTTTGATAGCGATAAACAATCGTAAAAAGGGTGAAAGTTTAAAGAATATTCTAAATAACAAGTAAGTGCCTATTTTTCAAGATTAGCTCTTTATTCCCAGATAGGTTGTTCTGGATTTGCGATTGCAATGATAGTAGGCCAGTTATCCTTAAACGGAGTATATTGTAAATGAATGGTTTGTAAACATCTCCGAAGACATTCACTGCAGGACAACTCTGGAAAAAAGATAAAGAACGAAAAATATGGTCGTCTTTAATTCAGCTAGGTTTGGTGTTGGAAAAGCACCTGCCAAAATCCTAAATGGAGAAACGATATGAATACAATTTCAACAGTTTCTAAAATAATCATTCCAGCAAAAGACTTAAAAAGGGCCCAATTATTCTATAAAGATTTTTTAGGATTAGAGTATCTTTACACTGTTAAGGATATCGCATATTTCAAATTGAATGCAATTGAAATTCAGTTAGATGCCAAATTGGATATAGTATCATCAGAAATATTTTATATGTTATCTGATGTTGATATCAAAACATTTTATCAAAAACTTATTTCAGGTGGTGCAAAAGGTATAGAGCCTCCCACTATAACGAACCAAATGAAAGATCGAGATATTTGGCAAGCAATCTTGTGCGAGAGATTGATAGTTGCTGAGACTTCGAGCCCAAGAGCAGAAAATGATTTCTGTCTTAAAAAATTTCGAATCCTCTCCAGATTTGTCCTACACTCCTGCTACTCTATTCAACATAGAGGTTGCTCACATGGAATATATCGAATCACTTTTGGACGAATACTATCAACTTTCAATGGATCTGGATGCGGTTGGCGGACCCGGCGCAAACCAGGAATTGTTTGAGGAAATTTTATCAATAGAAGAAGAAATTTGTTGGGAGATTTCCCTCCCTGTCTCTGCATCGAATCGAGGCCTGATTCGTTTCTTCAATAAGGAAGCAACCAAGGCATACTTTATTCAAGACACGATCCAAAAATTGATGAGAGCGAAAGCCAAGTTTTCCTTTCAGACAGAGGAAGCAATTTTAAATCTTTTTCGTGCCGCCTAGAAATCAAGAGAAAGGTAAGGCGATTCTACATGAGATAACGTTTTCCTAGACTATCTCTAAGGGTGAGATCGGCACCGTTAGAGACAAGGAGATCCGAAATACCACCAAGACTATCATAGCTATAACTAATGTGTAATGGCGTGACTCCATTCTTATCAATTATGTTTGGATTTGCGCCAAATCGAAGTAATATTTTTACGAATTCTTCATTCCCATTTTCAACTGCTTCGTGAATTGGGAATCGGTCGCTTTGATTGGGTGTGTCTGGATGTATTCCCAATTCTAAAAGAGTAATCAAAATCTCAGATTCCTTTGAGTGTTCACATGTAAAGCAGAGTAACATGGGTAGGAAATCTGATATGTTTTGGTTTTCTTTCAACTTTTTAAGTGTGGAGTGAAAATTATTTATATCTGCATTTTCTATGCTCGTGTATAAAGAGCGCACGGTTGCATTGAATCTATACTCGAGAATTAATTTCCTTATTTTTGAAATCATTTGGATCCCTATAAAAATATTCTAACTCACCTTCAAAGATTAGAATTGTAAAAATGCGACATTTTTTCAAATTCTTTAAACCAATCTTTAGGAAGATAACCCGTGATTCTCTTAAAATCATTAATAAAATGGGATTGGTCCACGTATCCACATTCATGCGAAATGTCCGTTAAACGACCATTTAAATTCTCACTTTTATAGTTTGAAGGATTTCGAATCAAGGAAAGGATTCTATGGATTTTGCCCAACTCACCCGGATTGAGTCCATAAATTTTCTTCATTCCACGTTCGATTTGTTTTCTCGATAATCCAGTCTTCTTCTCAATGTCCGTGACCTTTGCATTAGCTTTCGTAAGTTCCGAAAATGCAAATTTGATACTGGCTTCGATGGGAGCGATAGTAATTTGATGACTTCCGATTGCCTCACCAATGTGATCTGCAAGATAACGGACGTCACTCTCTTCTAAGCAATGTGAGCCACTTAAAAACGGTTTTAATTTAAGGAAGAGTGCGTGGGAGTCCATATCGATCTCAGGAAAACCGTTTACCATCAGTGGGGTTTTGACTCGCATTAACTCCCAAGGAGCACCCGCATGAAACCTAAGGGAGATTAGATTTAATTTTGACTTAGATTCTATCTTCCATCGTTTCGTTTGAGGACCGACCCAATGAAAGGAAGATAAAGTAATCGGCTCATCCATATAACGATGTACTTGTGGCGGATTGCTGAGATGGAAAACCGCCTCAATTTCGTACGAAGGTAGAATCCAAGGTAATAAATTTGAGTCCACATTCTTCCAATACCAAATTTCTTTTATATAGGGCGAGAGTTGAAATGGAGCTTTAATAAACATTTGGCAAAACAATCATACCATATACGAGAGGCAATGATACCAAAAACAAACCATTTAGACCGCTCAGGGTCAAGAGAAAAGGGTAGTTAACGTAAGATATCTGACAGTAGAATCCATTCGGAATCTACACCATTCCAATTCCACGCGCCATCAAACTAGCAAGCAAAATGATGATACTGAGTATAACAATTTGCAGAGACGATATGACAAAGAACCATTTAAGTTGGAGTGCGCTGAATGTTACACCGCTTGTTTTTGCAATACGAATTCGCCATTTGACGAAATGAAACATGGGATACAACTCAAGCAATAGAATGGCTACAACCATTCCAATTTTTGTGTAAAAAACAAAATTGTTTAAATAGTATTCTGCACCTTTTTCGTAACCATAAAAAGCGCGAAGGATACCAGTCGAAATAATGAGTAGAGCAGACAATCCCCAAAAATTATCGTAAAACAATACTTTGTCGCGTGTTATTGTATCATTTTGATTCTTCTGAAGGAGCCATAAAATTTGTGCGCGTTCGGCGATCGACCAAAAGCTCATGGCAAGGGCGAAATAATGAAGGGCGGCGATGATAGCACTAGACATTTGCATATCTTCGTTTCAGCTATTTAGTTTGTAAATTTTTTTTTAGTGAACTAGATAAAGGATGGAAATTACGCGAGTGTGTTTTGAGCAGAATGAATCAATCGTTTGAAGTTTTTCGTTTCTAGATAAATAAAACATTATCGCTTACAGGAGCTTGTCGATGGCTTAATTGAATAGACAAATATTAAATAATCCAGTATCAAAAATACAATTCGATGATAAACTATCACTTGTAGAAAAAACCCAAGAATAGGTTTCGCTCATTCTATTTCCTGCAAGGTCCTTTACACCCGGTCGGATAACTGCTATGTATGGAGTAAGAAAGGCAAAGTTGGGTGAAGGAGTAAATGCAACGGTTTGATCCGTTAGAGTCAACGACCCTATTGGGTTTCCGGAAATACTAAAATTCGAAGTGGTTAAAGATGTAGGGTCAATCACCTCGCTGAAGTTAGCAATTACAGTTCCATTTGCAGGGAAACCTGTTTCACCCGCCTCGGGCGAGGTTGTGATAACTCTTGGTGGTGTTGTATCTGTTTCCATTCCAGTGGAAAAAGTATAGATGGTTTCTGAGCTGAGTCCATTCTCGGCTTTCACAGTAATTTTGAACGTTGTATTTGCGGAAAGGTTGTTCGCCGGAGTAAATACAATAAATTTTCCAGATTGCGTAAGTGTTCCCTTCTCCTCGGCTGAGCCTGATATCTCCGCCTTCAGAATGATTTGAGAATTTTCAAATAAAGGTGGTGTTTTATTGAACCCAAGGAAGACATTTGTATTTCTGAAGTTGTTCGTTGATTTGTCTTTCGGTATGATGCTTGTCACTTGCAGGGGCGAGTCGTCACGCAAAAATAAGGTTAACAATTTTAACAAGTAATTGTCCTGGATCTTAGAGATGTCCCAGATCATGCAAGAGAAAAAAGGTATCATGAATAGAAAGATGAAGATTCGTAAACTGGAGAAGCCCATCTAAAAATTTCCTCGATATTCAACGGTGATCACTTGTTCCCTGGTGTGATTCCCAGCCATGTAAGTAGATGGCGAAGTGGTGATTCGAAAGTTGGAAAATCCTAAATCCTTGTTTGAAACCGAATGGGGTAAAAAATAAGTGTCCGCAATATTGAGTAAATAGAAAATACCCAACGATGCAACACTTGCTTTGCTCACGTTGGCCTGCTCTTGCAGGCGATCAAGGGAAGATTGTTCATTGATAAGAGCTACTAGATCAAGTTGACTGTTTGACGCTAAAAGTAGTAGGTCTTTGCTTACTTCATAATTTGCCTTTGCATTCTGAAAATCTTGGAAAGAAATCCAAGATTGAGTTATCAAACCGAGCGTGATTACGCCCCAAGCAAATCCTTTATATTTTTGCAAAGTACTACCTTTATCTATAGAATATGCATATTGACCATAACCAGGAATCACGGCCGATTTTTTGATATAACTAAGATTTTGTATTCTTGTAGTTGTAGCGTATGCTACTTCTGAATATTCTAATACTCCACCTGCTATTTTTTTGGCAAAGGATTCACTAGCCTGCGGGAGTTTTGCAGCGGTCTCAGCTGTTTCACTTTCCGCAAAATCGATACGATTATTAACTGGGTCAATGATCGATCCATTCACAAAATAATTGCCATTGATTTTTGTAATCTTTCCAGTTAATACGCGATTTGCGCTAAGTAACTCACCTAGTTTTGCGGAGCAGTCCTTTGTTCCGTTTTTACAATCCTCATTATATTTTTCTTGTTCGGACTTAACTTTTGCAATTGTCTGGCTATCGATTACAATGAATAGATTGGTTTTAACCAGTGTTGTGATGATGATCTCGACTGCAGTTTCGAGTTCTCCTTTCGCAACACCCGAACCAGCCTGAAAATTGAGCACGGCCAATTTGGGTTTATCGCCTATCTCAGCTTCCCAATCAATTTGATTCATTAGTGATTCGGCAAGCCGGATTCTTTCTTGGCTGATTGCTTCGCGAGTAGGTGCCTTGGAAATCGTAGTTGTTAACTTCTCAGCTACATTGGCAAACACTGGTTTGAGCTTAACCGACTTCACTTTGACTTTCTGAATTTCCTTTTTTTTGCCTTCGAAAACAAAGGAGACCGTATCGGACTGGATTTCAGTTCGAACGTTTTCAAAGCTTTGTCCGTTTTTTAAAATAACCGTATCTGCAAGAATTTCTTGTTCGCAGACTAAAAGTATTGATGCGCAAATGAGTATACTGACTTTGGCCATGCAAAAAACGAACAAGGGATTTTTCACGATAAAGAGTATCCTTGGCAATAAATTTAGTGGAATCGTTAAATCCTACAAACAACAGGCAATACGATAACTATTATTGCAATAATTCCAAGAGCCATATGTACTCGAAGGATTGTTGAAAGAACCTCCAATAGACCCTGAATTGGAGGTCCAACCCTCGCAATCAGCAACAAATACAGATGGTTCCGCACCATCCCAATATGAATGAGAGGAATACCATGTATTCCCTAATATACTGATACCTAATTGTCTAGAAATTGCAAGTTCATGTGAAGTGCACATATGTGCATTCGCATTATTGCATGCCGAGGAAGCTGCACAAAGAGACTTTGCTGTTACATATCCACCAATATTCCCTGTATATGTTGCAACCGTCGCTCCACAATAAACTCCTAAGGTGCTAGACGATATCCGACCGTTGACAGTTAAAGTTGCGGAGTTCGCTTGAGTGGACGAGTTAATCATAACAGCACCGGAAGAAAATACAGCATTTACTCCGCTTTTTGTCCAATCTGGTATAGATTCAATAGCTGATTTGAGAGTGGAAAAATTTGCATTCACGTCGGTTGCTTTAACGACTTGTCCTGAGAAGAATGTGTTGAATGTCCCAGAAACTGTAACGGCAAATACGCTCATGGAAAGAAATCCCAATGCGACTCCGGCACCTATCACAACGCTTTTTATAAAAGAATGTAGAATTCCATTGCGAAAATCTTCCATATTAATTTAAGACCTATGAAACATTGAAGTGTAGCCCGAAAACTGTAAACTTAAAAATTGGAAAATTTGCCTATTTTGCCTCTGTTCAAACTATTCCAATTTTTTGAATATTAACGTCATCTAACTAGAAATTACCTCAGCTTGATTCACGCGAAAACATAACAATGAATATTCTAAAGATCGAATCTAGTTCCTAATGTTATGAATTCTGATTTCTTTGTTATCGTGTGTTATCAAAATACCTTGGCTTGTCAAATCCCAAATTTGTCTAAAAAATAGCATCCCAACCCATGCTCACATAAAAACCGTTATTTGGAATTTTTTGGAGTCTGTGTTCTTCTTCAAAAGACTTTAGCACTTCTGGATTGCCAATCCGTTTGCTTGCCTCTCGATCGAGCGCTAAATTAAATGGGTCATTCCTTTTGGACGGATTGATCGTTCTACCATCTCCCGAATTTGAATCTGTTGTATCAAAGAGAGTGACATCTGGTCGGTGCACATTCGTAAAACCTACATAAAATGAACCGAACAAAAATTTTAAAGTCGATGTTATGTTTGAGATGCCTGATCTTTGGTCCATGGTATCATTGTTGATCACATAACCCACATGAGTGGACGGAACGATTTTTATAAAATCTTCCTTGCGGAATGTATGGCTAAAATCAAGAGAGATATAGTTTTGGCCATTTAATTCCTTGATTGCAGATGTGTTTTGATAAATGGCTATTTTGGGGTTAATAAATGTTAGAAGATCGGGACGAAATGTGACAAAGAATTCTTGCCAGACAGTTTTATTAGCCGTATTTGCGGTTGAATAAAGCCATGTTCCCATGGTCCAAATACCGATGGAACTTTGCCATTCGTAGTATCCGCCGACAAAGGCTCCCATATATCGTTTGAGTCCATTTTGTTCATCACGCCTTTTCTCTTTTGTTGGATCGTAATTGACAATTCCAGTAGCGACATACTGCTCATACACGTTGTAGAAACGATCTGGTTTACCAGGACCCGATTGTAATATCGCTCCATCGCTGTCTCGATCAGAATGACCTGTCAATGGCGTAAGAGAACTAAAGAGAATTTTAAAACCAGTGAGCGGTGTATGGTAGAGCAAATTCTGAGTGGAACGATATCCAGGTTGAATCGATCTATAAGGGGTTTGATTCCGTTGGGCTGAAAAATCTCCTGAAAAATTTGCTCCACGAAAATAAGCATCACTTTCGACTTCTAAGTTGACTTCGAGTTTCGATGTGGATTTATTCTCCGTATCTTTCTTCTCTTGGGTATGGAGGTTAAAAGGATATGCAAAGAGGAAAAATGATACAATAGGAGTCATTGCCAACCGACAAAAGCAATCTTGATATGATCTGATGAACCAATTCATGCGGGCAATTTATACACGAGGGTTCATTTTATAAAAAGACATCTCTTTCGCCAAGGAGAAAAGAGCAAGGAATTCAATAAGGAAAAGAGATGATTATTTTCTTGAATCATCTTTAAAAATGGAAATTAATACGCGCTATGCGAAAAAACATCAATTTCGATTTGACAATATACCGAACGGTAGGTAAATAGGCTGGAGAGAAACGTATGAAAGAAATAAATCATATATCAAATGGCAAATCCATTCATCTGGACACAGTGGATGAGCTAGAACTTTGGCTATTGGGAATCGAAACTAGGAATGAATTCAATGAATTTGTTTTGAAAGTTTATAATGATGCCTTCACAGATGGTAGCTACAAAATCCCTCCAAACGAAATTTCGGAACCTACGTCGGAATACTTTCACGAGGCAAGAGTCTGTGGAGTTCGGCATAAGTCTGGGCAATTGATAGGTACTTGGGGGTTGATTCTGAAAGATATTGGAGATGAAGGATTCAAATTGCCCATCGAAATTCGATACAATCTTCCTGTCGAAAAAATCTTAAATACCTTAAAATTAGATCATATACAGTATGCTTTCAATGGTTGGAGGACAGCTGTAGATAAAGATGCCTTAGAAAAATTTGATTTAGATAGAAATAAGTCCATCTTTGTTTTTGATTTTCTCATTCGCGGATTAACTATGGACTTACCTGGAGATGCAAGCAGTTATTTGGGTCTTGCAGAAATGGAGAAACTTGTATTCAAATACCATCGTCGTGTAGGCATTCCCTGGCAAATCATAGGAGATCCCGTACATTTTTGGAATCGTGATCGATATCCTTGTGCATTTCAACTTGGAGAGTTCAGAGACTACATGCGCAAACATCATCCTGAGCGTTATTCCTTTCTTTATGAAAGATTATCAACCGTTGGATAAAAGTTCGATGATTGATACAAAACAAAAAATTTTATCGAAGGCCGGATATCTTTTTTATTTCCAAGGTTTTAATAATACAGGGATTGACCAAATAACAAAAGAATGTGAGATAACAAAGCCTTCGCTATACTATCACTTTGATTCAAAAATAACTCTTGGAAAAGCTTACATTGAAGAACGTGCTAGACTTCTTTTTGCAATGTTGATTGGACTGAAAGAACGGAATCAGTCATATGACGGTTATTTATCCGAGTGGTCTTCAACACTGATTCTCCTAGCTCGAAAAGGGGAGTTTTTTGGTTGTCCATTTACTACGTTCGCAAGTGAACTAAACGAAAAAGAACGAAGTGAATTTGAAGAAACGCTTCAATCTGTGGAATCGCGTTGGTTGTCCATTCAAGAGAAAACTTACCTGCACTACCATCCGACCGCGATAGATTCGAAGTTAGTCGCAAAGAGGATTCTCATTTTGCATACTGGCTGTGTGATGTTGTATCGTGCCAGCCGTAATATCAAATATCTGAAGCAGTTTAAAGCTGAATTAAAAACCTTAGCATCTGAACTATCCTAAGAAAAAAAACTTTTGATAAATCATTCTGAGTTACGTTTCAGTATGGAAATCCATTAATTTTTGGATTTCTACCTGCAATTGATCCACAAGACTACGCCAGTTATTCGTCCATTGCTTATAGCCTTCTGGTCCAACTATATGCGTTACACGATTGATAGAAAGAAATGGAATCGCTCTACGTTTGCAGACTTTTGCAAGTCCGTATGCTTCCGTATTTTCTACATGAAATTCTGACCATTGGACCAATGGAGGTTTTTCCATTTGTTGGATGGTAACCTCGGGAGGGGCGTTGGTCAGGACTTCCTTCCATTCCTTGGCGATGAGTGGGCTTGTTGGAAAAAAATTTTGGTTCAATTTGTCGATGCGGTTCCCTTGGATATGACGGCAAAATCGCATGGTTGCACCCATACCGTAAGAGGAAATATTATCGGAAAACACAAAGTCTCCGATTGAGAGTCTCGCCCAGGAATAAGCTCCCGCGCCTCCAAGAAGCAAAATGCCGTCAATTTTTGGGACATGTGAAATCAACTCTTCCAAATTGAGCGCGGCTTCTAAATTTCCTACACCCAAAGACTTTTTATTCACAATGGGATCTTTTTTCCAAATCAATTCTATTTCTTGAGGATAACAACTCACGACGAGTATCTTTTTGGTTGGAGAAATCCATATCGTTTTTTCATTTAGCATAAATTAGTGCAAAATCCCATATTTTGATCTACTCTTCTTCCTTTAGTTTTTTTAGGAATTAGGCTTGTTGTCACTCACTAATTTTCATTGAGAATGTGGTTTCTACTCAGCGGGTAGTCCTTCTATCTTTGTTGGATTTGACACGGCGAAATACAGATGTAAGATGAAGGTCGATTTGCGAAACTTCCTCCTAATCATTTTCCCTTCGTCTACTGCTTCGCAACTTTCGTAGAGATAGAAAGGTTTGTTTTATGCTTTTTGGATTTCTTTTTCTGACTTGCCCTTTTGGCCGCCCCAAGGCTCAACTCAAACCATTGTTTCAAGGAGTCAGCTGATTTCCATGAAACTTTTGGTATTGTGTAGTAGCTCATTACTGCTGGTTTTCCAGATTTCCCATCATAGATAAATGGTCTTTGTTTCGCTTTTACAAATAGTTCGACGGTCTCTTTGTCGGTTTTGAAATAAATCTCCTCGTATGCGATGAGAGCTATCATGGAACCCTCAAAATAGATTCCATAACCTCCAAACATAAATCGCGATGTTACATTTCCAAAGACTGATAGTTTTTTTAATATTCTTTCAAGAAATTTTTTTTGATCCGATTGTGAATCCGTTTGTTTTGGCATACAAGTGATCCTCCAAAAATGTAATTTTTTTAATTGGAAAAGAATTGGAATTTCAGTGAATTATTTTTTTTTAAAAAATCTATCCCAATTATTTATGGATATCGAGCCATTTCAGCAATTCTTTTATGCTGCCAATTGCCAAAGCGATGCACGTATCGGCCGCACCATAGTATAAATGAATCGTATCTCCATCCGGTAAAATTGTATATCCACAAGGAAAGACTACTTTATCGACATCACCTAACTTTTCGTAAATTTCTTCTGCGCCGAAGATCCATTCATCGCCTCGTTTTAGGCAGATTTCTGGATTCTCTAAATCAAAAAGAGCAAGGCCCAGTCTATACAAAGAGCCGGATGCATTTTGTCTTACACCATGATAGATGACAAGCCAACCTTCGGGTGTTTCAATGGGAGGAGGCGACAGTCCAATTTTATTTGCATCCCACCATCCACCATGCCTAGCCTGTAGCATCATTCTTTCTTCGCCCCAATGCATCAAATCATGGGCGTATGACAGCCAAATATGAGAGCCGTCACTACCAATTGGGCGGTGGATGAGAGCCCATTTCCCATTGATTTTTCTTGGAAATAAAGCTGAATCTTTGTCGTCTGGTTGTTTGACGAGCCCGAGTCGATCAAAAACAACAAAATCTTCTGTCTTCATCAGCGCAACGCCTGGACCTTCTCGACTATATGCGGTGTAGGCGATGATGTATTGCTTTAACTCTGGAACAAAGGTAATCCTTGGATCTTCGATTCCCCAGATTTCTTCTGGAAAAATTTTGGGATCGGGAAGTAGAGTAGGTTTTGAATCAATAACCCAAGAGTCAATTCCATTTTCTGAAATCGCTTTGCAAAAATGAGATTTGCCAGTTCTTTCTTCCACTCTACATAATAAAAGAGTGTTTCCATTGGGCAGTAGAGTCGCTCCCGCGTTAAAGACGGAGTGGATCGGATAAGGCCACATATCCGCTGTTAATATTGGATTTAAAGTATGCCTTTTAAAGATTTCTGTATATTTTCTTTTCATAATTTTATTCTTTCACTGTCATTTTGATCGATCGTTCTAATTTCTAAAAGACTTTGCAAAAATGCCAAGGTTGATTCTGCACCTTGGTTTTCGTTGATACGATCGGAGTGAAGTCCATCTCGGCAACCTCCAGTTGTTGGATCGTAGAGTGAAGTATTTAAATCATTCCTTCCCAAAAACCACTCGAAGGTTTGGATTGCCTTTGTTTTCCAGGAGCTATCATTCGTAACTCTATAGGCTTCCAAATAAACAGAAATCATAACTTGTGCTTCTACCGGTTGTTGGTCAAATCTTGCCTGAGAACAACCTTTAGAAAAAAATCCATTTGATCCGATTGGTACAAAATGTCCACCTAC
>JAPZRK010000071.1 GCA_027531445.1 Leptospira sp.
CCGCCATATCAGCAATTGCCCATTCTGTTCGGTTATCGGCCATTAGGCCAACACGATCACCTGGTTTTAAACCGAATTGCAATAAAGCCAATCCGACATTTTCAGCATTTTTAAATACGGTTCCAAACGATGTGCCAATAAACTGTTTATTGCTATCCTTTGCAAAAAAGAGTTCTTTTGAGGCAAATTGCTGCTTTGCATAATAAAATACATCGTTCAGCGTAGTAAAGTTTTTCATTCCAGACTTTTCTCCATTATTTCTTTATGAGACTTTCTTACTTTTGTTTTTGATTCAAGTAATATTTTGATAGAAAGGATTTCCCAACATTACTTTCCAAAAACTCTGTAAAAAGTGGGTCCGTTAAGATTTGTCCCGTTAAACTAATATCCTTTTTAAGAGCAGTGATTAGGTAGGCAGTTCCTTCCTCCTTTCGATCCAAATTATAATATGCAGTGGCAATTTTAAAGTGTATCAACGGATGATAAGCGTCATCTCTAGATTTTATAAGTGCTTTTTTTAAATCTTCGATGGAAATGTCGTGTTTTGAAATCAATTGGTTACAAGAAGCACGGTAATAAAAAAAGAAAAATCGTGCGCTATATTCCAAACGTCTCTCCCTCAATCGATCCAACGTGGAAAGGCAAGCGAGCGGATCTTTGTCGAGGTATTCTGCAAGTGATAAATTTAGTACTAATTCGGGGTTTTCTTCTCCGTTCATTTTGAAATACTCAATTGCCGCTTTACGATATGTTATTTTTGCCAATTTGTATTCTTTGGATAAATAGAGTTGGTAATAACCTTTGTAGATCAGAATTTCTAAGGATGATTTTTCACATTGGGCGATACCTAAGAATTCGTCCAAATGAGTTCTGAAAGAATTATAATCCTGCTTTTGAAAATCCAGTGCAACGATTTCTTTTAAGAGCAAACAGGACTTAAATGAATTTTGAGAAAATTCTTTTTTGATTTCGGTGTGTGCCTTTTTGAATAAGATTAGGGCGGTCTCATTATCGCCCAACATTAGTGCGATGCGGGCATCCTTTTCCTCTTTTTCTCCAATGCCCTGGCAATAGGACTGTTTTCCATTTTCATAATAACAGATTCTCTCCTTGTAGCCATTTTCATTTTCATCATATTCAATTTTAGAAAGATTACACTTTTCATATGACCACCACTCATCAATGCCACCAAAACCATTCCGATCTTTCATGACTTCTTTGATACAATTTGGAGCAGAATATAAAGTGAAGGACTCTTTTCGACCATTTTTGGATTCATCTTCTTCACTAAGGTGTAAGTAGCCTTCTTTATTGATGTGATCCCATTTAAAGGGTAAAAAATACTCCCTATTAGAATAAAAGTCGATTCGGATATAACCAAGCTCAGGTGATTTATTCGAATGACATGTTATAGTTGACCTACCAAAAAGATTTTGAAAGATTTGATCGCCGTAAAATTCAGCGACTTGAAGTCGAATCTGGTCTCTATATTTTGTAGTTTTGTACTGTGGATGGAATTTTTCTAGGTATTTGTGACAGAATTGGAAGACTTCATGACTGACTGCCTCCTTTGTAAATGTTTGAGGAGCTTCAAATCCAAATCGAAACAGATTCGTCTCAGGAGATTTGTCTTGAAGTTGGTATCTTTCTTTTGAACTTTGAAGGAGATTCCATACTTCTTCTAAGTTCAGTGCAAAAATTCTTTTCCATGGGAGAAGGAAAAGAATTAGAAATAGGATCTTTAGAAGATGATTTCGATACAAGCGTCAAGACTTGTTTTTTATGTATAAGTCAAAGAGGATCGGATTTTCATATGGATTTCCAACCTTACGAAGTGAAAATAATTGTAGGAGAGGGACTCCATTCTCTAAATAAAAAGCACCGTGATCTTTATTGTATCTGATGACACCTATTTCTTGAGAGAGGTTTCCTCCCTTTGCAATCGTATGTTCGATGACATCTTCTTCATATAACTCTTTGTCGTATTTGTCCAACATTCCCGTAAATGCATGAATTACAAAGTTATCCTCATTTTGAATCGGCTGGCCGAATCGGAGTAGCTTGCCATCGAGGGTAAGCGAAAACCCTTTTAGGGTAAATTCTTTTGCAGTTTTGTCCCAAACTCTAAATTTGATTGGATAAGCCATAATGTAAGACAATCATTTTCTATTGCTTGATGCAATCCAAGGAAATTTCTAAAAAAAATTCCTTGGAGTTTCTACTAATTATTTTAGATTGAGTTCATATGAAGGTCATCACAGTTTCCAATATCAAAGGGGGTAGTGCTAAATCAACTACGGCGATACACCTTGCAGAGGCACTTTCTCGGAGAGGAAAGACACTGGTGATAGATATGGATATGCAAGCAGATCTAACTGACTTTTTCCTACCTGACCTTTCTCTAGAACAGCTCGAAACACATAATATCATGACACTTCTTCTCGGGCGCTCAAAAATAGAAGAAACAGTGATAGCAAGGGAAAGGATAGATATCATTCCCGCGACTCTAACGCTATCAAAACTGATTCGGTATGTGAAAGACCCAGTCTATTTATCTCACCAGTTAAAAGAGGGCCTTGATTCTTTGAGGCACAAATATGCCTATGTCGTGATTGATACACCTGGATCGGCAAAGTATGAATTAACTAGCGCATTGTATTCTGCAAATATCGTTGTGATACCAGTTACCCCAAGTAAGTGGGCAATCCGTGCGGTAAACCTTCTCCTTGATGAAATTACAGACACCGAAAACTTATTTTCTGCAAAAAAGTTAACAGCATTTTTACCTTGTTTGTTTGGTACTTCGAAAAAACATCGGGATATCTTAGAGCGGTTAAAATCAATCGAAGAGATTCCCACCTTGAATGAAATACCCAAATCGGAATCGATAAAAACGAAAACCGAAAAACACGAATTTTTGAAAAAAGAATCAAATCCTTGGCACGCTTTCGATTTGTTAGCTGATGAAGTGATTCGCCTCGTTGACCCTGAAAATCAGATGCCGAGGATTTAGTTTATTTTTTGAATCGTTTTCTTTCTTTTTTTCTCTTGGTCGCCAGATCTCTTACCGTTTTTGCAAAGTCAGGATGGTGCTTTAAAACCTTTTCAAAGCTTTCTTTTTCCAAAGTATAAAGGTCACAAAAAGATGCAGCTTTGACTGATGCACTTCTTAAACTATCATCAAACAAAGCCATTTCACCAAAGAAGCTCCCTGCATTTAATGTCGCAATTTTTTCACCGCTACGTTCATTGATAATGTCTACATTTCCTTTCGCAATAAAAAACATATGATGGGGTACATCACCCTCGCGGAAGATCAGATCCCCTTTCATGAATGCCATCGGTTTGAGTTCTTGAACTACTTCCCGTTTCAAATCTTCTGAAGCATTTCGAAAGAATGGAACAACAGATATAAGTTTTTCATGAAGAAACAATGAAACATCAATCTTTATCGCCGTCGGAAGTTCATCCCAAATATTTTTTTCATCAATCCCATGTCGGAATTCCCAAAGGTTGATATAATACCCGCGGATTCGATTCGCCAATTCATGCGGTATCTTTTTATATTTCAAAAAAGAATTGATGGTATCCAATTTATCTTGGAATTTGATCCGAGCAATATCTACATTTGAAAGTATACTTGAAATATTACCGATCACATAACCATAGATACCGACTCCTAATATCATCACAAACATTGTATAAACTGTTTGCTCGTTTGTTGTAGGAGTAATGTCTCCGTAACCTATCGTTGTTAATGTTGTTACAGACCAATACAATGAACGAATGTATCTGGTCGTCATGTCTGCATCTGATAAAAATTTTGGATTCAGTTTGATCCATCCACAAGCAACCCAGTGAGCAAAAAGTGCAGTCCAATAGATAAAGAATCCAAGACGAAATGTAGCTGGATTGATAACTTCCAAAACTTTATATTGGTGTCTTTCATTTCCACCCATGGCAAGGAGGGTGAGAGAACGAAAAAGTTCAAATACTTTGATAGCACGTAAAAGGCGTAGTATCCGTAAGGTATCTGTTAGACCAAAGTATTGATAAAAGATTCCGCCAAATAGATCAAAAGGAAAGGCAGATAAAAAATCGATCAAAAACCATGTACGTAGGTATTTGTTGCGCACTTTTTTCCGATCCGCGATCAATACTCTTTCTTGCATGTAGCCCGTACGGAAGTTAAGTACAATATCGACCAAAAATAATAGTTGAATCATTCGCTCGTAAACAGCAACTTGAGCATCGATTTTATAGTGAAGTACGATTCTAAGAGGGACTTCGATGGCAAAGTATGTAATCGCACCAAATATGACAAGATCCCAAATACGTTTCCATGGTGAGTCAGGATGAATCATACTTTCATTATCGACAGAGAGAATTCAGCAGTTGAACCAAGGTCGATTTTCAGGTTGCCAGATGAGATGCTTTGTCTAAAATGAAAGATATTTTTGTGATTTAGGGGTAATTATGTTCGGTGGAGCCGGTGGCAACAAATTTGAAATGTTGAAGCAGATGAAAAAGATGCGTTCTCAAGTGAAAACAATGGAAAAGGAGCTCTCGGGCTTAAATTTTGTTGGAATTTCCAAAAATAAACTCCTTTCAATTACTTTAGATGGAAAGTTTCAAATGAAATCCATTCAAATTGAAGATGAGTTGGTTGAAAAGAAAGATAAGGCATTACTTGAAAAATCAATCCAAGAAGCTTATGGAAAAGCATTGCAAGAAGCTCAAGCAGGTGCCGCAAAACAAATGCAGGCGATGGGTGGATTTCCAGGACTAGGTATGTAATAAATTCCATTTCCTTTCTGTAATGTTGCCAGACTTCCTAAGAAATCTGGCAACATAAGAGAGGGATGTTTGGATTATCCTGCTGGGAGGATTTCCACTTCTACACGGCGGTTTGCGCCATCTTCAGGTTTCAGCTCCTTTCCATTCACTATCGCTGGTTTTGTTGATCCAAAACCTTTCACTTCACTAATCCGTTTTGCTTCCACTCCGTTATCCAAGATCGCAGTTTTTGCTGTATTGGCACGGCTTTGCGAAAGTTTAACATTTACATCTTCCGCTCCGGTTCGATTTGCGTGGCCACCGATATTGATTTTAGTTTCTGGATAAGCCGCAAGTGCTTCTGCCAGTTTGTCTATATTTTCTTTGCCTTTACCTTTTAGTTCTGCCTGACCATCTTCAAATGCCAAACCACCGTCCATAGTCGCTATGAGCTTTTCTGGTTCACCATTTGCATTGATCACACCACCTTTTTCAAGTTTGATGCCTTGAGCTGCCATTTCTTCTTTCATGTTGTCATACATAGTGTTCAAGTAGAATCCAGCACCAACACCCGCCAAACAACCGGCACCCAATCCTACGATCTTACCTTTGTTTTGTGGCTTTTTCTTTTCGCGAGTGAGTGATTCTTTGATTTGTCTTTGAAAGTCGTTGCTTTTATTTTTTGAATCTTTTTTGCGCGCAGCTTCGTCATAAACCGCACCGAGCGCTAGACCTGCCGCACAACCAATAGATACACTAGCGATCATTCGCTTGGTGTTTTCGGAAAGGCCGCAAGCGAGTGAGGAAAAAAGGGAAAGAGTTACGAACCCTGCAGTGATTTGTTTCACGAATATACTCCTAAAAATTTCTGTTTTGGTAAAGATAGTAAGGGCGATCAAAATCGCAATATCAATTCAAAAAAGAGGGGGAAACCCCCCTCTCTGTTAGTATCGATCTGTCAGTAGTTTGACGACTGATTCAGGCCTAACATTGGCTTGTGCAAGCATCGCCACACCAGATTTGGTAAGGATTTGGTTTTTTGAGTATTCAACCATTTCCAACGCCATATCAGCGTCTCTTACTTGCGATTCTGACGAAACAAGATTTACATAGTTGTTACTAAGTGATCTCATTGTTAAGTCCAATCTGTTGTAGTAGGCGCCCAAGTCGGAACGCATACGATTCACTTTTGTGATCGCATCATCCAATACTTTCAGCGATCCAGTAGCTTTGTCAGGTGTAGAAAGAGAAAATCTCTCCGCACCCGTCTTTAGCTTTAAGGAAGCTCCATTCATTGTGTTGATAAAGATATCAACCTTTTCTCCAGTATTCCCTCCTATCTGGACGGTCATTGGAGACTTACCAGCATAAGAGAATCTACCATCTAACGGATAGATGCGATTGAACTCTGCATTTTTCCCGATTCTATCTACTTCTTCCACAAGTTGAGATACCTCCAGTTGAATCAAGCTACGATCTTCATTCGAATAAATGCCGTTAGCTG
Organism: Leptospira sp.; assembly: GCA_027531445.1. Taxonomy (GTDB): domain Bacteria; phylum Spirochaetota; class Leptospiria; order Leptospirales; family Leptospiraceae; genus Leptospira_A. Next base: position 6,281 of record JAPZRK010000071.1, read on the forward strand.
ATTGAACTGATAGTTCTCGCAATCTTTGGAGAATGGTATTGACTTGTTCAAGTGAACCTTCCGTAACTTGAAGAAAGGACATTCCATTCTGTCCATTTCTCTCAGCTTGGCTTAGGCCACTAATTTGACTTCGAAGACGTTCCGACATTGCAAAACCAGGAGCATCATCGCCAGGTCGGTTTAACCTTAAACCCGTAGAAAGACGCTCCATGGATTTGTCCATGTCTCTGCCAGTGTTATGGAGCGCTCGTTTCGCTATGAGAGCACTCACGTTGTGATTGATAATCATAGTCACACCCTCCTGTGTGTACATGACCCGTCTGTTTCCCTACAAACGGAAAAAAACAAAATCCAGCGCTACCTCTGGAGTTCCTTTTGAGGATGGGGTAGGAGTTGCCTTTCCTATGATCCCATTTGAATTTTGCCTTTCCGTTTGAATCTATCATTTGGAATCTGTGCATGTAAAGAAATTTTGCGAAATAAAGGTATATTTTTGAAAATCTACACAAAAATGGGCGATCAAGGCCAAACTTACTTAGCTTCGGGAGCTGTGGTTCCAAAGACGGATGGCAGGGTAGAGTTATATGGAACCTGTGATGAACTGAATTCAGTTTTGGGACTGGCGATCTCTTTCACAGCGCGAAACGATGACCGCTTTGTTTCATTTCTCGGACAAATACAAAATCTACTTTTTGAAATTGGATCCGAACTTGCAGGCTATATCCCAAAGGATTCCAAAAATAAGGTTGAACCTGAATCGATCATTGCTGAGGCAGACATCCAAGATTTGGAGGTCGAAATTGATCGCTTAACAGAATCGCTTCCTCCTTTAAAGAGTTTCATACTACCTGGTGGGTCTTCGCTCAGTTCTGCACTTCACTTGGCGAGAACAGTTTGCAGAAGATTGGAGAGGGATGTGTTGAAATACACGACATTGGGGGGCAATGTGTCTGAACCGATCCGAATTTATCTCAATCGTCTTTCAGATTATTTATTCACAGCCGCACGATATGCTAATTTTTTAGATAAAAACAAAGAAGTAGAATGGAAAAGTCGCACGAAATGATGGATGCACACCCCAAGGGCCTAAGACCTCTCTTTCTTACGGAAATGTGGGAAAGGCTCAGCTTTTATGGAATGCGGGCTCTCCTCGTACTGTATCTTGTAAAAGAACTAAAGTTCTCAGATGAAAGTGCAGGGCAGGTGTATGGGCTTTACACGAGCCTTGTTTACTTGACACCAATTCTCGGTGGATATATCGCAGATAGATATTTTGGCTATAAACGATCGATTTATTTAGGTTCAATACTTATGTTAAGTGGCCACTTATCTTTGGCAATTCCTGGCTTATCAACATTTTATCTGGGTCTTGCACTTTTAATTTTGGGAAACGGTTTTTTTAAACCCAATATGTCCACTCTCGTTGGAAGATTGTATGAAAATCAACCCAATTTACGTGACAGCGGTTATACGATATTTTATATGGGAATCAATTTGGGAGGACTAATTGGGCCGATCATCTGTGGGAGTTTAGGCGAAAGGGTGAACTGGCATTACGGCTTTGGTGCAGCAGGCGTCGGAATGGCGATCGGACTTTTGGTTTTTTATATCGGAACTCGGTCGTTCCCAAATGAATTATGGGAATCATCTGCAGAAAGGAATCTTAGATTGCCGACTGATGAAGCCAATTCCAAAAAAAATGTGTTTTTGATCCTACTACTCGCACTCTTTAGTATTATTTTTTGGATGGCGTTTGAACAAATGGGTTCGTCTATGAATTTGTTTGCTGACAGGTTTACCGATCGGACACTTGGAGATTGGAATGTTCCAGCCTCCATATTGCAATCGATCAATCCGTTTTTTATACTTCTTTTGAGTCCAATTATTTCTGTTCTTTGGCAAAAATTGGGAACAAAAAATCCAGATCCAATATTAAAATTTGTCCTAAGCCTGATCATCCTAGGTTTTGGATTTTTAGTAATGGTTTATGCCTCATATCAGACGGTTTCCATAGGGCTCGTTAGTATATGGTTTTTGTTTGCTGCTTATTTTTTGAATACATTGAGTGAATTATTTCTATCACCAGTCGGTCTATCTTTTGTTAGTGGTCGAGCTCCTATACGATTTGCAGGATTGCTTATGGGTGTTTGGTTTCTGTCAAATGCATTAGGTCATTATTTCGCTGGTTTTCTTTCGGGTTACTTTAGTTCCTTTGAAAACTTGGCTGACTTTTTCTGGTTTTTTGTTATGACATCATGGATTGGTGCGTTTGTTCTGTTTCTGATCTGGTTGAGATTAAGGAGCTGGTTTCGTTCCACTCAACCCATAGTTTGATTGACCAAAATTTCTATTTCAGAAAATTTTTCAACGGCGGCAAGATCGATCACTTGGTCCGCTAATAGTTTTGATTTCCATACCGATGATTCACGAATCTTATTTCTGACTGATTTCAAAAGTGGTAAAGCACAGGAGATATCTCTATACCCAAGCCCAAGCAAGACACTTGTAAAGGAAGGATCACTCCCAATCTCGCCACAAATGGAAACAGTCTTTTTCTGTGATTTTGCAATCTCTGCGATGTTGCGAAGTAAAAGAAGGAAAACTACCTGCCAAGGATTATATAGATCATTCACCGTATGGTTATTTCGTTCCACTGCCAATAAATACTGAAGTAGATCATTTGTTCCCACACTGTAAAAATCGACATGATTGCCAATAAATGGTAAGTTCAATGCACATGCAGGTGTCTCAACCATTATTCCTAATGGAATGGTCTTATTGATAATCGTTCCATCCTCAGCTAACTCATTAAGGCATTCCTTCCATAATACCTTTGTTTGTGTAACTTCCGCGAGCGTCGTAATCATAGGTAACATAACTTGCATTGTCCCAAATTCACTTGCACGAATGAGTGCACGAATCTGTTCCTTGAAAAAATGTGGATGGCGAAGTAGGTAGCGTATACCTCTGTTACCCAAAAATGGATTTGCTTCTTCGTATCCATTTTCCATTTTGTCGGCTCCGATATCCCATACTCTAAATGTGACAGGTTTATCTTTCATTGTGAGAAGGATTTGTTTATAAACAGCAAACTGATCTTCTTCAGTAGGTTTGTGATCTTTGTATTGAATGAATAGAATTTCAGTCCGAACGAGACCTATCCCATCTGCTCCCTTCTCATTGGCACTCTGAACTTCTTCCAATGAATCAATGTTAACTTTGATACAAAAAGGTGTGCCGTCCTTTGTGAGTAAGCGATGACCTGATTCTTCAATTTCTGCTGGTTTAAATTCACACTGGATACCATAGAGTTTAATCTCATCCAATTTGGGAGAGCGATTGATCAGTCCTTTGGTTGCATCCAAAAAGATAAAGTCGTCATCATCCACATACGATGTGATATTCTTTAGTCCAACAATTGTTGGTATCCCAAAGTTACGGGCAATGATTGCCATATGTCCCGTCTTACCGCCATAATCCGTAGCGATCCCTATGATTTTGGTTTTGTCCAAGGTGATCATTTCGGAAGGAGTAATTTCTTTAGCGATCAGGATGATGTTTTCTGGGAGGTCTTCGTTGGGGTTTGTTTCTTGTTCGTCGGAGAAATTCTGATCTAGCCGCTTTCCAATATCTAACAGATGGTCTGCGCGGTCGCGGAAGTAAGGATCTTCTATTGATTGGAAGTCATCAAATAGAGAACTCACAGCGGTTTCGAGGGCTAAGTTTGCGCTTTCAAAGCTGAGTTGGATGCGTTCTACTACTTTTGCTCGGAAAATTGGATCATTCAAAAAAACAATTTGAGACTCGATGATCTCGGTCAGTTCTTTTTGGTTCGGATCATTCTTACAGGATTGAACAATTGCGGCTAAGTCTTTTTCGGTTTTGAGAAGACTCGATTTAAAAAGGTCTAATTCTTCCCTAATTTCATGCGGGTTGAGTCCAGTCCGCATTTCCCGCTTTTTTTTGGAAGGTTTCCAACGGTAAACCCTCCCGTAAACAATACCAGGATAGGCGGAAATTCCTTTAAATATGACCTTCTCTTCTATCACTGACACTACTCAGAGTGTTTTTGATAGGAATGCGTTTGAAAAGTAAAAAAAACTTGGATTAGGAAGTGGCTTCTTTTTTTGCAAACATAGGGATCCGTTTACTCTTGTAGGATGTCAATTCGTCTCCCGTCACTTTGCTCATAATGCACTTTGCAAGCGAGATATCGAGTGCATGACCCGCTTTGGAGGCAATCAAATGACCAAAGAATGGTCTCCCCATCACCGCAAGGTCTCCCACCAAATCCAAAATTTTATGACGGACACACTCATTCTCATAACGAAGACTTTCGTTTAGATAGCCGTCGTCGGTGAGAACGACAGCGTTGTCGAGTGAACCACCGAGAGCAAGACCACGTGCTTGCAAGGCTTCCACGTCCTTCAAAAAACCAAAGGTTCTAGCTGGGAGAATATCGTTCGTTAAAATGGATTCGTCTAGTTTTGTAGTGTATGACTGTCCTTTTAAAAGAGGGTGATTGAAATCGATGTTGTAGGTTACTTTGAGTTCATCAGAAGGGAGCATTACTAGGTATTTATCACCATCCACGACCCACATTGGGTGTGAAATCAGAATTGGTTCAATGGTTTCTTTCAATTCTTGGATTCCAACGCTGCGTATGCCTTCGAGAAACGGACCTGCAGATCCATCCATAATTGGAACTTCGACCGAATCGATCTCTAGGATACAATCTGTAATGCCTAGCGTATAAATTGCTGCGAGCATGTGTTCAATTGTTTGTATGCGATTGGAACCGCCATCGCCAATGGTTGTTGCATTGCTTGTATCAACGACATGGTCTAGGGAGATAGGGATACGAATTTTGCTACCTGCACGGTAGAGAAAAAATACCAATCCAGTGCCAGCTTCTGCTGGATGGAGGCTAAGTGTGACGGTCTTGCCCGAATGGAGTCCAATTCCCTTTAGAGTGAGTGAATTCTTGATCGTCTTTCTATGTATTGCTTTCATAATCTTTTCTCATATAGAAGCGACGCCGCTTCTGATACAAATAGTGCAAGCTTCATGCCAATATTGAAAAAAAGTGAGATATTTAAGAATTTTGGTAATTTTGTTACCAACTGGGTTAAATCGCGCCGGGAGGTCTCTTGGAGGGACCTCGGAGGGTGGGGTAAAGAGACAAAATGGTGGGAAATTTTGAAAAAGTGTATCATTTTTACAACAGTGTCTCTTCGATGCAACAACCTAAAATGCGGAAAGTGCAGATCGGATAAAACTCGTAACAGGTGCTTGTTCCCGAGTATCTTCTAAACCTTCTCTGATTTCCTTTAGAACCACTTGAGCATCTCCCAATGTGGTATTTACTGAGGAATGGACATCACTTTCGTTGATCAACTTACCTAATGTACCTTTGCCATTATTAATTTTGCCAGTAATGTCTGCCACGTTCTGTATGGCTTTGCGAATGTCGGCTCTGTTTTCGGCAATCAATTCGGATAAAGAAACCAACGGATCCTGAGTTACCTTTCCTTGGATGGGAATCATTTTGCCACCCCGTGGTGAAAGAATGATGGGAACATGGACATCACCTTCCATTTGGAATTGTTTCGTAGAAGGATCAATAGGGAACTTTGAGCCAGGATCTAGGGAAACTACCCTTCCCGAAAGTAAACTTTCATTTTTGATCACAATCTGATAGTTGTCGTAAAGATTGACCGGGCCTTTTAACAGGAGGATGAGTTCGACCTTGGTTCCAATTCCTGGAGTCCCATCAGGAAGGATTTCTCCAGACTCGTTGATCTGAACCAGCTTAATTTTGGAGACATAGCCGTAAGGGACACCGTGAATGGTGACCTTTCCTCCGACTTTGATGCCCTCCGCATCGGGAAAATAGACGCTTAATTTGAAACCTTCTTTTTGAAATGGACCACCTTCAGTAACAATTGTGAAGTATCCAACCGCCAAAATAGCGAAAAGAAATAAGATTCCAACGATGAAAGTTCGACCAAAGGATAACATCTTTCCTGTATATCGGCTTAAAAGAAGTCGGAAGTCAATGTGATTTTGTTAGTTTTAATTCCGAATGATCCAATATCATTGGACCTTCGGTGTGACCATGAATGAACTGTTGGATGATTGGATCAGGTGAATTTTGGATTTCGGTCGGAGTTCCACAAAAAAGGACTTGTCCTTCATATAAAAAACTAATTCGATCTGCAATGCGATAGGCGGAACTCATATCATGTGTGACGACAATGCTCGTCAAACCCAGTTCTTTTTGCATACGAATCACGAGGTCGTTGATGACATTGGACATTACAGGATCCAAACCCGATGTAGGCTCATCATACATGACGATCTCTGGTTGGGATGTAAGTGCTCTAGCAAGTCCGACCCGTTTTTTCATACCACCAGAAATGTTACTCGGCATTGTATCTTTTGCAAGAATCAGATCCAGCCATTTTAGCTTTTCCATGACGATGCGATCTAATTCCGCACCTGTCGCAATTTTATGTTCACGAAGTGGCAAGGCTACGTTTTCATAGACGGTCAACCAATTGATGAGTGCACCAGATTGGAATAAAACTCCTAACTTTGATCTAAGTTTCTCTTTTTGTTTGTCGTTTGCAAATGAAATGGATTCACCTAATATAAAACAATCACCTGAATCAGGATCTAATAATCCTGTAATATGTTTTAGGCTAACAGATTTTCCCGTTCCAGATGGACCGAGAATCACCATCGTTTCTCCTTTTTTTACTTTAAGATTCATTCCTCTGAGAATTTTACGATCTCCAAAAGCCTTATGCACATTTTTCATTTCAATCACAATGTTGTCCATATTGCCTCACTTGTAAAAAACTGCTGTGATCACATAACCAGAAAAGATCACCATCAAAAAAGAAGTCACTACTGCTTTCCTCGTGGTTTGACCAACACCAATCGCGCCACCTGATGTCCGTAAGCCTTGACTACAAGATACAGTAGAGATGATCAGCCCGAATACATATCCTTTAAGGATTCCAACATACAAATCCTTTAATCCGGGAATAGAGGATATGCGATAAAAAACATCTTGAAAGTAAGATATCATATCGATACCCAACTGGAAGTGTCCAATCACCGCACCGCCTAAGATACCCAATGTAGAAGAATAGATACAAAGCACTGGAACCATCACGGAAAAGCCGAAGATTCTAGGCATTACAAGATAACGAACGGGGTCAATGGACATCACTTCCAATGCATCGATTTCTTCTGATACCTTCATCGTTCCAATTTCAGCCGCCATAGCTGAACCAACTGAGGCAGCAAGAATGAGCGAAGTCATAAAAGGACTCATTTCACGCGTTAGGGTAATTGTAAGTAAAAGTCCAATTTGACCCTCTGCTCCAAAATCACGAAGTCCGAGCCCTGTATTTAATCCCATGATCATTCCCGTAAAAATAGAAACGACACTCACAACAAAAAGCGAGCCGACTCCGGCAATAAACATTTGTTCCAAAATTTCTTTGCGTTTAAAGAAAACATGGTGAGATTTTCCAAAAGTCCTGATTAATAATAAGACAGTAAAACCAACCGCATCTAAGGTTGGTACGATGTTTTTTTTAAAGAATGAGATCATATTTCAAGTAACCAAAAGAGCTTATATTTTGTACTATCACTTCTTGTATCCAATCCAACAAAACCGTATAAAAAATCATATTTAAATCCAGATTCATTTTTACTGTATTCAACTAGCAATGGTATATGAATATTGATCTCTTTGTCAGACCATCTCTGACTGTAAAGTCGTGTGATAAGATGTAATCGTTTTTCACCATTGACAAGTTTTTTATATTCAATGATAGAAAAAATAGGTTCCCACAAATCTTCCATATTTTCGAAGCGTACGGGGATCAATGAAATGGTATTCCAAGTCAAATTGCCTTCACTATCTTTATGATATCGTATGATCGGCCAAAGTTTCCAGTATAAATCTGTCCTTCCTGTTCCCACAAATTCCTGTTTCATAATGGAAAAAAATGGCAAAAGAAAAGTTGAGTCGGCTTTTAGGTGATTTGTATTTTGAGATAGCCGGATATAAAAAGGAGTTATAAACCTTGCTTGTTTGTTTGCAAAATACGAATAACCATAAAACGGAAAGAATACGAGTTTTTCTGCGTCATTTTTGACTGAAGTTGTGTATTGAAAAAAAACAAATAAGGCAGAGTAATTTGTATGGCCTGTTTTTTTGTCAAATCCATATGAAAAAAGAGAATTAAGGATCGGAAACCAAAGTATTGCCCGACTCTTCATACTACCAGAATCTGTATATTTGTATTGATAAAATGGAAAAAACATCGCATAACTAACGGGTTCTTTTTTATCCATTTTATCTTGGCCCCATTGGAAAAATGGCCAAAGAATTGAATAACGCTTATATTTTCCAATATGCTCTTTATGCGAATAGAATGGAAAAATCCTTAGTTCATCTCGTGTTTCGGATTTCCCTCTTAAAGTGAGTGGCCACAAAATTGATTTTGCTTCATACGTTTTGTATTCCCACTCTGAGTATAAAGGAAATAGCAATAGTGGAAATACATAATATTTAATTTTTTGATATGATAGCTTATTCTTCATTGTTCCGAAGAATGGATAGATGCTTACATAATTTTCCTTAGGAGTGTCTCCTTTACCCCAAAAAAATATTGGGGAAAAGAAAATGTCCTCTTCCTCATCACCTTCTTCGTGTTTGAATCCAGTTCCTGTAAAAAAGAAGAGTGATGTCCATGTATACCAGTGGTCTGTCTCCTCTCTATAAAAGATTGGAGGTAGAATGGTTTTGGATTTAAAGTTAGTAGTTTTATCAAAAAAATTGCCGTAGAAGGGGCGAATGTAAAAACTAGACTGATTTGCCCGCTTCTCAGCTTCGTACAAAAACCAAAATTGGTAGTAGTCTGATGGAATGTCTTCTGTAAAGGTATTCGGTAATTTTGCTTCCAATGAGAATGCAAAAATTAAAAAACAAAACCCTACAAAACATCGTTTTTTTAAAACATTTGACACTTGGTTGCAGTATAGACTGTTTGAATGGAGGAATCAAGTGATTTCATGAATGTAAAAAAGATTGGTCTCATTTTTGGTGGAGTTTCTACCGAACATATCATTTCGATACGCTCTTCTTATTTTATTTACAATACCATCGACAGGGCAAGATTTCAAGTGCTTCCCATTTATATCAAGCAAAATGGACAATGGTTGATTCCGAACCAAGTTGAGGCGATTTTTCCAAACCCAATCGAAAAAACCGAATTAGAATTTCTATCTGAATTTATATCACAAAATTCGATTCTAGACGGTAGCGATAAGCATCTGTTACAGTTGTTGGAGTTGAAAGCCATTTTTATTGGTTTACACGGAGGACAGGGGGAGGATGGCTCAGTCCAAGGATTTTTAGAAGTTCAGGGCATACCGTATACCGGTTCAGGAGTTATGGCCTCCGCTTTAGCCATGGACAAACTGCGTTCCAATCAATTATTTCAATCTGTTGGAATTCCTGTTGCTCCTTTTTTAGAGCTAAAAAAAGGAGAAAACGATGTCAAACGTTCAGTTTCAGAATTGCCCATTCCATTCCCAGTCTTCATTAAGCCAACATTAGGTGGATCGAGTGTAAATACCGGACCTGCAAAAACACCTGAAGAGGCGATAACGTTAATTGAAAAGATTTTTGTTACTGAGGACCGAGTCTTTGTCCAAGAACTTGTAAAAGGAACGGAAGTTTCGATTGGAGTTTTGGAAAAAAAGGTAAATGGACGATGGGAGTCCTTTCCACTTGTCGCCACGGAAATTCGTCCCAAATCTGATTTTTTTGACTTCACCGCCAAATACACGAAAGGAGGGAGCGAAGAGATAACTCCCGCCGAAGTTTCTCAAGAAATCATGGAAAAATTAAAGCGATATACGCTTCTCTGTCATAAGACACTTGGCTGTGCTGGATACTCACGTACAGATTTTATTATACGAAATGAGATTCCGTTTGTTTTGGAAACTAACACATTGCCTGGAATGACAGGTACTAGTTTGATACCACAACAGGCAAATGCTTTGGGAATTGATATGAAAGACGTGTTTAGTTGGCTTTTGGATTTGGCGCTTTCTCTTTAGGGAAAAGATAAATTCCGATCATTATTCCAAAGAGACTTGCAAAAGTTCCGTAAAAATGGCTAGTCATATCATCATGAAAGATCTCTAAAAGGATCCAAGTGACAAGACCAAATACTAAGGAGAGTAATGCGGCAGGTTGACTCGTCCTCCGTATCCATAGTCCAAATACCATGGGGATAAAAATGGAAACTAGAGAGATCCCACCTGAGTCTTCAACAAGGGCATAGATAGAAGGTTTTCCGACTGCAAGTAAAAGAGAAATGATGGATATGATCAAAACAGAATACCGGGAGAGCCTTAAAAGCTGTTGATCTGTAGGGTTTTTAAATAGGTATTTGAGAATATTTTCAGATAGAATCGAAGCCGGTGCAAGAATTGCCCCAGATGCAGTTGATAAAATCGCAGAGATCAAAGCAGAAAAGAATAAAACTTGAACGATTGGAGATGCAAATTTTAAAACTAACATAGGAATGAGTAGTTGGGAATTTTCGCCTCTTAAATCAAAATCTTTAAGAAGAAAAGAGGCTTGCAGACCAAGTATCAAAGGGATCATCGCAAAACCAAGATAAATGATCGCAGATAAAAATGATGCTCTAACGGCCACAGTCTCTGACTTTGCGGACATGACTCGTTGGAAGATATCTTGTTGTGGCAAAGAGCCAAAGCCGACTACCATCCAAGCCGAAAAGTACAAAACCCAGCTTTGGTAGTTAGGTTTCGGAAAAAAATTTAAAAAACCATCCGGTGTTGCTTGTAGAGTGCATACAATTGGTTGGATTTGATTGATCTGAAATAGTACGAGCGTTAGTCCAATAATAATTGATATGGATTGAAGGAAATCCGTAAGAGAAACCGACCACATTCCTCCCAAGAACGTATAAAAAACAACAATGACAGCGCCAATGAATATACCAGACATTTGCGAAATCCCAAAGATTACCTGCATCATGATTCCCAAAGCTACAAACTGTGCGGCTACCCAACCAAAGTAAGAAAAAATAAGACAAATTCCTGCTAAAAATTCCATTGGTCGACCGTATCGATTGCGATAAAAATCACCAAATGTTAGAATCTGCATGCGATATAATGCTTTTGCAAAAAAGAGTCCAAGAAGCAGTAAACAGAGAGCACCACCGAACGGATCTTGTATGACGGCCAACGTTCCACCCTTTGCAAATTCAACAGACGAACCCAATATCGTTTCACTGCCAAACCATGTGGCAAAAAGTGCCGCTGTAGAAATCGGAAGAGGTAGGCTCCTTCCTGCTAAGATGAAATCTTTTGCGTTTTTAACTCGCTTTGCCGCATATACACCAATTGCAATGGTTGCAATTAGATAACATATGATGTAGATTCCCTTACCATCCATCTTTAATTAAAAAAGATCTTCTTCTTGTTTGTTTGCTGATTTATCGGAATCTTCTTTTTTCTTTTTTACTGTAGACTTGATGATTTCGCCGTTTTGCCCCTTAGCAAGAAACTCAATTTTTGCTTCCGCCTCACTCAGACGATCCGAACAAATTTTTTTGAGTTCCATTCCCTTTTCATATGCTTTGATCGATTCTTCTAAAGACAATTGTCCTTTCTCAAGTTTTTCGGCGATGTCCTCTAATTCCCGTAAGGCGTCTTCGAATGAGATTGATTTCTTTTCTGTCATTACCTATTCCTTTATCTTTTCTTTAATTTCGGCCATTACCCTTCCTTTTCCAAGGATCAGTTCGACCATTTGATTTAACTCTATCTGCTCAGTAGAGGAGATCACTTGTTTCTTTGAATCTCGAACCACTGAATAACCTCGAGATAACGTACCAAGTGGAGAAAAATGTTGAACTCTGTTATGAGAAAGTTCGAACAATTGACGTTTTCGATTTATTTGTTGTATAATTCGATCATTTAGTATTTCAGATTTGTTGAAATCATTTCGTTTTTGAAGAAGCAACGTCTTACCAAGTAAAGACAAACGATTCATAACCTCATCAATCCCGATTACCCTTGTCTCAAGTAAAGTCATCGGATTTTGAAATACGCTTCTAGACGTTATGCCATGAAGTTTTTCTCGATTAAATTTAGTTAGATGACCAAGTGATCGATCGAGTCTATCTTCGGTTTCCTGTATGCGAATTAAGATATCTGTCACATTGGGTATTGCAAGTTTTGCGGCGGCTGTGGGAGTAGGTGCCGTTGCATCCGCACTCAAATCGGATAGCACTCGATCGATTTCGTGTCCTACAGCCGAAATAATTGGAACTTTTGAATGAAAGAAGGCCATCGTCACTTCTTCTGTATTGAATGCCATAAGATCTTCGAAAGAACCACCACCTCGACCAGCAATGATTACATCCACTTCCCATTTGGGATCATTCAAAGCTTCAATGGCTAGACGGATGGATTTAGGAGCCTCGTCACCTTGAACAAGACATGGTGAAACCAAAATTTGAATTGTAGGATTTAGATCCGTTGCAATGCGAATGATGTCCTCAACGGCCGCTCCTTTTGGAGATGTGGCAATCCCCAATCGAATCGGATACTTTGGTAGAGGTTTTTTTCGCATAGGATCGAAAATACCTTTTTCACTCAAAGTCGCTTTCAGTCGTTCAATTTGAAGTAAGATATCTCCTTCGCCAAGTTCTTCCACTTTTTGAACTGAAAAGCTATAATAACCACCTGGTTCATAAACCGAAATGGATCCGAAGATCCGTAATTCCATTCCGTTTTTGATGGGTCTTCCTTTATAGTTTTTGCTTTGGAAGGAAAAGAATGCACATTTAATTACTGATAGATTATCCTTTAAAGAAAAATACATGTGTCCAGAAGATGAGGTCTGCGAAAAATTTGAGACTTCTCCTTTGACCCAAATATTTTTAAGTCCATCGACTTCCATCAAACTAGTTTTTACAAGGCGATTTACATCGCTAACCGTAAGAGAAATAGGGGGATTAGACATTAGTTGATTCTTTAAATCGAGTTTCTCTAAATATCTTCCAAAAGTCCTTCAAAATGATTACGAGTGTCAAGGCCATGGGGCCAATGATGATCCCAGCGACACCAAACTCTTGTAAACCTCCAATGAGTGAAAGAAAGATTAGAAAAGGATGCGTTTTTAACTTTTTATCCAATATTTTGGGTTTTACAAGATTTTCAAGAATCAGATAGGCAGAAGCGCCTCCAATCATTACAAAGATACCCATGGGCCAGGTATTCATGACGAGACCCAAATAGATCCCAACAGGAAGCCAAATGACCGAGGTTCCAATCACAGGGATGAGCGAAAATATCGTAGCAATACCTGAGAGCAAAAATTTGTTTGGAACCGAAGTAAATAAAAGAAGGATATAAATTAAGAATCCTTGAAGGAAGGAAATAAAAAGATTACCTAACATAACAGTTCTTACAGCTTCTTCTATCCTTCTACCCAAACGAGTTTCTATTTCTTCTGGGAACGGCAGATTGTTGAAGATCGTGCGTTCCATCCGACTACCTTCTTTATAGAAAAAGAAGAGTAAAATAAATGTAAAAAAAGCGTTAAAAATGATCGCACCTGGAACTTCAAATGAACCCAAAACAAATCCTGAAGAATTTTTTAATAAACTATAGATCGAATCAAGATTCAATATATCCATGTGTATACCAATGTACTCGCGGTATAATCCCGGTAATTTGATCCAAAAAAATTCATTTTCTGTAAAAAAATCCGTAAGAAATGGGGAGTTAAGTAAAAGGGCAACTATCGATTCTTCAGAGAGTTGATTTCTGATATAACTCACAAGAAAAAGTGATTCACGTATGATTGTAGAAACAATCAGATAGGAAGGAACGACTACAACTGCAAGCATAACAAGAACCATAATGTAAGGAGACAAAAAAGAGACCTTGGTTCCAAGAATGTATCGTAAATTTTTATGGATCTTTCGGGTGGTAATGTAAAATAAGATCGCTAAAAAGAAAGCCCAAAGGTAAGGCTTAAACACGAAAAATAACAGATAACAGGTGCCCAAGAAAAGACTAGTCAGGATTAGGTAGACTATTGTTTCGTTTTTGTTTTCAAACCAATTTGGCATAAATATTATTAATACGACGTTTGTTTTTTGAAATAATACTTTAATAGGCGCTTATCGCCCAGATCATAAACAATGACTGAGAGTGATTTTTTGATAAATCCTTCAAAGAGAAAAGATGTTCGTGATCCAACTTCTTCTTTTTGAATGAGCTTCCAATCACCCAGAGCACTTCTATTTTCTAGAGTTTTATGAATTTCTTCTTTTGAAAGCGGCGATTCGAGTTTCAGGTATGATTCCTTCGGATTGGAAAATCCTGATCTAAGCTCAACGGAGTCGATAAACGTAAGAGAGGAAGGCAAAAATGAACGTGGGATGGAAGCCGGAACTCTATCTGGTAAATGCGAAAGCGTGATTCTATCGAAAGAAAATGCTTCCTTTGCGAATGAATCTCCGTTTCCACAATGAATAGTGAAAACTAAGGAGAGTAAGATGAAAAGATACCTAAGCATAGGGAAAGCAAAATTCATAGGAACTATTGTTCCAATCATTTTTTAAAAACTTAGTTGCTAATCTCTTGGCAAAACGATGTGATTCAGAGTGTGGAAAACGTTTCCCAACTGCAAGATTGGATTTCGGCTCTTCTGGAGTTCCCAACCATCGGTTTGCTCATTTTTTTTGGATTTTCGAATTTTTTGGAGAATGTTTTTCCACCATGGCCTGGGGATACATTTACAGTATTTGCAGGCTTTCTCGCTGGACAACCTGATTCCAACTTAACGCTTTTACCTCTTATTATCGCAACGATTCTAGGGAATTGGGCCGGCGCACTATGTATGTTTTTTTTTGGAAAGAAAGTGATCCAATTTTTACGGCTGACGAAGAATCAATTCATTCGAAAACACTACACAGAGAATTCTTTTGAACAAACCGTAAATTGGTTTAAAAAACACTCAATTCTTCTCATCATTTTCTCTCGTTTCTCGGCAGGGATTCGATTTTTTGTAGCAATTGTGGCAGGTATGTCAAGAATGCATGTTGCTCAGTTTCTATTTTTTTACACGATTGCGATCTCCATTTGGTGTGGTGCCTTATTATTTGGGGGCTATCGTTTGGGAAATAACTGGAAGCAAATTCTAGTTATACTATCATTTTACAATCGGATTATTAGCATCATACTAATTTTATGTTGTCTTGGAATTTTCGGGTATCTCTATCATAAGAAAAAGTCTAAGAATCGTAATGAAAGTTCTTTCTGATTTTATTCACCTTCATTTTACATTCCAAGACTTTTTACCCTCAGAATGGAATGGACTCGTTCCTGAGGATTCCGTCTTTCAAGAATGGGAATTTTTATCAACGCTTGAAGACACAGGTTGCATTGGTCGGAATGACGATTGGAAAATACATATTTTAGCTTATAAGAAGGACGGAGCCTTAGTCGGGGCATTTCCTTTTTATCTCCGGTTAGATAGTTATGGTGAGTATATTTTTGATTTTGAATGGGCAAATGCATTTCACCGCGCCGGGATTCCCTATTATCCAAAGTTTACGGCGGCAGTTCCATTTACACCTGTTACAGGTTCTAGAGTGCTCGTTTCTCAGAGTCTCCCAAAAGAAGAACAAGATTTTATTACCAAACAACTTTTAACGAAGTACATTGAGTTAGGTGAAACTCTCAATGTCTCTTCATCCCATATCTTGTTTTGTAAAGAAGATGAGGTTCGGTTGGGTATTGATGTTGGTTTTGTACCGAGACTTACTCACCAATACCATTGGATGAACAAAGGATACGAAACCTTTGAAGATTTTCTTTCTTGTCTTGTAAAAGAAAGGCGAAAAACGATCAGACAAGAACGAAAAAAAGTAGAGGCATTGGGTCTGGATATCCAAACACTCACGGGGGATCGGATTGAAGCCGAACATGCTCGCATTTTTTATCAATTTTATTCGGATACACATTCACGTAAATGGGGTCAGCCTTATTTGAATTTTGCATTTTTTTCACAGATCTTTCAATCGATGAAACATCGCATCCATCTCGTTCTTGCCTCAAAAAAAGACGGCACTCCTGTGGGTGGGAGTTTTAATTTTTTCCGAGGAGATTATTTATTTGGAAGGTACTGGGGGGCACTCGAACAAATACCGAACCTACATTTTGAATGTTGTTACTACCAATTGATCGATTTTGCTATTGAAAGAAAAATGAAACGGGTAGAGGCTGGAGCGCAAGGGGAACATAAGTTTTTGCGAGGATACGAGGCAGTTCCGATGCACAGTCTACATCACATATATAATGAATCTGGTAGTAAGGCAATCTACCAATACCTAGAACGAGAAATCAAACATGAAGCGAAAAATATTTCTATTTATAACTCTCATTCTCCTTTAAAAGCTCTCAGAAATACGTAACGATTTATGGCAAATACGAAAAAATCCAACCAGACCAATGAAGATGTTTTGCTTCTTGAAAAGCAAAAGTTAAAAATCAAAAAACCAAGCAGATATAAGGTAATTTTGATCAATGATGATTATACTCCTCAAGAATTTGTAGTGTGGGTATTAGCCACTGTATTTCGAAAAACATTGGAAGAATCGAGAAAGATCATGTGGACTGCTCACACAACGGGTAGTGCAGTATGTGGTGTTTATTCATTGGATGTGGCACAAACAAAAGTAGTCGAAGTTCATAAATACGCTGATGAGGCAGGCCATCCGCTTCAGTGTCAATTGGCAAAAGAAGAGGACAGTGAATCATGAAATTATCTGAAGACTTAGAAGCATCTCTCCAAAGAGCCAAAGAAGAGGCTCAAAAATACCATCATGAATTTATCACTTTAGAACATTTGTTATATGGTTTAACTTTTAATGAAAAGGTGAAGGATGTACTTTTAAATTTGGGATGTGATTTAGAACTACTCAGATTTGATTTAGAATTCTATTTCGGTGATGAATTGGCGGCCATTGCTGTTCCCGGTGTCAAGGTCCAACCCAAATACACGGTAGGCGTACAGTACGTAATCCAGTTTGCCGCTTTCCACGTTGAAAATAATGGTAAGAGCGAAGTAGAAGGAACGAACATTCTTGTCGCACTTTTTCGCGAAGAGGAGAGCCATGCCATCTATCTATTGGCAAAGCAGAATATCTCTAGAGTGGATGTACTTCGTTTTATTTCTCATGGTACGAAAAAGGAAAAAGCTTCAGAGGAAACTCTCTTTGCAGAGGAAGATGCGCACAACGCCGAGGATGTTGGTTCATCTGCATTGGAAAAATATTGTGTCAATCTTACAGAAAAAGCAAGGAACCAAAAATTGGATCCGTGCATTGGAAGGGATTCGGAAATTGAAAGAACCATACATATACTAAGCAGGCGTAGGAAGAACAATCCGATTTTTGTTGGGGAAGCAGGCGTCGGAAAAACATCCATCGTCGAAGGACTTGCACAAAGAATTGTACAAAGAGCTGTCCCAAAATCACTTTTGGATTTTGAAATATATTCGCTAGATATGGGACTTGTGATGGCTGGAACAAAGTTTCGAGGTGAATTTGAAGAAAGGCTGAAAGGAATACTTTCAGAGGTGGTTGGGTTTCCAAATAAAGTAGTGTTTATCGATGAAATTCATACCATCGTCGGAGCCGGAGCAGTATCTGGTGGAAGTTTGGACGCATCCAATCTAATGAAGCCAGCTCTTGCCAATGGTGAACTTAAGTGTATCGGAACGACAACGTATAAGGAATATAAGGCGATATTTGAAAAAGACCACGCACTCGCTAGAAGATTTCAAAAGGTAGAGGTGACAGAACCATCACTAGACGATGCACTCAAGATACTAAATGGCCTAAAATCAAAGTATGAAGACTTTCATGGAGTAAAATACAGTCCCAAAGCACTTAAGTCAGCAGTTGACCTCTCCAATTTACACATTACTGATAGACATTTGCCGGATAAAGCCATCGATCTTATGGATGAAGCCGGTGCATTTGTCAAACTTCGTGAAGAGGGAAAAGAAAACTCCAAACGCATCGTTAGCACCAGTGAAATCGAAACACTCGTTTCAAAAATAGCGAAGATTCCGGCTAAAAATGTAAAATCTGATGATAAAAAGAAATTGTTTCATCTCCAAGATGAGATCCAGTCGGTTGTCTTTGGTCAAAACGAAGCAATTACACAAGTAGTAGATGCGATTCAATACTCTAGATCTGGGTTAGGTGAAGAAGGTCGACCTATTGGAAGTTTTTTATTTGTTGGTCCAACTGGTGTTGGAAAAACAGAAGTTGCAAAAACTCTAGCTGACAAAATGGGAATCACCTTCTTGAGATTCGATATGAGTGAGTATATGGAAAAACACTCTGTATCTCGACTTATCGGTTCTCCTCCAGGTTATGTTGGTTATGACCAAGGTGGTCAACTGACTGATGCTATATCAAAGACTCCTCATTGCGTGCTTTTATTAGATGAGATTGAAAAAGCTCATGAAGATATTTATAATATTCTCTTACAAGTGATGGATCATGCTACACTTACAGACAGCACTGGCAAAAAGGCCGATTTCCGACAAGTGATTCTAATTATGACCACGAACACTGGTGCAACAGAGAGAGCCAAGCAACTGCTTGGTTTTGAAACAAATGAATATGATGACCGGAGCATCAAAGCAATCGAAAGGACATTCACTCCTGAATTTAGAAATCGGTTGACTTCCATTATCGAATTCAACTCTTTGCCTATGCCTATCGTAGAACAAATTGTGGATCGAATGTTCGAAGAATTAAAATCTAAAGCGAAAGGAAAGTCAGTAGATATCGAACTATCCTCAGAGGCAAAAAAATACTTAGCAGAGACGGGCTATAACAAAGAGATGGGAGCAAGACCTATTCAAAGAATCATTGAAAAAGAAATTGGTAAACCTCTCTCAAAACGAATTCTCTTCGAAGATGGCAATAAGGTAAAATTCAGAGTCGTTCTTAAGAAAAATGAGTCTGGCGAAACAAAAATTGAAATTGAACCAGTTCAAGATTAGACAAAAATCGATTGGCCAATTTCTATTGCATGTCGAAACGTTTGTCTTCGTCTTGGAACGTAAGGAATCCACTTAGGAATGTAGATACACTGATCAATACAAATGTATAAAAAGTATATCTATATTTGATTTCAGTGACATCAATAAAATCAAAAAAATATCGAACGGGTTCCAGCGAACCCCATAACAAAATAATTAGCATCATGATTTGAGTGGAAAAAAACCAGATCCTTGTCCAAGAACTTTTCCAGAATCCTAAAAAAAAGAAATTCAAGAGTGAGATTAGAATGAAAAAGAAATTCCACTTCGGTGAGATGTAAACTGTTTCGGGTGAGTCATAAAACGTGACCTCGTATTGAAACCAAGAAAAGCCACTTAGAATCAATTGTAAAAAAAGTAACAGAAAAAAGACTTTATCATAAATTGCCTTTCGATTCCAATATTGGAATAGGACAACGAGTGCCGATTTTGTTATCTGAAGCCAGCCTAACAGAATAACAGGAACAGCACTGAACGTAAAATAAAAGTATTTATAGATCGAAGGGAATTCCATCAATCCTTCACTTCTGCAACAAGCTCAAGTTCAACGACAGCGTCCAAAGGTAAAGAACTTACTCCAATGGCAAATCTCGCATGTTTCCCTTTTTCGCCAAAAGTATGAACCAGTAACTCCGACGCTCCATTGGCAACTAAGTGTTGTTCGGTAAAGCTAAAGTGTGATGCGACATAGACACCAAGTTTGACAATCTTTGAGATCTTATCCAAACTATCCGTATGTAAAAGTAGCGATGCCAATGCATTCAAACAGCAGATTTTTGCTTGGCTCTGAGCTATCGAAAGCGAAATCGATTCTCCCACCTTTCCCGTGTATGAGAGTTTCCCTTCCTGCAGCGGTAATTGACCAGAAGTAAAAATTAAGTTCCCAACACGTTGGGAAGGTAAATAGAGAGCAACCGGTTGGGGGGTAGCCGGCAAAGTGAAACCGATCTCTTTCAAACGATCTTCAGGAGTCATAAGGAGCATTTTTTTTCACAATCGTTGCCAGGAAATTCATATTTAGAAACTTTTTTTATATTTTTTCTTGACGAATGGCAGTCTATAGGTTAGAGTGCTAAACATATTGGCATTAAGACAGCTAGAGTGCTAAAAGGAGAGAAAGCATGTTATTTCGAATACTAGACAACCCCAACCGTCAGAATCCGTTTTGGAGAGACTTTGACAGATTCAATGACGAAATTACGAAGTCGATTTTGGATGCACAATTTGGAAATCTACGAAGTTTCCCTCCTGTGAATGTGTTTTCTAAGGAAGATGAGGTTTTGGTTTCTGCCTTACTTCCCGGAATGGATACTGATCAGATCGATATTTCTGTAAAGGACCATCTGCTTACGATTCATGGTCGGAAGTCTTCAGAACAGCTTGCAGAAGGGACTGAAGTCCATAGACGTGAGATTTTTTCAGGCGATTTTTCTCGAACCATCGAACTTCCATTTCGTGTGAACCAGGATCAAGTCACTGCAAAATACACAAATGGCGTTCTAAATATCCATCTTCCTCGAAGAGAAGAAGACAAACCAAAAAAAATATCAATCCATTTCGAATAAGGAGAGCGTTATGAATACCACAACAAACGAGTTAAAAGTAAACGAACAATCTGCCCGAACTCAGAACGAGAAAGGGGAAACAAAAGTCTATTCACCTAATGTGAATATCTTTGAATCAAAAGATCACCTCAAACTTGTTTTAGAGATGCCAGGAGTCGACCAATCTTCTGTTCAATTGAACGTAGAAAAAGATGTTCTATCAATAGAAGCAAGATTTGATTTAGATTTTTCAAATCTAGGCAAACCTGGATTAGTTGAATTTCGTGGAGGGATTTACGAGAGAAAATTCACTCTGGGCAAGGCCGTTGATGCGGAGCAAGCTTCTGCAAAAATGAAAAACGGTATGTTAGAACTGACATTGCCGAAAGTAGAGCCCAAAAAAACAAAGATAGAAATTCAATCCTAAGACAATTTATCACTATACCCGAGACAGTGTCTCGGGTATTTTATTTTAAGATGGTTTGTAACTCTTGAAGCAATATATTATTTTCTGATTCCGAACCAATCGAAATTCTAACATAATCTTTAGAGATCCCTTTTGAAAAATACCGAACTAGTACATTTTTGGCCTTTAAAGACTGGTAGATCCACTCCGGGCTGATTCCCGATTTTGGCTTACAAAAAATAAAATTGGCTGAGCTTTCTGGAATAAAGAAATCCATTTCCCTTAGTGCATTTGTTAGGCGATTCCTTTCTGATATGACTTGACCAATTTTTTCTTGGAAATAGCCGATATCTTCAAAAGCACATAGTGCGATCTCCTGTTCCAGCAGACCTACATTATATGAATCTTTGAGCGTTTGGATCATTTGAATCAAACTTTCTTCGCCAATTAAAAAACCGACTCGAAGTCCCGCCAAAGAATAAGACTTTGAAAATGTGCGAGAGACGAGCAGATTGGGAAAATTTTTGATTTCACTGACTAAACTTGCACTGCTTCCTGCAAAGTCAATATAGGCTTCATCGGCGAGTACGAGCCCATTAAATTTTGCAATGAGATCAAGTAAGTCTTCTTTCGGCTCTAGAATTCCTGTTGGCGCATTGGGATGTGCAAATGCCAATAACTTACCAGGCTGATTTTTTAAACTTTCAAAATCAAAATGTAAATTTTGGAGGAGTGGGATCTTTTTAAATTGTATGTCAGCCATTAAAGAATCGGTCAGCACTGGATACAATGAATAAGTAGGATCTGGAGCGACCAGGATATCCTTGGGTGCAAGGACTGCTTGGAATAAAAGACGCAGTGCTTCATCACTACCATTAGTAACTAAGATTTGTTCTGGATTTAGATGCAGTTGTCTGGCAATACTTTGTCTTAAATTTTGTGCGTTGTAATTTGGATACTTGCGAAGTAAACCTTTCTCGATGATTTCATCAATTTTTAGTTTGATCTTTGGCGATGGGGGATATGGATTTTCATTGGTATTGAGTTTGATGACCACCTCACCAATATTTGGTTGTTCCCCTGGAGTGTAAGGGATAAGTGAATCGAGCTCAGTTCTTAAAAATCGGTTGTTTGGAGATTTCATCTTAAAGGCGATTGATGGCGTCTATATAAGCAGTTGCACAGGCCTCAATGATATCTGTAGAACTTCCTTTTCCTACAACCCGTTTCCCTTCCAATTCGATAGTGACTGAGGCTTCTGCCATGGCATCTGTCCCTTCCGTTACTGGAGAGATCACAAGTCGAGAAAGTAGTGGATGAATCCCAGTGATCTGATCAATGGCTTTAAAGATGCTATCAACAGGTCCGTCTCCTAGGGCTTCTGCAACCTTTTGTTCTTCTTTTACCTTAAGTGTGATTACGGACTTCGGCGTTTTGTCTGTCCCCGTTGACTGTTCAAAACGAACCAATTGGTAAATTCCATCCACTTGTGTTTTGCGTGTTTCGGATTGAAACAAAGCTGAAATGTCTTCATCAAACACTTCCTTTTTTTTATCTGCAATTTCTAAAAACCTTTGGTAGGCATTATCTAAGTCTTCCGGTTTAGGATCAAAGCCGAGTCGAATGATCCGATCTTTAAATCCAGCCCTTCCCGAATGCCTGCCCAAAACCATACGATTTGATTTGAGTCCAACAGATTCAGGTGTCATGATTTCATATGTCTGCCTGTTTTTGATGACGCCATCTTGGTGGATTCCTGACTCGTGAGCAAAGGCATTTGCTCCGACAATCGCTTTGTTAGGTTGAACGACCATACCTGTAATCGTTTTCACAAGATAAGAAGCTCGAGTGATGAGAGTTGTATCGATATTTGTCTCAACTCCAAATTTATCTTTGCGAGTTCTGAGTGCCATGACTACTTCTTCCATAGCAGTATTACCCGCTCGCTCTCCAATGCCGTTTACTGTGCATTCAATCTGCCTGCCGCCTGCAAGGACGGTGGCAAGCGAATTAGCAACGGCAAGTCCAAGATCGTTATGACAATGGGCAGAAAAAACCACCTTATCGGCTCCTGCGACTTTTGTTTTTAAAAATTGAAATAATTCAAAGTATTCCTGTGGTGTCGTATAACCAACAGTATCCGGGATATTAATGGTTGTTGCACCTTCTTCAATTACGGCTTCAACTAGCTCACGTAAAAATTCCCAATCAGATCGAGTTGCATCTTCAGGTGAAAATTCGACATCTTCTACAAAGCTTCTTGCCATTTTAACGGCTTCTTTTGCCATAACCAGCACTTCGGAAGGAGTTTTACCTAACTTGTGTTTCATGTGGATTGGTGAGGATGCAATAAATGTATGAATGCGTTTGAATTTTGCTGATTGAAGGGCATCACGAGCCGATTCTAGATCTGGGCGTAAGGACCGAGCTAAAGCGCAGATGATCGGACCTTCCACCTCCCTTGCAATTCTGGAGACGGCATTGAATTGAACGGGAGAGGAAACCGGAAATCCAGCTTCGATGATGTCGACATTCATCTTGGCAAGATGGAGTGCGATTTCAACTTTTTCGTCTTCGCTCATCGCCGCACCAGGGCACTGCTCTCCATCTCTAAGTGTTGTATCAAATATTCTTACGTAATCTTCCATCTCATTCCAGATCATACCCTAGAAGTCCTTTGTCAAGGAGTTCGGTATCCAGAATCTCTGCTTTGTTTGAGAAGATACGATTTCCCCCTCAGAAATCCCAAGCCTTGATGGGGCAGGTTGAAAGGCCCCTGTAATCCAAAAATAAGGTTTTCCATGATGGTCGAAGGGATGAGGATTTACCAGATTCTGAGAATAAAATCGGATTTTTTTTTCTGAATGGTAATCCGTTTTAAAAGCATTGTTTCCAAATTTAATTCGAATCATTGCCACTACCTGCGCACGTAAGTTCAAATTGAGAGCTGTTCTTTCCTGAATGACTGGCTGGAAACAAATGAAAACCAAAGATATAAAAATTAAATTGAATATTGCAATTTGTTCCAAACGTAGCTTATGTGCCCCAAGCCTAACGAGTATGGAAAGCATACCAAAAAAGAAAGCGAGATAAAAGTAGCCAACCATATAACGGATGGGAAACGGATGCAAATAAACAAATCGTCCTACTACAATCAAAAATAAAAATGAAAGGATTCCGTATAAATGGACAAATTGAACCTGTGTGGAGAATGATCTTGATCCAAAAACAAAACTAAGCAAACAAATCAAAAAAGCAATTGAAAACCCAAATGAAACCTGGTAGAACCAGAATTTTATGAAATCATAAAGATAGTGAATTAAAACAATCAAGATTTGATATATATTTGTATTGTTCAAATGTTTGAAGAATATTTCAAAGCTACTCGGAGATCGAAAGAAGAGACTCATCATATAATTAAAAAATTCGCCGAGGATTACGGCCAATAAGAAGAATAAAAAGTATTTTTGAAATTTCCTATTTCTAAATTGAGAAAGGAGGAATGTGCTGAAATAAATGATAACAAATCGATCAGATGCGTAAATTAGAACCAACGTAGCTAAATGCAAGAATCGCATACAATGATATTTTAAATTCCGAGTTTGGTCGTTTTGATCTACTTCAATCAGATCTATTTTTTTGATTAAATAGAGAGAGAAAAATAGGATATAAATAACCGAGATATGATGACCACTTGTCATTAGATAGACAAATGGATTGATCCGACTTCCATCAAAAAAAAATATTGATCCGAGTAGAGAAAGAAGCAATAAGGAAAACAGGTTCATCTTAAGTGCAAATCGTTCCCCCCTAAGTATCCTAAGATAAAGAAAGGTAGATAGTTGCAGTAAAATCAGGTTCAATATTCCAAAAGCAATGGGCAGGGAAAGATCAGGAACAATGAAAGAAAAAATACACATTGCCACCGCATCTGGGAAAAGATAATTCGAAGGTGGAAGATACCAATGTGAAAAATTCCATTGATTAAGGTCGTTTGAAAATAGTGGTAAAAAAAGATTATCGGAATGGTAAAGAGTTTCGTAAATCGCACTATCACCCAATTGTATATAAAACAAACAAACAATAAGATAAGATAAAATGATCAGAACTTTTGTTTTCATGAGCTGAAACAATACTTACAGAAAGGAGATTCTTTGATTCTTTAGAATGGAAGAAAAAAATGATGAGCGAGTTACAATGTTATGCATACAATCTTCACGGAGGAGATGATACGCGGATCGCGGCCAAGCTTTACCAGTCTTTTTTAGGTGGATCCTTGTCAACAAGCTCAGAACCTCATTCTGAGTTATTGCTTACAAATGGTCTTCGTATTATCTTTTCAAGACCATCCGAACAATGTCCGGTTACTCCCGGAACACTTACGTTGATTGTTGATGATTTGAAGATTAGTTTACCTGCAACGTTTCAAAAAGAAGTTACTCTACCATCCACTATGAATTACTGTTCGTATCTTGATATATGGGGAAATCGTTTGTGGCTGTATCAAGGGATCAATAAGCCATCATAAAAAAAAAATATTCCTAAAAAATCCCTATTCGTGTCCTGCTCTTTTCTGGCAACGTCCCTCAGGGACAAAACTGATTTTGAAGCAACACCAACTCTTCTTTCTAATTTCTTCTTTTTTAGCTTTGTCTTCGTTCATATCCCTCAATGCTGAGGAGAATGAATCTGTAGCCTCAATTCATGAAAGAAAAGGAAGATGGAATTTACTTTGGGGTTACAATCGGTCTTATTACACACAGAGTGACATTAACTTTCGCGGACCGGGATATAATTATACTCTTAAAGGCGTAGATGCCAGGGACAAACCGGAGTCTTTTAAAGCAGAAGTCTATTTGAATCCGACAAAGTTTGAAATTCCACAATACAATATTAAGGCGAACTATTACTTTTCCGATCACTTATTTTTGTCATTTGGACAAGATCATATGAAATATGTGATCACTCAAGGTCAATCGGTCAATTATTCAGGCTATATTGATCCTTTGGTGATTACCAAAAGTCAGTTAGATCCATCGGTTGAAGCACTTATCTTTCTTTATTTATTTCCAAATCACGTAAACGAGATGGCTGGTTATCATGGCGGAGAACAAACCATTGCGCTTACACCTGATATTCTGAAATATGAACACACAGATGGATTGAATTTACTATTCGCAGATCTGGGTTGGATCGTTCCTCTTTGGACTGCCAAAGATGGTCAAAGTGGATTGAGTCTTGTATCTTCAATTGGTGCTGGAGCAGTTGTTTGTCGGAGCGACGTTCGTGTTTTTGGAAAGGGCCAAAACAATAACTTCCATTTATCCGGTTATGGTGTGACAGGATACGTGGCGAACCGTTATGACTTTAACCGCTCTTTCTTCATTGAACTGGGAGCGAAAGGGGGTTATATTGATTTGATCAATGTATATACTAGTGGTGGATCGAATCGCGCTTCACAAAACTTCGGATTTATCGAAGTTGTATTTGCAGGTGGTATGTCGATTTAAACTTAAGGCTCTAAAAATGTTTTGAGAAGGTCAGGACGATCTGTAATGATCCCATATGCTCCTGCTTGTATGATGTTTTCCCAATCTCCTGGTTGGTTAACAGTATAGGGAATAAAAATCAGGTCTAATTCTTCAAGATGTCGAACAAAAGTTTTGGTAACCGACTTAAAATTTGGTAAGATTAAATCCGGCTCAGAAAGTTCCCAATCTCTTTCGTTCCAGGTCGCGTCGATCAATTGGCCCCGAAGTAAATCTGGGTTTTCTTTTTTAACCATTTGTAACAAATTTGGGTCGAATGAAGTTATAAAGATTCGATCTTGAACTTTCAATTCTGTTACAAGCATTAATAAAGCCTTTGCGAGTTGCCACCTGTCCTTGTCAAAGCCAAAGGATTTTACCTCAATGTCGAAGATACATTCATCGGGCAGTCCAAGTAATACTTCTCGTAAAGTGGGAACTTTTGCATGGGAAAATTCGGCTGAAAAAAACGAACCAGCATCGTAACTCTGGATTTCCGAAAGAGAGAGATCAGAAACCTTGCCACTTCCTTTAGTGGTTCGATCGATGGTTTCATCATGAATGACAACTAGCTCTCCTGATCCACACAGCATTGTATCTAATTCAAAGATATGTGTCGACTCGTATGCTTTCCGAAAAGACTCGAGCGTATTTTCTGGCGCAAGGCCACGAGTTCCTCGGTGTCCAATATTTAAAACCGGTTTTCCGAATAGGTCTCGGAGCTGGCTATTCCTTGGCTTTCCCATTCAGTTATCCAACCTGTATTGAAGATTCCAAACCGGGTTCTTCCATGGCGGTTTGCATCATTTCTTTTTTTAGATCAGCACCAAGATAATTGTCAATGTAGATATGGACCGCATAGAGTAAGGGTGTGATCAGAATAGCAATCGCCATCTTATAAAAAAAGTTTGTATTGGATATGGCTGCCATCGAACTAGCTGAGTGTGTGTTCCACAAAACAATAAAGATGACTACATACGAGTCGATCAATTGAGATAGAATCGTGGAACCTGTTGCACGTAGCCAAATGTGTTTTCCTTGTGTTTTTTTTCGGAGAAAATGAAACACTTGGATGTCAATAAATTGACCAATCAGATAAGCAATGATGGAGCCGATGATCACTAGCCCAGAATTCGCAAATACAGTGTGAAATGAATGATCATCGATAGGAGAACTTGAACTAGCAGGAATTTGAATGTCGATAACAATCAGAACATAAGCAAGACCAATCATGACCATACCAATTAGAGTTGTGGCACGAACCACCTTTCTACCGAAATACTCATTTAACAAATCTGTGATGATGAAGGTAATGGGAAACGGAATCACTCCCATAGTCATCGTAAAACCGAAGACAGTAAATAGTTTACTCCCCGTAAGTTCTGCCATGAGCAGGAAGGTCAAAAAGAGACTAAGGAGAATTGTATATAAGATCACGGGCTTTTGATTCAAATGTTTCATTTGTGTCCTTTTAAGTAAGAGTGCGTTAGAAATTTTAAGCTAGGAGAGATAGTGGCGAAGAAAAACATGGATATGGTAAGATTAAAATAACATCCTGATTTTCTTCTCTACTCTTTTTTTTAAATACACGATAGTTAAAGTAAGTACAAATCTATGTCCGAAATACAACCTGATCAAAATTCATCCAATCAGCCGAAAAGAGTTCTTTCTGCCGGTTCAAAGTATACGTTTCTTTTTGCTTCTTGGGTATTCCTCTCCGCTTTTTCCTTTTATCTCGGAATGAATCTAATGGCGAAGGAATCTGATACCGTCTCACTTAAGAATGTTTCTTCTTCAGCTGGACAAACAGTGGAGGCAGTTGCCTCAGAAACACCTTCCATGGAAATACCGAAACCAGACGAAACCTCAAATGATGCGGATTCAACTTCACCAGTCTCAAACACGGAAAATGTAAATCCAACTATAGTCTCTGACGAAAAACCGGCAGATTTTGTAGCAGATGAGCGCGTTTCCTTTCGCGCTTCGGCGTGGTCAACAGATTGGACTGCAATGAAAAAAACGGTTCATTTGTACAATGAGATCCATCCATTTATCTATACCTTGCGCGGCGGCCTTTCAAATAACGGTGAGCTCATCTCTTCATGGTCACAAACATCAAGAAAGGAGAGAGTTGCTGAATTACGTGCCTTAAATCCAAAAGTAAAGATCATTCCAACGATCTTCCGTTGGGAAAATCCGAAAGAAAAGATCCAAGAAAATATTGGAATGGGTGGTCGGACTGACATTCGTGATAAACACATTCAAATCATTGTAAACGAAGTATTAACTTATGGATACGATGGAATCGATATCGACTACGAAGGGATGAGTTGTGATAAAAAGGAAAAGTTTGAAGAATTTTTCGCTCTTCTTGCCAAAGAAATACACAAACACGGAAAGATGATTTCTGTAGCAGTACATCCCAAAACACCTTCTGATAAAAAGAAGGAAATGCATTGCAAAGGCCTCGCAAAACCAATCCAACTTGATTTCCGAGAAAATTGGCGAGGTCCAACAACTCATGACTATGCATTTCTTGCAAAACATGCAGATCGCGTTAAGATTATGGCTTATGAGTTACATCCAAGAAAGTATCATAACCCAGGTCCTGGTCCCCAAGCACCAAACGTTTGGTTAAAAGATATCATCGCTTATGCGAAAAAACGTGTACCCACAGCAAAGCTATATATGGCCATACCGACTTATGGATATGACTGGGCACTCAATTGCAAAGCTTCAGCGAAAGCGGTATATCATTCTGATGTAATACGAATTCGAAGTGGCGCACATAAGAAGCACCAACCAACAGATATCAATCAAATTATTCTAGCTGAAAATAAAGTAGCGAATTGGAGAAACTTATCAAAGTTCAGCGATATTCATAAAGGGCGTGCTTATGAAGATCCTACTTTATGGTATTCCAGTGGTGGTTGTGACCGAGTCGCTTTTTATATGAATCGCAAAGCCTTTGAAGAAAAAATGAGTCTACTGCGTAAATATGATTTGGGTGGATTTTCATTTTGGCAACTTGTCACAGACAACGATCCAGAAATCAACGACTATCTAAGTTTACTTGTGCAAGGTAAACTTCCAGCGGTAGCCAAGGTTTCTGCACAAGAAATGGAGGAACTGATGAACCCAAAAAAGAAAGAGGAAGAGGTGGAACCTGTCAAAGTTTCGAAAATCAAATCGAAAACAGGAACCAAACAATTATAATCTAAAATGACCACCACCATTACAAGTGATACGAGAGAGCTTGGTCGTATCATTGCCAATGGTGGTATTGTAGTCTTTCCCACAGAAACAGTCTTTGGAATTGGTGCAGCAAGCACCAACTTCCCTGCATGCAAAAGAATTTATACGATCAAAAACCGACCGATGGACAATCCGTTGATCGCACATTTTTTTTCTATCGATCAAATTCGTGAGTATTGTTATCTAGATGAAATTTCGCAAGAGTGTTTATTGACTTTCTCACCGGGTCCATTAACTCTTGTACTCCGAAAAAGAAATGAATCTCTGTTTTCATTGGATCTGGATACCATTGCCGTACGGATACCAGGACATAGAGAAGCGAGAGATTTGATTAGACAATCTGGAGTCCCGATTTCGGCACCTTCCGCAAATCCTTCCGGGAAACCATCATTTACGAGAGCATCAGATGTTCATTCCTTCTATGATGGTATCGTCGATGGAATTTTATTAGGAAACGCGCCAGAAATAGGGATCGAATCAACTGTGATCGATATGACAACAAATACAAAAGTAATTTTACGCCCAGGCAAAATTACGGAAACTGATCTGAGGTCAAAATTTCCAAACGTAAATTTTCAGCTGGTTAATGTATCAAATGGTTCCCTGATTCCCGAATCACCAGAGATGACAAATAAACCGAATGCAATCAATGAGATTAGAAGTCCAGGTATGAAATACCGTCATTATTCTCCTATCGCTAAAGTTGTGATTCTGAATCAGATAGACTTTCAAAAAACTTTTAATTCTTTCCTTTCCCAATCCTCAACAAACAAGGATTCGCTTCCCATTCTACAAAGAACTGCCTTTATCGGAAGTGGATTCTCACCTAGGGAGGGATTGGATATTTGTTTTTCTACAAATGAAGAGTATATGCAGAATTTATACTCCTTCTTTATTGATGCAGATAGAAATCACATCCAGATTTGTTACTGTCAATCACCCTTAGAAGATAAATACAAAGACTCTATACTCAATCGTTTGCATAAAGCGGCAAGCAAGTCCTAGTAAGCGAATTACTTGATGCGAATTGGACAAAAGTAAAGAATCTTTCCAAATAGATCCGCTTCATGCAAAGCAAATACGCTTTTTGCCCAAGTTGGAATACTGGCCTGAGTAAAACGATTTAAAAATGGAATGGATGCACGCAAACTAAATTCTGGCAATTCATAGTGATAAGAAAATTGTTTTTTAGGAAATTTTTCTTTTAATTGATCAATGATATCGAGAACTCCACCTAATCGATCGACGACTTTTGTTTCAATTTTTGGTAAGTAAACCTTTCCACCGCCCAATATCTTTAAATCGGCATCCGTCATATTCCGGCCAGATTTTACTCGTTCATAAAACTGAGATTCGACACGTTTGATTTCGGAAGTAAGATACTGTATGGATGGTTTGGAGAGAGGAGTATATTCCGACATGATATCTCTGTAAGGATAAAAACCAATGGATTCTTTTTGTATCTTTGCTTTATTATATAACTTTTTCAAATTTGCTCTGATCATAACGGCACCGATTGAGCCCGTAATACAAACGGGTGAAGCCGTAATTGTTTCTGCGGCTGATCCGATATAATATCCACCACTCGCCGCTGTATCTTTGAAATAGGCAAAAACTGGTTTTGTTTCTCTGACTTTTTTAATTTCTTTATAGAGCAATTCGGAGTGGAATGCCGAACCTCCGGGTGAATTGATCTCCAAAATTATGGCTCCAATCTTTTTGTCTTCACCCAACTCTTTGATAAGCTCGATTGTTGGATATGCTTCAATTTTACCTAACTCTCTTTCCGTATTTGAATATTCTCCTGAACTGATAGCTCCTGTTAGTGGAATGACGGAAATGATAGGGGACCTTCGTGAAAAGAATCGAAATACTCGTTTGGTGTTTAATGTGTTGATATCTCCTTCATTTAGGCACTTTTCGGGAGAAACAAAAAAATCATCCTTTGAAAGCTCACTTTTTGCAAAACCGGATTGGACAAGCATCGAACTCGTCAAAATCGGGAAATAAAATGCTTTTTTATCTAATTTACCATCTAACGTGATCACATTCAAAATCTTATTTTGTAAATCGAGAACAAGTTCGGAAAGATTGTTTCGAGCCTCTTTAGAAAAGCTAGAACGCGTAAAACTTTCAGCAAAGGATTTAAACGGTCCACTTGCATAGGATTCTACTTGTACTCCCCAGTGTTTCAAAAAATCTCCATAAAAAGTAGGCTCTGCTGAGGGTAAGGTTAATTGAAACTCGGAGTCCGCATTGAGATAGACGTTGTTGCAAGCAGAAAGGAGGATTAGGGTTCCCAGACTTCCTTCTTTTGCAAATCCATCGACAACGACTTCACATTCGTTTTGTAAAAATTTGAGTTCTTCCATCACCTCCCAAGCGTCGCCCAAAGTCCAGTCGAGTGGAGGGAGAAATATTTTTAGATTCTTAAGTTGGCGAAGTTTTCTGAGGGAACGAAGAGTTAAAAGAAAATCAAGTCTTGTGACCGAGGTGTTTTTTCCACGAATCTTGCGAACTAGAAAAG
Source organism: Leptospira sp. (assembly GCA_027531445.1). Lineage (GTDB taxonomy): Bacteria > Spirochaetota > Leptospiria > Leptospirales > Leptospiraceae > Leptospira_A. The sequence goes on from JAPZRK010000071.1 coordinate 38,745, forward strand.
ATTGATTCGCGGTTTCGAAATAAGAGGGAAACTCCCAATGTAATATTGTTTTTTTGCGCAATAAAAAAGTCCTTAGACTTAGATAAAAAAAATAAAGCAGGCGAATGGGTAAAAAAATGAATTGGAAAATAATACGTAACAATTGGTGTCCCCTCAACTTCCCATCTCTTAAAATTCTTTTCAGAATGAAAGAGGAAAACATATTGTAAGATGTGGAATCTTTCATTCGAATACGCGGCGCTCGTGAACATAATCTAAAAAATGTCAATTTAGACATCCCCAGGGACAAATTAATTGTTGTGACCGGGCTTTCCGGTTCCGGCAAATCAAGTTTGGCCTTTGATACCATTTACGCTGAGGGGCAAAGGCGTTATGTGGAATCACTATCTAGTTATGCGAGACAATTTTTGGGTCAAATGGAAAAACCTGAAGTTGATCTAATCGAAGGGCTTTCACCAGCCATTTCCATTGAACAAAAAACAACACACCGTAATCCGAGGTCTACCGTAGGAACAGTTACAGAAATTTATGATTATTTGAGACTTTTATATGCTCGCGTTGGCAAACCCCATTGTCCTAAATGTGGGACAGCGATCACATCGCTATCTGTTGACCAAATCACTGATCGGATCAATTTATTTCCAGAAGGTACAAAATTACAACTTCTCGCGCCAGTCATCCAAGGAAAAAAGGGCGAACATAGGGAAGTATTGGAAAAATACAAAAAAGAAGGCTTCAATCGCGTTCGAGTAAATGGAGAAATTTATACACTTGAGGATGAAATTCCTCTTAAGAAAAATTTCAAAGCAAACATTGATATTGTGGTAGATCGCATTGTTATGAAATCAGGCATTCAATCCAGATTGTCGGACTCAGTTGAAACTGCCTTAAAAACTGGTGATGGCATTCTCATTGTTGAAGATGGAGAAAAGGATCACCTTTATTCTCAAAAACTTTCTTGTCCCAAATGTGATAATGTATCTATACCGGAACTTAGTCCCAGATTGTTTTCATTCAATTCACCTTTTGGAGCTTGTGACAACTGTGATGGATTAGGTGCAATTCTCGAATTTGATGAAAACCTACTAGTCAGTGAAGAAGAATCATCTCTCGCCGATGGTTGTATCGAAGCATGGGGTGGAGCAAAATCAAACAGCTATTGGTACATGGCAACCATTACAGCCATCTCCAAAAAGCTAAAGTTCAATTTGAATACACCCTGGAAAAACCTTTCTCCAAAGATACAACAGACGATTCTTTATGGAGATGAATCCATCCAGATCGACTACGATTTTCGAGGAGCGAATTCTCATTATGAATTTTCGAAAAATTTTGAAGGAGTCATTCCGAACCTTCGAAGAAGGTATAAAGAAACCAAATCGGATTCTATGCGCCAGTGGTATGAAACATTTATGACCAACCACGATTGTGACGTATGTAAAGGCAAAAGACTACGTCCCGAAGCACTAGCAGTTAAAGTGAACGGTATTAGTATTGATCAATATACTGGATTTAGTATATCGAAAGCTTTGGATTTTTCAAAACAAGTTAAATGGGTAGGTGCCGACGAGGTGATCAGTCGTCCCATTCTAAAGGAAATTTTACAACGTTTGAATTTTTTAAACGATGTCGGAGTTGGTTATCTGAATTTGAGCAGATCAGCTGGAACACTTTCTGGTGGAGAAATGCAACGAATTCGATTGGCGACACAAATTGGATCTCGCCTAATGGGTGTACTGTATATATTGGATGAACCATCCATTGGTCTACATCAAAGAGACAATTCTAAGCTTGTAACCACTTTAAAAGGGTTACGAAATTTAGGAAATACTGTGCTAGTCGTCGAACATGACAAAGAGACGATGGAGGAAGCTGATTTTATTATTGATATGGGACCAGGTGCTGGTGTTCACGGAGGTGAAATCGTTGCTTTTGGTACACCTGACGAAATCAAAAAGAATCCAAACTCAGTGACAGGAAAGTTTCTTTCTGGCGTCTCTAGAATACTAATGCCAGAAAAGAGGCGTACTGGTAGCGGAAATTTTCTAAAAATAATTGGTGCTTCACATAACAATCTAAAGAACATTGATGTGGAAATTCCACTTGGAACAATGACTGTGGTTACTGGAGTTTCAGGATCTGGAAAATCAACACTCATCAACGAGATTCTGTATAAAGAACTAGCAAGCTCAATTCAAGGATCAAAGCTAGTGCCTGGAAAACACAAAAAGATCCAAGGTAAGGAACACCTAGATAAAGTAATTAATATTGATCAATCAGCGATTGGAAGAACTCCAAGATCAAATCCTGCAACGTATACTGGATTGTTTACTTTCATACGAGAGCTTTTTAGTGGTTTGGAAGAAGCGAAAGTAAGGGGTTATGGACCGGGACGTTTTAGCTTTAATGTTTCCGGAGGAAGGTGTGAAAAGTGCGAAGGAGACGGCATACTAAAAATTGAAATGCACTTCCTTCCTGATATCTACGTTGAATGTGAGGTTTGTAAGGGCAAACGATACAACCGCGAAACTTTGGAAGTGAAATATAAAGGAAAAAATATTTCAGATGTATTGGAAATGACAGTAGAGGAAGCAGTTATCTTTTTTGAAATGATACCTTCACTGAAACGAAAGTTAGAAACACTTATGGATGTTGGCTTAGGCTATATCAAGTTAGGACAGGCCGCCACAACGTTCTCTGGAGGAGAAGCACAACGGATCAAACTTTCAACAGAGCTATCTAAAAGACCGACAGGAAAGACTCTTTACATTTTAGATGAACCGACTACAGGTTTGCATTTTGAAGATATACAAAAACTTTTGCAAGTGCTTCAAGTTCTAGTCGAGAAAGGAAACTCCATGGTGATCATTGAACACAATTTAGATGTGATCAAAGCCGCAGACTACTTGATTGATATCGGACCTGAAGGAGGTGAAGGAGGTGGTCTTGTCATTGCAAAAGGAACACCGGAAGCAGTTGCGGAAGTAAAAGAATCATTTACGGGGCAGTATCTCAAGAAAGTCCTTGCAGAGGAAAAAGCACTCGATTCGAAAGTAAAACAGAGCGAAGCCAAAAAGGAAGCCGATAAAAAAACAAAGCATAAAAAGCCATGAATGTCATTTATGAATCCTTAGTTAGGTTCTTCGCAAACGGTGTCGATGGAGATATGTACAAAGAGTTAAAACCCGTTTTGATTAAGGAAAGTATATTCCCTAATCATAAAGATCTAATAGACAAAGGTGCGATCGTAAATTTTCAAAAGAATCTACAGATGATCAGTGCTATGCCAAATGGTATCCATCTCGCTTTGGCAATGATGGTAGAGGTAAATGTATCGGGCGGAATACTGCTTGCAGGCAATGAGTCCAAAACAAAATATCTGTTAGATCGATTTGGTCGAGACAGTTCGATTCTTGCAACTGGAGTTTCAGAGCCTGGTTGGGAAGGGAGTCTTCGAAAATTAAAATCCTCAATCGATAGTGATTTTTTTTTAAATGGAACGAAATCATTCATAACAAATGGAGCGAGTGCAAATTCTGTATTTTGGGTAGTACCGGTGGGTGATACATTTCCAGTGTATTGCATAAATAAGGAGCAACACAATGACAGTCTTTCCATGGAAGTAATTTATACCACTTTTGTAAAAAATGTGAATCATCTAAAGATGACTGCGGTGGACCTTCGCTTGTCACAATCCGATATGGTATTGAATGATTACTCCAATTTGGGTGTAGAGCTTCGCTTGAAGGAAATGTTTGGCCTTATCTCTATACTTCTAGGATTTACCCAAAGCCTTCCATTTTTTATGACAGATACTCTTTTTTTAAGAGTGTGGGAAGAATTGAAACAATTTAGAGACAATGTGTCACAGAATCTAACGCATAATTATTATTTGCAAGTCCTAGAAGAAGCCTTCCCGTTTCCAACCAATGCTTTGTTACAAAGATTATGTGAAATCTATGAGATTACGGAAATGAAAGATTTGACCAAAGTCAATCCCGACTTTGGTATATTCCTCTGGGATGATCATTTAACGAGGTATCTTACTCAGAAAAAAATGAGAAACATTAGGAAAACCTAATGTTTGTGACTATGATGGCCGTGACCATGGTGTACATGCAAGTTGGGATCTTCCTTTTCCAGTAGCTCTATTTTGGACAAATTGGATAAGAGTCCTACACTTACTAGTTCTACGGAAATGTAAGGGATTCCAAAATGCGATTTTGCTACTTTATGAATTTCTAAGGTTAAAAAATCTCGATTCGCCTCATCTTCAGTAACTGCCTGCAATTCAATTGTAAATACGCCTGAAGTCAATTTTCTCACTTTAAACATAGAAATAGACTTTAAGCCCTTTAAACTTTGAACATGATTTAAGAAGTGTTCTTTATCAAATTCTTCGGGATACGCTTCGAGCAGAATTTCTATGCTTTCCTTTAGGATTGAATAAGACGATCGCAAAATGAACAGACCAATAAAAATGCTGAGAATACTATCAATGATAAGGATCTCAGTCCATTGTATGATAAATGCCCCAATTATAACAGCAACAGTTCCCAATAAATCACTTAATACATGTAAATATGCACTTTTTAAATTAAGACTTTCCTTGCTGACTTTAAAAAGCAAAGCCACTGAACAAAGATTGATCACAAGACCGATCAATGAATAACTTAACATAGAATCTGTATGAATCGGTTCAGAAGATAGAATTCGGATGTAACTTTCATACAATATAAAGATTGCAATCCCTACGAGAAGTAGGCTGTTCGCAAGAGCGGCTAAAACTTCAATGCGATGATATCCAAAAGGGAACTTGGAATTCGCTTTTTTTGCAGACAGTATGATCGCTAAAAAGGAAATCATATGAGCAAAAATATCGGTAGCAATATGGCCTGCATCGGCAAACAATGCTAGGCTTCCTGATTCCCTAGAGCCCACCCATTCAATGATAAAAATGGCGACAGATAAAAAACCAGAAATACCTAGAAACGTTAATAGTTTCTTTCGCTTTCTAGATTTAGAATGGTGTAGTTCGAAAGATTCTGTCATGGAGAATTACCAGCCGACGGACCAATTGCTCTAGGAATGATCACAATATCCACTCTTCGATTTTGTCCTTTATTCTCTTTTGTAGTATTCGGGACAATTGGTTGGTACTCGCTATATCCTGCCGCCGAAAAATTTTTAGGATTTAAATTTTTATTCGAAAGCAATTGGTCTAAAACTGCCAGTGCACGTTCTGTTGATAAATGCCAATTATTTCGAAATTTAGTTTTGATGGGAACATTGTCTGTATGACCTTCAACGGATATATAATTTTCTGGATAAGAACCTAATATCTCTTTTATCTTATCAATTGCAGGTAAAATTGTTGGTTTCAAATCTGCCGATCCGCTATCAAAGGATAATTTATCATCTATATTAATGATGAGTTTGTTGTGAAAGCGTTTCACGCGGATGTCTCCGCTGGAAATCTCTTTTGCTAACTTTTCTTCCAATTCTTTTGCTTGGTCGGCCAAACGTTCCAATTCTCTTTTTTGATTTTTGTTCATTTGTTTGAGATTGGAAATTTCATTTTCAAGATTTCGAATTCTATCGTTCAATTCTCTTATCTTTATTTCGTATTGTTCGCGTAATGCCTGTTCTTTTTGAAGACATTGTTTTTCTTCGTCTTCCAGTTTTTTTCGAAGAGAATCAATCTCCTTTTGGTCTTTGTCTTCCCTTCGGCGTGCATCTTCTAGAATCGACTTTTCTTTGTCGGTGCCTTTCTTTTCGGCACTCCTTAACCTCATTTCCAAATCTCTTATCTTATCTGAAAAATTGTCTTGTTCTTCCTTTCGATTTCGTTTCTCCAATTCCAAATCTTCTCGCGAATTTTGTAATTGATTGCCGAGTTTTTTATTTTCATCATCAAGTTGTTTTAGGTCATTTTCGTATTGTCGTTTTAAATCTTGTAACTGTACTTCGAGAGCATATTTTTCCCGATAGAGTTGGTTGTACTCAACAGGAAAATAGATCCAATCTGCAAAAAGAGAAAAGGGAAGAAGGAAGAGAAGTAATGGAACTAGAAACAATTTGATTTGTTTATTTGTTTTCTTCAAGATGTGTATCCTCTAGGTTTACTTTCGGTAATTTTGCCGCATTATTTTTGATACGTTCCCATTCAGCTGTTTTTCTGCGAGTATCTGCCTTCTTACCATTGTACTGAGCGTCAAACTTTGTTTTGTCGACAAAATCTACATCTTTAACGGTTTTTCCTTGAAATTCTTGGTATTTGACTGCGATCTCTGCGCGAACAAGTTCCAATTCCGCGATCACTTCAGCTAATTGTGCCTCTTTCATTTGCGAGAATGCCATATCCTCCGCTTGTTTTTGCATCCATGTTTCTAGCCTTGTTTCTTCTTTAGACTTTTCGAGATCTGATGCCTTTGCTTCATCTAACATTCGTTTAGCATTGTTGCTATCGTCCTTTATCAGGAATAGCTTCTCTTTTTCACGCAAAAGTGTCGAAGTAGCAGAGTGTTTCGAAATTTTCGCTTTAGAGATTTTGATGGACTGACCATTGACTTCATTATTTTTTTTGAGAGCGGTGGTTTCGGTGTTTAGAGCGACGACTTTTTGTTTCAATACCTTTACAGCGTTTTTCTGTTCCTCATTCATCACTTCTTCACGAACGAAGGCATCGGGTACGGTGTTTAATTTAGGTTCAAAAAGGACACATTGAAAAAAAACGAGGAAAAGAAAAAAACTAGTTCGTGAAAAGATAGGGTATGGGGACATATACATAGACATGTAGTTTGTGACATAATCGTCAATAGTAAATTTTTGGAAGCAGGCGGGACATGGAAGAAGAAGTAAGTAAAGAGACCCTCTTTCGTACCAAGATAGATAAAGAAGCCGAAACGTACAATACCTTCCTTGAAGAGTTAAGTGAGGCGATCCAAGACGGACGTTCCAATTTTCTCAAAGACATGCTCGATGGGGCTCACCCTGCGGATATTGCATCCATTCTTCCCGAGCTAGACAGCGATGAGTCCCTTTATCTCTTCAGGCTTCTTTCTTCCGAAGAACAGTCTTATACTCTTATCAAAATGGACGATGAGACCTTATCTCTGTTCCTAGATGAATTAACTATCGACGAGATTTCAAAAACATTAAACTACATCGAAACAGATGAAACAACCTACCTTCTTTCCTATTTAGCAGACGATAAGCGAGAAAAAGTGCTTTCGGCTCTCAGCAAACGAGACTCTTTCGAAATCCGTTCCCAATTGGGATTTCGAGAATCTACTGCTGGAAGGTTAATGTCTAAGGATTTTGCGACCGCAACACTTGCTGATAACGTTCGAAAAGGTATCATCAATGTCCGTAAAAAAGCAAAAGAAATCGAAGATATATATCAAATTTATATAACAGATGACGAAGGAATTTTAAGAGGTTTCATCCCACTAAAGGATTTATTTTTAACCCCCATCAATACAAAGATTTCCAAAATCACAAACTTTTCGGTTTATTCATTCCACTATGATACGGATCAAGAAGAGGTAGCCTTAGCGTTCAAAAAGTACGATTTAGTAAGTGCCGCGGTTGTTGACGATTTGGGAAGAATCATAGGGCGATTAACTTTAGATGACATACTAGAGATTGTCGAAGAAGAAGCATCAGAAGATATACTCAGAATGGCGGGTGTATCCGAAGACGAACGACTCAGTACTCCCATTTTCCAATCTGTAAAACGAAGGATCATTTGGTTGAATGTAAATTTGTTAACAGCATTTCTGTCTTCTTCCGTCGTTGCCTTTTTTGAAGAAACGATTTCACGTATAGTTGTTCTAGCAACGTTGATGCCCATAGTTGCGGGCCTTGGTGGAAATGCTGGCACTCAATCTGTTACTGTTGTGATTCGAAATATTGCCACTGGAGATTTGACATTTTCGAATTGGTGGGAAGCAGTTCAAAAAGAGTTTATCATCGGATGTATCAACGGCATTGTTTTGGGTTCCGTGACTGGACTTATGATTTACTTCGTCAAAGGTAACATAGTACTTGGTTTCGTTGTTGGATCCGCGATGTTAGTAAATATGTTAGTTGCTTCCTTGTCTGGCTCCCTCGTACCGATTTTATTGAAAGCAATCCGTATCGATCCAGCCATTGCTTCTTCAATTTTTGTTACGGCGATGACGGATGTCTGTGGATTTTTCTTTTTTCTAGGCCTTGCAACTTTGCTTTCTCACTATCTAATAGGTTAAAGTTATAATTTTTCTTGCAAGTTTTGCTCAATTATAAAGAATCAAGTAAAATGCTCTTTAGAAATAGTTTTTCCATCCTTACTTTCGTATTTATACTTATTCTTCATTTATCATGCAAAACTTCTCAACCTGCGAATGTAACCACCGTATCAGAAACAATTATGGTCGGGGAATTACTCCCACCGCCGGGAGGTGACGGTGAGGTCATATACAACGAGCTAGGCGAAGTGGTTCAAAATCATTCAAATGAATTGCCATTTTTCCAAAAGAAAAGCGAGATTCCCAACGAACTATTTAGAGTGTTTATCTCATCTGATAAATACCAAATCAGGCAGATTCGAAGCTCGGACAAGATTTTAAGAAAGCCTGATTTAGGTGGAGATGAACTTGCCAAAGAAGAAGTGAAACGTTTTGATCTCATCAATTTTATTGACGACGGATACGTAGCCATTGGTTTGAATTCAAACACTGGCAAGTTGGAAACTATCGCTTTTGATAGACGCGTTCCTCGAATCAATGATATCGCAAAGTTAATTCAAAACGATGCATCCAGATGGAATTACGAACACTTATCAAAAGATGGTATGCCAACAGTTGTTAAGTTTATGATTAACTATCAGATTCGATTGTATCCTGCCAAATCGAGAGATGAAGTAAAACAAATGTTACAAAAGAAAAAGTAACTACCAGCTAAACTTTCCAGTTTTTGCATATTGAAAGTCTATGCCTTCCGGGATTCCTGGAACTTTCATCCCTGAATTCCCTTTTAAGTCAAATCCGGCAGTTTTTGTCTGAATGGTTTTATACAAACCTTGGCTAATCTGCGCTATTGGAAATGCTGTTAAAATTTTGACTGTCGATTCCCGTCCATTGCTAACAATTTCCTTGGGAGTCCCTTTCAGAAAATTCTCACCACCTAACTTGAGGTCATAGTTCAAATTCTGAAAAATAAGATCAGATGCCGCTTTGTTTTCAAATTGTAGATCAAACTCGGTTTTTAAGTTTAAGTCGAGATTGGAAAGTCCCGCTGTGGCGGCGGATTTTGCACTTTGAGATTTGGATTTTCCCGAAAGTAGACCATCTAAAAAACTTAATGCCGAACTTGCAACAGCAGAGGAGTTCGATTGGGACGTGATTTCTTCTTTGGATGGCATAAGTATTTTAAAATTTTTGATATCGACACTTGGCATAACTGCAGGTATTTCCCTTTGCTTTTGGAAAGGAAACGTGATCGAATCTTGACCGATATTTGCAAGAGATGCTGGAAGAGGAACTTTCACATTGCCATTCAAAGCGACTACGAGCAAAGATTTCCCTGGTAAACTTTGATAGATTTTGATGAGATCTGTATATTTGATTTTGATTTCAAAAGGGAGTGATTTTGATTGTTTTGATTGAATCTCGCCTAGATCTGTAGAAATCCTTGATAAACGATTGCCTTCAATGTTTAAATCCATCGAGAGCAATGATTTTGGAAGACTCACCGGATAGGGATTTTCTAAGGTAGTTACCATTTTTAATGTGATTTCGGAAAGAGTAACCTCTTTGATGCTGAGCGATTCAAAAGTAAATTCGGGCCTTGGAATTTTTTCTTGTAATACACCGATAATAGAACACTGGTAAAATGAAAGAAAAACAATTATAAGAGGTAAAGAACGTTGCATACCTAAACTACAATCGATGTCGCTTCGTATGTCAAGATATTTGAACATCGGCAATGACAGCGGCATGGTCCGAGACGATGGGTTCACTTACGATTTTCACAGCGTTTATTTTTCCGTGAAATTCATGAGTTCCTAAAATATAATCAATTCTCCATCCTTTGTTTTTTTCACGAGCTCCTGCTCTATAAGTCCACCAACTATAAACATCCTTGGTATTTGGATTCTTTTCACGGTACAAATCAATCCACCCTGTTGCTAAAAAATCCGAGAGCCAGGCTCGTTCCGCGGGCAGAAAACCGCTATTTTTTTCGTTTGCTTTCGGATTGTGGATATCTATTTCCTGATGCGCAATGTTTACATCACCAACAAGTAAAACTGGTTTTTTCCCACGTTTTACGGTCTTCGAAAGCGCAAGGACTTCATCCAAAAAGGAATATTTGATACTTTGTCTTAATTCGCCTGACGTACCTGATGGAAAATAAACGTTCCAAAATTTGAAATTGGAAAATTCTAATAAAATCGAACGACCTTCGGATTTAAAGATTCCATCTCCAAATCCTATCGTTGCTTTTTGGGGTGGGACTTTCGAAAAGATACAAACTCCACTATAGCCTGGTTTATCTGCAATGCAAGTATGACCCTGGTATCCCATTTCTTTCCAAATTTCAGTTTCAATTGCTTCTACTGGTGCCTTTGTTTCTTGGAAGGCAATTAGGTCTGGGTTTTCATTTTGGATTATGCCAAATAAGCCTTTTGACAGAGCGGAACGGATGCCATTGCAATTCAGAGTGAGTATTTTCATGACGATTTCCAGTCGATATTATACCGTTTTCGGTCGATATGTACAACAGTATGCTAGAAATTTCTCCTGATATCAGCTTTCTTTCCGAATCAAAGCTGAGATTTCTCGTCTGGGATCGACTTCCCCAAAGCCTGGAAACATGGAATTTTCAGGATGGTTTATTCTGTTTTTACCAGACAAGAAAGTTAAAAAACAAAGAAGTTCGATTTGGAATGCCTCTTTGGGGTGTACCAAATGGTGTGAGTCATATTGAATATCCTTTTTATCAAACAGACATTATCTCTTCATATGAAAACATCGTAACTGCTTGGGGAGCAGTGCTCCATTCGCGTTCCATTTCAATTCTTGTTTCGTATGATGAAGAAATAAATGCACGATTGGAATTTGCGAAGATCCAGCTTGTAGCAAACTTAGGGGAAGGTTGGGAAGATGTTGCTAAAAACTTTTCACTTTTTGGAAGTTCCTATTTAGAGTTAGGTGAATTTTCAAAAAGTTACGCTAAGAAGCTTAATTCGAACGACACGGGATATCAAGTCATCCCACCCATTTTGTTAATTGAAAATTTAAAGCCCAAGGAATCATCCAAACAGTTAGAGCCAGTTTCTGAAATTACAAAAACAGAAAAAACGAGTAATGTTAGTATAAATAAAATAGAAGAGAGTCACGTTGAAGTATCGACAATAGAGTCTGTCGAAAATCCGAAAGAGCGTAGTGTGATGGTTGATGAAGCCTTGCTTGAAGAGCCAATCATTTTTACGGAAAAGACTTCTCAACCGATTCAAACGGAAGCCAAAATCGAGGAAAATAAAAATCCTATAGACAACCCTTTGAAAAATTCGAGTGCAAAAATTTCGATCCAACTTAAGATGATGGCTGTCATTTCATTTTTGTTTATTCTCACAGTATCAACGATCATTTTTTTTGCTTCAGCTTTCTTTAGAAGTACAAGCGAACTTCAGTTGCGCGATAATAACCTTAGAATGGCCGAGATCGTTGGCTCCAAAGTAGGATCGGACATGTTAAGTGCCGTTGAACGTGGTAAACAGATTGCGGTAACTCTGACAACGGAAGGGATACCAGATGATCAAAAGAAGTTACTATTAAAAACTTTCTTTAGTTCAGACAAGGAGTTCATTTATCTGGGAATCTTTGAAAAACAAGGAGAAACTCTTGTCAATAAAAAGGAAGTATTCAACGAAGAGGAATTAAAATCCACAGCATTGACGGAAGAAGATTTTCACAATGTTGTGAGCAGAAACAAATCAGCTTTTTTTGATGCTTTCTCTGGACAAGCCGTACTCATCAACTCAAGTCCAGGTTTTTTAGAACCATCTTTTGCTATAGCTATTCCTGCCGCAGAAAATGGCCAATTGGACAACATCCTTGTAATGGTAATCAAGCTAAGTAAGATCATTGGTGCTTTTGAAAAGAAAGGGATTGAAACTACGTTTTTGGTAAATGGTTCTGGAATCATCATCGCTCACCCAAAAGAAGATTTGGTTTTATCTGCAACGGATCTTTCTTCGATGTCCATCGTTAGGACCATGCTGACAAGTGCTGCGGCAACTGGCCAAGCAAGTTACTTAGATGATGAGTTAAAAACACAATTTTTAGGTTCCTTTAAGAAAATCGGATTTGCAGATACAGGTGTTATCACAATTGTTTCTGAAGATAAAGCTTTTGAAGCAGTTTATAATATTCAAAAAAGAAATTTATACATTATGGGTATCGGTCTGTGTGGTGCGCTAATATTTGTCTTCTTTTTTTCAAAAACAATCACAAAACCCATACTACAACTTTTGACAGCTACACTTGAGATTGCTAAGGGAAATTTTAAAATTGGAATCAAACCTTCCACGAAAGATGAGGTAGGATTATTAACTGAATATTTTATTGAAATGGGCCAAGGTCTCGAAGAACGAGAAAAAGTAAAAAACATTCTCGGAAGTATGATCGATCCAGTCGTAGTGCAAGAAGCAATGGTCGATCTTGCCGCTTTAAAAAGGGGATCAGAGACTCTCATTACTGCCTTCTTTTCAGATGTAGCAAGTTTTTCCACGATATCAGAACAATTAAAATCGGCTGATTTGGCAGCGCTTCTAAACGAATATTTAAGTGCGATGACTTTGATATTGAAACAACATGAAGGTGTTTTAGATAAATATATTGGAGATGCTATAGTTGGAATTTTTTCTGCACCTGTACCTGTTAGTAATCACCAACTAAAAGCTGCTCGTGCAAGTGTAGAGATGGTGGAGAAGTTAGCTGATCTACGTAGTTATTGGACAAAAAACAACCTTTATTCTAAAGAAGCGCAATCAATGGATGCTCGAATTGGTCTTAATTCCGGTTTGGCAAAAGTTGGATTTATGGGAACAGATGCTTTGGCTTCTTACACGATGATGGGCGACACGGTCAATCTAGCCGCACGACTTGAAGCCGCAGGAAAAGATTATGGGGTCAATGTTTTAATCACAGACTCGATTCAGTCTAATGTAAAGGAAGAAATGGTCACAAGATACTTGGATTTAGTTCGAGTGAAAGGGAAAAATGAGCCCGTTCGAATTCACGAGTTAATTGGTTACAGGTCTCGTACAAATCAAAATGTTCTTGAATCTGCGGCATTGTATGAAGAGGGATTTGCCGCCTATTTAAATCGCGACTGGAATAAGGCGATTTCATTCTTCACTGATTCGGAAAAAGCGAAGGGTGTAAAGGACAAAGCAAGTCATATTCTGATAGAACGTTGCGAATCCTACAAACAAAGCTCACCCGGTGCGAATTGGGATGGAGTATTTACGAGAACTCATAAATAGAACCCTAAAATGAGATGGTTAAATGATACAAGATTTGTAATACCTTTTCTTATCCTAGTTATGGGTATCCTATCATTTTTACTCTATAAAAATATGACAACGAGGATAGGTGGGGCAGATACACCGACCATTGGTATCTTAACTTTTAAAACACAAACAGTGCTTAGAAAATTTAATGACCAAGTAGTTTGGGACTCCATTGAGTCACAGACAGAAGTGAAAAATCGAGATACGATTCGAACGGAAGGTCTTTCGGATGCAGTTCTAACCTTGAATGATGGAACAAAAATCAATATATCCGAAAATTCAATGATACTATTGGATATATCTGATAAAAATATCAATGTTAATTTTGCTTATGGATCTTTTGAAACGGCACGTGAAGGCGGTTCAACTGGTGATGTAAAAATGAACATCACATCGGGAGATCAAACGGTTCAAGTGGGACAGGGTGATATTAAACTCGATAAAACAAAAGAAGATTTAAAAGTTAAAGTAGAAAACGGTGAGGCAAAGATTACTTCAAATGGGAAAGAAGAAACAGTAGGCAAAGATGAAGTCGCTAATGTCAATAGTTCAGGTGTAAAGATCGTAAAACCCAAATTTGGTTTACTTGAACCTTTGGATAAAAAAAACATTTTGTCCGAAACTGGCTCTGAAAGTATAGCTTTTGCTTTCTCAGGAGCTACTGCAGACTCAATCCGTGTCACCAGTCCAAATATAGAAATATCTCAACTTCCTGACTTTAAGAAAGTATTAGTTTCTGAAAAAGTTAAGTCAGGAAACCTCACAAAGACTCTTTCCTCAGGATCTTACTATTGGCGGATAAGTTATACCGATCCTGATACAAAATCAAAAACCTCTACCGAAACAGCTCGTTTTAGAATTCTAGAAAATCCGGCGCTTCGTTTATTTCTTCCGAAGTCCGATGAGATTATATCCTATACCTCATCGAGTCCTGTCGTGAAGGTGGCATGGGGTTCTCTCGATTTGTATAGTAATTATACTGCTCAGATTTCGAAAGATCCTACTTTTTCAAATGTTGTAACTGAAAAACAAACACAGAATACTGCAATAGCTTTTGACAGTTTAGCAGATGGTATCTATTATGCGAGAGTTGTTGCAAAATCAAACATTCCAGATGTAACAGACAAAATTTCGCCAGCAAATAAATTTACGATTACAAAAAGAGTCAATGCAGAACCACCAGTTCTAATGGAACCAGCAAAAGAAAAGATATTTCCAAAGGAGACAATCCAAAATAATATCTTTTTTTCATGGAAAGACAATGGAGATTTTCAAAACTTCATTTTTGAACTTAGTCGAGATTCATCTTTTAAATCAATCCTCCAAAAGGAAACACTGAAAGAAGGATACTTTAAAACTGGTAAAGATCTTGATGAAGGCACTTATTATTGGAGAGTAAGGGGAAAACTTGAAAATAGAGAAGATTTAATCTCGCCTGTAAACCAGTTTACAATCATTGCGAAAGAAGAGATATCACTTCTTTCGCCAAGTAACCTATCCGTACAAGAATTGAATGAAAAAGGTGGAGTCTTACTTCGTTGGAAAAAACTTAGCAATAAATCAAATTATAAAATTGAAATATCAAAAAATTCTGATATGACCCGTCCCGTTTTGACTGAATCTGTTTCTGAACAATTTTTTGAGTTCCGAACTAAAGATTTTGGTAAGTATTTCTGGAGAATTGTTGTAGAGAATTCTCTAGGCACTCAAATGAGTGATCCTTGGAGTTTTACAATTGAATCTTCCATGGAAACACCGATCCTTGTGAGTCCTTCAAAAAATGAAACGATTGATGTGTCAAATCGTAACAGCATCTTATTTTCTTGGAAACAATCAGAAAAGGCTAACGCCTATAGACTTAAGTTATTTGATACTAGCGGCATCAAAGAAAAACAAGTATTGAATGAAAGAACCACGCAATTAAAATACAATTTTACAGATTTTACTAAGTTGAACGAAGGCAAATACCGTGTTGAAGTTTGTGCTTTGTATACAACATCAGAAGGTGAAAAAGAATCTCCATATTTCCGTTCCGATTTTTTTGTTTCACTTCCAAACTTGACGATTCCAAAAATACTAACTCCTGGAACGATCTATGTTGAATAATCGAATGAGATTTCTATATATCATTCTGATTCTTTTGACTATAATTCCCAAGATTTATAGTCAGCCTGCGACCACTGAGGAGACCATGGCTTTTCAATTGAGATGGCAGGAAGTAACTGGCGCTACAGGATATTTGTTAGAAATCAAAAACTCTTCTGGTTATATGGTAATCTCAGAAAAGATGAATTCCAATGTCTATGATGTAGTTAATTTTACTTCTGGAAAATATGAACATCGGGTAGGAGTCATCAATAAATTCGGTAAGGTGGGATCATTCTCCGATTGGGTTCCCTTCGAGGTTGTCGTTTCAAGAATCCCAACACTAACGAAAGAGAGCGTATTTGCTATTTCCAAAGAAGAAAAAACGAAAACATTCGAACTGATCGGTAAAGATTTTATCGATCCAATGAAGGTATTTCTGGTATTAGATGGGAGAACCATCTCGGCAAAGAAAGTTGAAATAGAATCTTCGACAAAAGCAAAAGCTGTGTTTGAAATTCCTCCTGAATTGGATACAGGAATTTATGATTTGGTATTAGAAAATCCTCGCAAAAAAACTCTAAATGTCAAGCAGAGAGTTGTAATTAGTGATTCAAAGGAGAAAGCCAATCGATTTGCAAATCGACAAGAGAGAATTCTTAAAAAAGAAATTCCGGAGGATTATTACGAGTCTCCTTACTGGTCTACGCTGTGGCGCTCTGCAGTAATACCTGGTTGGGGCCAACAGTACATCGATGGTCAAAATTGGAAGGTATATGTGTATCCATTGATTGCTGCTGGAATCGTTGGAGCCTATGCTCAGTCATACAATCGATTCCAAAGTTCAAAGTCTGCCTATGACGACTCTGTGCTCATTGGATTTTTACTTTCTGAAAATCCAGATTTACAAATCCCTTGGCTCTTAAATCGAAATACTGCAATGTCAAATTTTGATACAGCAAAACAAGAATTAAACTTAATTCAGGGTGGAGCAGGGTTGTTTGGTGCATTTTTGCTTTATAATCTTGTAGATTCATACTTGAGTGCCAGGCGTAATGTTGCCCAATTGGATCCCTTACCCGGATTCAAATTGGGTCAAGAAAACATAAGATTAAATGCGAAAGTAGATACGTTACCACAGTATGGCCTGAGAGAACAAAACCAGCGTCAAATTGATTCATTTTATCTCTTAGAATTCTCCTTTAGATACTAGACAAAAGAGTTGAGAACATAGCTCATTTTAAGATAGAGTCAAGTTATGGCCATACCGATTGTATCTGCCTCGATCTCAGATCCAAATACTTATTCGCCCTTTTTAAAAATGGCAAAATCCGATCTTACGCTCGCCACAACTAAAATTTTGCCTATTCTATCGGCAGTTGAAAATGAGGGTGATCAGGCACTCAAAGATTTAACCCAGAGGTTTGATGGAATCTCGCTATCACAAATTTCCTTAGATCCGCATTCCATCAAAACAAATGTTGCCAAACCGATCCAAGAGGCGTTTTTAGCCGCAAAAAATAACATAGAATCATTTCATTTAGCTCAAAAGAGAGAAACTTGGTCCATTGATGTAGATGGCAATCGATTAGGAATCAAATATACTGCCATACCTTCATTAGCTGTTTATGCTCCCGGTGGAACAGCCCTATATCCATCAAGTGTTCTTATGGGTGTCATTCCCGCAGCGATTGCAGGAGTAAAGGACATACAGTTGATTACTCCTCCTCAGAAAAATGGTCTTCCTGATATTTTGATCTGGCTTTCGCAAATTCTTGGGATCCGAAGGATCGTAACGGTTGGAGGTGCGCAAGGCATTGCCGCCGCCGCCTACGGAACGGAATCAGTTCCAAAATCTGAATTTGTAGTAGGTCCTGGCAATGTCTATGTGGCGGCTGCAAAGTCTTATCTTTCAGGCAAAGGGTTAATTGGTATCGATAGCCCTGCTGGTCCATCCGAAGTTTGTATCATTGCGGATGAAACGGCAAACCCAATGTGGTTGGCTTGCGATATGTTATCGCAAGCGGAACACGGTGAAGATTCTCAGGCTATCCTATTGACGACTAGCACTCGTTTAGCGACAGAAGTTTCAAAAGAATTGGAAATAGCATTTGTGAATCGTCCCAAACGACTATCGATGAAACAAAGTGCGATTTACAAAAATTCTGCGATTTTGGTTTTCCCGACCTTACAAGAATGTGTTGAGTTTTCCAATTTACTTGCGCCAGAACACTTAGAAATTCAAACCAAAGATCCATACGAACAGTTTGATGGCATCGAACATGCAGGTTCTGTATTTTTAGGATCCTATTCGCCTGTTGCTATGGGTGATTACATTTCAGGAACAAATCATATTCTTCCCACGGCACGAGGTAGTAGGATTTACTCATCATTAGGCGTTGACACTTTTTTAAAACGTGTTACATTTCAAGAAATTTCAAAAAGTTCACTAAAAAAGCAGTACCCTTATGTGAAGCTCATGTCAGAGTTAGAGGGTTTAGACGAAGAACATGGAACCAGCGTCAAAGTGAGATTTGAGGATATAGATGCATGAAAGTAGCTAAATCTATTTCCGATTTATCAATACAAATTGCGGATTGGAAAAAATCTGGTTTGTCTATAGGATTTGTTCCAACGATGGGTTATTTGCATGATGGCCATTTGGAATTATTGAAACACTCAAAATCTAACACAGACAAAACAGTAATTTGTATTTTTGTCAATCCCACCCAATTCAACGATCCAAAGGACTTTTTGAACTATCCCTTCGATGAGGCTGGCGATTTAAAAAAATGTGAAAGTGTCGGAGTCGATTTAGTTTTTTTACCAAACAAGGACGAATTGTATCCAAATGAAGGTGGTCACATTGTAATTAGCCAATCCCTTTTACAAAAAAATCTCTGCGGTAGAACTAGACCTGGTCACTTTGAAGGTGTTATGTTGATTGTGGCTAAGCTTTTTCATTTGGTTTCACCTAACAAAGCTTTTTTTGGACTCAAAGATTTCCAACAATATAGGATCATTCAAGATATGGTCAAATTACTCAATTTCCCTATTGAAGTCGTGGGAATTGAAACGATTAGGGAAAAAGATGGACTCGCTCTGAGTTCACGAAATGTGAGATTGAATTCAAAAGAAAGGGAAACCGCTACTTTGATTCCTAGAGCATTTGCATTAGCGGAAAAGCTTACACTCGGCGGAGAAACTAGTTCCCAAGCCCTTCGAGAGATTCTTGCTGATTTTTTACTGTCCGGTCAAAATGTAAAAATTGATTATATTGAGACTGTTGACCCAATTTCATTACAAGAAATACTGGTCTTAAACTCACCGTTTTTGCTGGCAATGGCAGTTTTCGTCGGTGAAACTAGGTTAATCGATAACCGTATTTTTACGCCAAATGTCCCTTAATCCAACAAACTCATTTTTATAAAAATCTAAAAAAACGGTAACGACGATCGAATCAACAATCAACTATAGCAATATTTTACAATCCAGTAAAAATGCGAAAACAACTATTAGTGGAATCGGTGATTATGGAACAGCCCTCCTAACATCCGAATTATTTTTAAATTTGCCACAAGAGGAACATGTTCTCGTAGTAATGGCAACCAATGCCGATGCCGAGGCTTTAACTCGAGAACTTTACAGCTATTTAGATCCAAAATCATTCTATTTTTTTCCAGGTCCTGAAAATATTCCCTATGAGTATACAAAATGGCAGTCTGAGTGGAAAAGAGATCGAATTCTAACCATCAATCGTATCTTCAGCAAACAGAAAGCCTTGATTGTTACGTCTGTATCAGCTGTTTTGCGAAAAATTCCAGAAAAAGCAAGTTTACAAGGCAAATCTATAATATTAAAAAAAGACAAAGAGTATCCTTTAGATCAATTAACAAAAGATCTAGTTCGCCTAGGATATCATAGAGAAGAGGTATGTGAACAGTTCGGCCATTTCAGTTTGAAGGGCGGGATATTAGATATTTTTTCTCCGTTTATGACGGATCCAGTTCGAATCGACTTTTTTGGTGATACGATTGATGATTTACGCACATTTGATCCAAACACACAAAAATCCATTCAAAAGATCACAGAAATTACGATTACTGCAGCAAATGAAACAATCGTTAGCCCAGCCGAGTATGAATCCTATACCACAAAGTTAAAATCATTTTCAAATCTTCGAACTCCAATCGAAGAAGAAAATGTGATCATCGAAGAACACCTTCCCATGGTGAGGAAACATGACGGGTTTTTAAGCTTGTTTGAAAAAAAGCCTTTGATGATTTTTCCAAGATTTAGTGAAACTAAAGAACGTGCCTTCGGAATGAAACGAGAATATGAAACACTATTCGAAAAGAAGTCAGGTGACGTAATTTGTCTGTTACCAGAAGAGATTCTCTCATTTGGTAACGAATGGTCTCAACTAACAGATGATTCAAAACCTGGAATAGAATTTAGTCTCCTACCAAAAAATGAAATGGATATTCCATGTTTTCCGATCAAAGAAGTTCGTAGCTTTCGAGGTAAAATCCGAGAAGCCAAGGAGCACTTTGATGAATTGTTGGCAGAGGACAAGAATCATAAAGTATTAATCACTTCTTCATTTGCAGCCCAAATGCAAAGGTTATCTGGATTATTTCCATCAGAAAACATTCATGTAATTAATGAGGATTCAGAAGAACCTAAAAAGATCAATTTTTCCAATCTAACTCCTGGAATTCACTTAGGTATTTCAGATTTACGAAAAGGGTATCAATTGATCGATCAAAACTTGACGATCTTTACGGACAATGACCTTTTTGGAAGGCAGTACAAGCGTAAGACGAGATATAAAAAGCAAGCGTCCCAAATGATCGAATCTTTCATTGATTTGAAAGAAGGGGATTTTGTAGTTCATGTAAATCATGGCGTTGGTAAATTTGTAAAAATTGAAAGAACAAAAGCTGATAATAAAGAAAGAGACTTTTTAAAATTAGAATATTCTGGTGGAGATACTCTTTTTGTTCCTTTGGATCAAATTTCATTGATTCAAAAGTACATTGGAGGAACAGACACTCCTCGGTTGGATACTCTTGGTAAAAATTCCTGGAAGAAAGCTAAAGAGCGAGTCCAAGAATCCGTCGATAAACTTGCAGAAGAATTGGTCTTACTCTATTCGAATCGAATGAAGTTAAACGGATTTCCCTTTCCTCCCGATACGATTTGGCAAGAAGAATTTGAAGCGGCTTTTGAATTTGAAGAAACTCCAGATCAAATTTCAGCGATAGAAGCAGTTAAACAAGACTTGGAATCACAAAGGCCGATGGATAGGCTTGTTTGTGGCGACGTCGGTTATGGAAAAACGGAAATCGCAATACGAGCCGCCTTTAAAGTAATTATGGCAGGCAAACAGGTGATGCTCTTAACTCCCACCACGATACTCGCCTTACAACATTTTAATACATTTAAATCAAGATATGAAAATTATCCAATAAGAATAGGATTTGTTTCACGATTTCGGTCTCCATCTGAAGTGAGAGCAGATTTAAAGCTATTCACTGAAGGAAAGATTGATATGCTGATTGGGACTCATGCGATTCTTTCTTCAAAAGTGAAACCTAAAAATTTAGGATTGTTAGTTATAGACGAAGAACAAAAATTTGGTGTCACTCACAAAGAAGCCATCAAAAAATTTAAACAACTCGTGGATGTGTTAACTCTCACTGCAACGCCCATTCCGCGAACATTACATATGGCGCTAACTGGTATACGTGAACTATCCATTATTTCCACACCTCCCAAAAATAGACAAAGTGTTGAGACATATGTCTTAGAAGAAGATGATGTTCTCATCCAACAAGCCATTCGTAAAGAAATAGAGCGTGGCGGACAGGTGTTTTATCTGTACAATCGTGTTGAATCCATAGAAGAAGAAGCAAGTTATATACGTTCTCTCGTACCTGAAGTTGCCTGCGGAATTTTACACGGACAGTTAACAGAAGATGAGATAGAAGAAACGCTAGTTGATTTTTATAATCGCAAATATGACGTGTTGGTAACGACTACGATCATTGAATCAGGAATCGACATGCCGAATGTAAATACTTTGATCGTAAAACGAGCTGATATGTTCGGACTTTCACAACTCTATCAAATTCGTGGCAGGGTAGGTAGGAGTGATCGTAAGGCATATGCGTATTTATTTTATCCTTCCAAAAGTATGATGACTGAACTTGCTGAAAAACGGTTAAATACTATTTTTGAATATCAAGAGTTAGGTTCTGGATTTAAAGTAGCTATGCGAGATCTTGAAATTCGAGGTGCGGGAAATCTTTTAGGAAGAGAACAATCAGGCGATATCATGGAAGTAGGCTTCGATTTATACGTTCGAATGTTGGAAGAGGCGATTTCAAGAGTCAAGGGTGAAGAAGTAAAAGTTGAAGTTCGAACTGCCGTTAATTTGTCTGCAAATTTTTATTTGCCGGACACGTACATTCCTGATACTAAACAAAAAATTGAATTTTACAAAAGATTCGAAGGTGCTAGTGACCTGGACGACATAGCAGACTTGACTTTGGAAATGGAAGATCGATTCGGTGAATTACCAGCCATAGCGAAAACCTTTGTCGAATTGGAAAAAATCAGAACTTTGTCTTCTCGATTGGGTTTTGAATCTGTTTCTGAAAAAACAACGGAAATTGTCTTTAAATGTGGAACCTACTTTCGGGGTGACCCTTCACGAATCATTCAAGCGCTTGGAAAGTTTAAGGGTTTGTTGATCCATCCCCAAGAACCTTCCATATTACGATATACGATTTCAGAATCGGACGACCTTAAAAAAATTGGTAGTATATTAAATCTGCTGACCTTTCTCACAGAAGGCCTGGAAACCTTTGCAAAAAAGTGATAGACATGACTTTAGGCTCTTACCAGGATCAAAACTAGTATATTTCTTTCAGATTGGAAAACCAAATGTCCCGAAACCCATTGTTCTTAGCTCTAATTACCCTTTCTTTGTCATTCTTACAGTGTAGTGATTCAAGTCCCGTCATCGAATCTCTTGATGGTTACAAAATCACTGTTAAAGAATTTGAAACCGCCTACGATACCGCACTCGATTCAATCAGTCGCTTACAAAATATCGAAAAAAAAACCTTACTAGAGTTTGTTGAAAAAGATTCAGCGGAAGTTCCACAACAATTCCAAGAATTAAATTTTCAACTTCAGAAAAAAAACTTCTATCAAACCTACCGACAAATGCTCATGACAAAACTCGTTGCCGAGAAGAAAGGGTATTATTCTCGTCCGGACGTGCAAGAAGTTTTAAAGCAAGTTGAGATGCAAACCATTGCGCAAATGTATGTCTCAGAACAGGTAGAGAAAAAAATCCAAATCACCGACGAACTCGCAAAATCCGAATGTGAGAGAATGCGTGGATTGGATAAAAACATTCAGGCTCTTACGATAGACAAATGCCTTCAGTTCGCTAAGGCTCAAATTAAAAGTGCGCAAACTAGAGAGCAACTTCCTCTCGTAGTAGAAAGAATCAAAGAAGAAGTTACGATCAAAAGAAATGATAAATTTGACTTGGATGCTTATCTAGCACCAAAGAAAAAAGCGATCGAACCAGAAACTACTCCAGAAGATCCTTCCAAGTAGGAGTTCAAATTCTGGACAACCATCTCAATGCATTCCTCCGTGGCGTTATAGAAGCAGTCACGGAGTTTTTACCGGTATCATCAACTGGACACCTATTTTTTTTCAGCTACTTCTTTCCCTTTCAAGGATTAGGAGATATCTCCGACTCCTTCGAAGATCTATATGATATTTTCATTCAAACAGGCGCTATTCTTTCAGTTCTGTTTTTGTATTATAAAAAATTTATCCTACATGGGAAGGAAGCCTATACGTATTTGAAGGGAGATCTTTCCGCTAAGGTGGGATTTGATTTCTATCGAAATATTCTAACCGGTATTTTTCCCATTGTTTTATTAGGTTTTGGTCTGAAAGGAATTCTCGACCAGATCAAATCATCGGACTTTCTCTTATTGATTTTAGGCATGGCTTGGCTTTTGGGTGGTCTCGTTATGGTCGCCGTCGAAGCTTGGCGAATCAAAAAAGAAAAAGATCACATTGAAGAAACATCACATCATTTGGGTTTCAAAGAAGCATTATTGATTGGGATTTTTCAATGTTTCGCATTAATCCCGGGCGTTTCTCGTTCGGCTGCTACGATCATTACTGCCCGCGTGTTAGGTATTTCCAAAAAAGATTCTGCAGAATTTTCATTTTTCCTTGCTTTGCCTGTTCTAACACTCGCGGGTTTTTATAAATTATACAAACATAGAGCTATTTTAAATCAAGAGACCATTGGCATTTTAGTCTTTGGATCTTTCGTCTCGTTTGTTATTTGTTATTTTATCATTAGATTGTTTATCGCATTTTTAAGAAGACGAAGTTTTTTAGCCTTTGGTGTATATCGAATCATTTTAGGCATTTTGGTTACGTTGTATTTCTTAAATTACTAAATAAGCCTTTCTATTCGTATATTTGTTTAGCTAATTTTAAAAAGTCTTTGTTTTCCGGAAATTCTCTTAAACTTTGATTGAGAAGTGATATTGCTTTGCGATCATTATTTGTTTTAGAATACAAATAAATCAAGTTCACATTATTTTTATGATGTTTTGGGTTTCTTACTCTTAACCTTTCTGCCCAAGGTAGTGCTTGGGTATATTCATTCAATTTAAAGAATGCTAATGTCAACATTAGAAACAGATCATCGCCCTGTGGACGAATCGATATTGCCTTTTTCAGATAGAAGATTGCGTTACGCCAATCCTTTTGTCGAAAGTAGATTTTACCAAGCAGTGATGGGAGTAAGTAATTATTGCTCACAGTTTTCTGAAGTTCTAGAAGGATATCCTTTGCCTTATCAAATTCATTTTTACGAGAAAAATCTTTTGCTTTATGAAATTTCACTAATTCACTTTCGGAAAGACGAGACATTTCTTTACCTTTGTAAACTATCTTGATAAAGGTTAGGTCATCCGTTATTGTCCCGAAAGTTTCTATCTTATTTACAATCGTTTTGAGGTCCGCATTTGAATCTTGTACGAAGGATAGAATTTGGTTATGGTCCTCATTAATGATCCGATTAGTTGGATCATTATCCTTGGATAGGTCAATATCGTCCCTTCCATCGGAACCACAAATTAGTATGTCATCAGGATAAAGTTGAAATGTTTTGATTTGAAAGTTTTTTTCATTTTTTGGGAATCCCAACTTTCTCAACCAAAGTTCAT
>JAPZRK010000091.1 GCA_027531445.1 Leptospira sp.
AGAGTCTTATCTCAGAACTTGATGAATTGATATCACGTGAAAAATACGAAAAAGCACTCACTTTGATTCAGGAAAGACTCTCCACAAATCGAAGTTCTGCGGAGGTCATTTCAAAATCAAAACCGAATCAACCGCGACTCCTCCAACTCTCAGAAGACAGAACGAAAGTTGTATGGACTGAAAATAAAACTATTTTTTATAAAGATCTCATCTCAGACAAAACTGCAAATTTAGAACTTAAGATTCGTCCCGAAAGTCTACAAATCGCAAAAAATGCAGAATATGCCATATTGCAGTATCCTCTTAAACAAAAAGGAGGATGTGCCATTTACGCATATTCTCTGTTAAATATCACCGTAGAATACGAGTCTGCTGTCCATATACCTTGCAACACTGGAATGGGGATTTCAGAAAAAGGAGATAAAATTTTTTACTTCTTTGAAAATGATCTCTACGAGGAAAAAACCTCTCATCCAAAACTTCCCAAAAAAATCATTAGTTCAGAACAATTTGCCCCACCATTTCCCAAATTAAAAACAAACCTCCAACTCGCAAGTATTGGAGAGGATTGGCTGATCTGGTCAGGAGCAGGTGGTTCTTACAATCTCTATGTCTTACAGACAAAAACTTTGAAGGTAAATCTGTTAAGCAAGGATATAGTGATCCCGAGAGTGATTCATCACAATGGTTCGCAGGCTTACGTTGTTGGTGGGAAAATCGGTGATTTATACTTAAGAGAAATTGAATATTCCTCAAACAGATTCCCATCTATTTCACGGGGGATTCCCATTTCCACAAGGGAGGCGATTTCATATAGATTGACCGCCAAAGACGAGTTTATTGCATCAAATCAAAATGACCCGCAACAACCGATGAAATGGAAAGTCCTCGGAAAAAAAGAGCACCTACCGTTTTTTCTAGAACGTTTATGGGGAATTGCAGGTGATCGGATGATTTATGAAAGCAAGGCTGGGGAGCTTGTCATCGACCATTTGATTTTCTCGGAAGAAGACTTCGCTATGTACGAGTATTTTAAGAAAGTAAAAAAGTTAGCGGATGGTTAGGCCGCTTGTTCGTGTTCTTTTTTGTTTTGATAAAAGCTACAAGCTTTGTATTTATCAGTGATGCAATGTGATGTCAGATTTTCGAAATCGTCTTCTTGCAGACGGTCCTTTGAACTTGGACAGACCTTTAAACCCTTCGAATAAAGAGGACATTTTATATAGAATTCGTTCGTAGTAGGCCCTTTCTTTGACATAGCACTTCAGAAGATTTTTCTTTCGAAAGGGAATGTCAAACCGATTTTGTTCTTAAGTTAAAAAAACACGGAATGATTACGTCTCTTAACTGAATTTATTTAGAAATACAAATTTAAGATTTGAGGTTCGACTTCCGAGGTTGCGGCATCGTAGTTTATGAAATCTCGAACATTGTAAGTTCTTCCCGCGGCTTTTTCTTCAAAGAAATTTCCTTTCAGAAAAACTTGTACTGATTCAACAGCCCGCGTTGTTTTGATATTTTTTGTTAAGCCAAATTTTTCCCAAATGTCTGGATCTGAAAATGTTAAAAAGGAATCATCATTGATGTATGGTTTGATACGTTCCTTGTCCAGATTTGCAAATGAAAACGCAGGCGATACGAGTCCATCCAATGGTCTACCTCGTAATTTTTCATAAAGCAAAGGATTAAATACTTCCGTTCCTATAAAGACAGCAACCTTCCAACCAGGAACAATCCACGTTCGATCTTGATTGACCTCTCCTGCGCTGAGTATCAAATCCTCTTCCTGGGTAATCAGTGTTTTGCGAATTAATGGATCCATTACTTTTCCATCTGCAGAAAAAGGAACCGACACATTATAAAGTGGACCTTTGGGATCAATGACAAGCTCTCCTCTCACTACCTTTGGTGAGGGAAGTATAATCGAACCTGCAAGAATAGGTACTTTATAATCTCTTGCAAGTTTAGCGAACGTTTGTTGGTAAGCCGTCGCCATCTTTTGAGATTGGAAGCGAAAAGCTGCTTCCCACTTTGCTTGCGGCTTCGATGAAAATTCTAAAAAAGGTGCGATATCTGCTTTATGTTTGGAAACAAATGTTTCCATGGCAGATTTCCAATTATCATTCGAAAATACGGCTTCTTTCTCATCTAAGAATATTAAACCAGTTCCTATATGTTCAGGAAAAATGATGATCGTTTTGCGATCATAGATATTCGCCGTCTTTCCCGCTAACATGAGCTCTTCTATCCGTTCATTCCACCATTCTGTTTTGGCAAAATCTTCAACGCGCAGGACAACTTGCATAGAAATGATATTACCGTACTTTCTGTCCGCTCCATTTGTCTGAATTTGAACTTTTGACCATGTAAGATTTGGACGTTCAATTTCCGCTTCATTTTCAATCACAGGCTCATCAGTAGAGCTTGCGATATGGAAATCAAATTTGGGGATGGGGACATCTTTCTGTTGGAGTGCACGTGCGGAAAAGCCAGTAAACACTAACATTACTGCAAAAAATAAAACTTTGAATGGTGGTACGTAAAAATTATGCATGGTCTTTTAAATAAATTGAAACTGCATCGAGCATATATTCAGTAAACAGTGGAGAGGGATTATAGGTTTTAACATTTACCCATTCCATAAAATCATGTTCGTCTGACATGATGATTTGTCCAGAAACTAAACTTGCATGGTAACCCAAGATGATGCACGGATGATTACCCTCGTTTACCTTGTGTTTGTGTATAAGAAAGGGCTTCGGATTGATATCTACTTTGACATTTGGTCCTAATTCTTCGGAAACTTCTCTTTGAATACTCAGTACCCAATCTGAATAAAATTCATCCTCGTCCATTCTGCCACCAGGCAAATCACCAAATCCTGATTTTCTATCACGCATTACAAGAAGGAGATCACCGTCTCTCAAAAACAGTTTTTGAGTGATTTGAAAAAAACCATGTTTGCTCACAATGGTTCACCCCACTGATTGATCACATGATCTATTGCATAAAGTTTCGGTGCTGGTAATTTTCCTTGATGAAACTGATTTACCATACCTAATGATGCGGTCGTTAGCTGGGTTATAATCGGATCCATGGACTCAGTCGGAACTCCAAAGAAAAGGAAGTTGATCGGACTTCCATCACTCAATAAATAAATCACCTTTGTTTGCGAACTTCCATTCTTAATAAACGAAAAGGTAAAACGACCGCCCAAATCCATTTGAGTCTGTGGATCTAGTATACGATCGATTTCCAAAGTTACTGCAACGTTATCTATGAAAGGTTTCGATGACATGTTTAATTGATTGATCCAATCATTAAAATCTGCAAATTCTACCGTTTTTGTTGAACCAGAAACTAAAAACAAGCCAGGCTTATTTCCATTTAATATCCAATCTTCAAAGTTGTGCTGTTTTAAGACACTATCGCCTGTTACTCCTATCACCATATCCGAATCATAAAACTCTGACTTTGCGACGGAATCAAATTTTGCGTATTCAAAGGGCTGATCGTGATTAACTTTTAGGTCAACTCTTGTGACAAATAGATTTGATTCGTGGAGCCGACCATGGATTAAATATTTGAATAAAAAAGATCCTATATTGCCATGAGATCCAAGTAGGATGATCTTACGTTTAGATATAACTTTTCCCAATCCGTGTAGAGTGTTTTCTACTGCATTTAAAATCGAGTAGGCAACCTCTTTGGATTCTTCTTTTGTCTTTTCATTTGAAATGGCTATTGTATAAGCGGGAAGTGCCAATTTGTTTTCATTACCGGCCGCCTTAACAAGTCTATCATAACCATTTCGGGTATGTTCCACCGAACCAATAACATGCGAAGAAATAAAATCAAAAAGTGAACGTGATTTAAGCGAAGTAGGACAATCAATCCAGAATTCGTTACAAAAATCCAAAAGAGAAACGTTTTCTAAACACCTTTGGTTGAGAATCGGTGCGATATAACCGCCATCTTCAATTAGAAGGACTTTGTCATTAGATTGATGAATCAAAAACAGTTTTTGAAAAAATAGGTAAGTTGCTAAATACCTCATCGCATCGTAAAATCCAAACTTTGCTTCTTCTAACTTAGCCTTGAACGCTTGATGTTTGGAGAAATCACTGTAAAGAGGAGAAACTCCATAATAAGGTTTGTTATTCTGAGTAAGCTTAAATTCCAAACCAGCCATATAAAATTGTTCAGTAGGTATATCCAACAAAACATCTAAGTAGATTGGTGGAATATTGCCACCATACTTAACAAATGCGACATCTACAGTTTTCGCCTTAAGCCGTCTGAATGTCTCGACCAGAGAGATAATCTCTGAAGTAATATGATGGATTAAATATAAATGAACACCTTCGAAGTTTAAAGTATGATTTTTCTGATTAGCGATATCTTCTAATAATTGCATTCTTCTTAGGTAGAAACTTGCATCTATCTGGGTTCTTTTTTTATTGAAGCTAAAATTGAGGACTCGATCTAAGCGTGATAAGTCGATATACACATCAGCTCTTCCAAGTTTTGCAAGTATCGTATTGCCATCTTTGATTAACGTAGCGATCTCTGAATCTTCCAGGATCAAAAATAACTTTTTCATCAAAGGGAGAGCGCTTTCAATACTCGAAGAAAGCAAATGCTGTCGGAATTGATCCTCCCAATAAAAGTTAATGTGGGTTAGTCGCCCAAATGGTGTTTTTTCAATTTGTTCAAAGATTTTACTGAAATGTCTATTTTCTTCTTCGAAAAATTTTTCACCCTTTTGAGCCGCACTCATTATGCTATTTGCAAGTGATTCACTAATCTTTGAAAGGCCTGCGATGTACGTTCGTCTTCCAATCTCTTCTACTTTTTCATGCGGTAATTTTTCTAAGTTTAACCCGCTATTGGTGGATGAGTCTATCGTGATACGTAAAAAAAAGTCGCCACTTGTGATACTACTTTGTACGCGTTCTAAAAGAATCTGATAATCGACTTCGATATTTGTATCAATCTCAGAGAATGGAAATAATAACGCGATGGATGGATTCAAACGAGCATCTTCACCATAAAATTCTGGATGTAGTTTTCTAGCGATGGATTGTCTTTGGAAAGTTCCAAGGACAATTCGTAAATCATCCTCAAATTGAGAACGGTACAAGACCCAGTCATCCAACACGCCAGCCTTTGCATGAACCTGCACATGCTGAATGTGCATGTCGATCAATTCATGATTGATCGAAGGATTGATTTTGTATGTGAAAGAAACATCACCCGGAACAGTGTGTAATTGATTTCCAATTTCTTCAGCAAGTGATCTCGATAAAATGGATAGTCCGAAAAAAATCCTGAGATTCGATAAATCTAGCTCATATAAATTTTCGGCTTTTTTTGTAAGAATTGGTCCAAGTGAAGTTTGAATTTCTTTTTGAGTCATAATGAACTTTCTTTAATCAAAGTTTACGACAACTTTTACCGAAGATGTCTCCTTTGCCTTATTGTATGCATCGGGGAGATTCGCAAAATTATAGTTATGTGAAATCATATTGGTTTCGAGGGATTTTGCAACGTCGGTATTTTCTTTCAATAATTTGATCGCATAATGAAAGTCTCCGCATCGTGAAGAGCGTATCATTTTGCCTGCTTTAAAGAAGTTTAAACTCACAGTTGCTTCCTCTGACCAAAGCCTCTCAATTTCTGTATCTACGAGTATGGCACTTCGAGGTCGAACCAAAGAATCTTCTTTCCCTGGAAATGGTCGTATAGCACTTCCGATTTCGTCCGGCGAACCTACAATCACCAAATCAAATCTGGGAACATGTCCAGCGAACACTTTTGAGTTTAAGATGTCCCAAGCTTCCGATGCGGTTCCGGTAAAGACATCAAAGTGTTTTGGCAATATTGCCTTCCATTTTTCTGCAATGGATGGAAAAAGAAAAACTGTTTTATTTTGGCGGCTTTCGCGAGGCCAGTGAAAGTCCAGGTTCTCCACGGTGGCTGGCAGTAAAGACAACTCATCTACAACAAGCTCAGTAAGATGGGATAGCCCCCCCATTACCTGCCCATTTGTTGTTTTGAGATGAACTTCCCTTTTTGCGAATTGAAGAGCAGAAAGAAAACCACTTGGTGTGCTAGTTGTGTCATAGACGATATCAAATTTATCTTTTAAATCATCTGCATCGACTGATCTGAGATCTACAGTCTCTTCAGCTCCCATTTTTTTAGAGAGTTCTACCAAATGATCGTGTCGAGTGATCGCCGTAATGCGAAAGTTGGATTTTGAGGATTGTTTGTGAGCTTTTAAAGCAGAGAGAATTAGACTTCCGAGCCGGCGCGGACCCAATACTGCAACTGAATCACCATCTTTTGGTGGTGATGCGATAATTGCCTGCAATGCCGCCGCAAAAGGCTCCATCAGCACTGCAACTTTTGAGTGTAAACCATCTGCTAAAATGGCGGCATTTTTAGGAGCAAGAATATAAGGCCCAAAACCGCCAGGCAATCTATCTATTCCCAAAACTTTACGTTCAGGAGAATGAGTCGGGATGCCCTCTTTACAAAAAGCGTCTTGCACATCGTCACCACGTGCTTCAAAAGTATCGTTGATTTCGATGACATACTGTTTCGGTGTGCCTTCTCCCACACTCTCAGCAACGACTTCGTGTCCTATGATTTGTGGGAGTGGATGTGGAAGGAATCGTCGATCAATGTCAGTTGAGCAAACTCCACAGGCTTTTGTTTTAAAGAGGTTATAGCCTGGACCAACTTGTAGGTAAGGTTTGCCGTTACGTAGGATTTCCCAGCCCGCCTCTAAGCTACCTTTGTATTCATATTCCGACTCTTCAAAAGTATCGTTGGCTGTGTAATCAAGGGCTTTGAATTTGAGCTGCATCTATCTATTGTTGATAAAAAACAAAAGAATGATCGTCAATGTAAAAAATGTAAGGTTCAATAGAAATCCTTGTTGGATCTCTTTCCTCTCTCTTTGGTCCAAAAAGTAAGCTGTTACAAAGACAGAAAAGAATCCTCCCAAATGTGCCCAGTGAGCAACATAATCTCTCGCAAATAAATTAGTGATATCTGAATAGATGCTCATCCAAGCAAAAATAAAAACCGGAAATGGAATCGTTTGTGATTTGGTGAGCGGAAAACGGAAAGGCGAAAGTAATGCCGCAACACAGGCGAGACCAGATATCGCTCCACTAGCACCAACCACTGGTGTAGTGTCTCCGAGCAAAAACCCTCTTACAATCCAATCCCCAAAAACGGATAAAAATCCTGCCATAAAATAAAACAATAACCATCTAACTTTACCAACACGGTTTTCAACCACTCTTCCTAAAATCATAAGATAAAACATATTAGAAAACAAATGTGAGAAGCTAGAATGAAAGAATGTACTTAGAATCCAGTTTAATGGCTGAAATTCACCTGGTGTAGCAATGAAATATTGGTCTATGGCATGTGGGAAAAATAAAAGCATAAACGGAAATAATATGATCATAAAGACTGCAAAGCTCGCAGTAAGGGGAAATTGCCAGATTAAGGACATTTCGTATACCTACTTGATCGGTGGCACTTCAGGCGGTTTTGCCTCTGGTGGATTGCGCATGTAGGCTGGATCAAAATTTGGGATCGAGGTTGCCAACTCAAACAAGTCTGGTTGCTTCCAAATTCCATCATAATAACTTATTTCTGAATATGAATCGAAGTTACTATCATATAAAAGTTTCAAATACTTTTCACGATCTTTTACAATGATTCTATTGACCTCACTTACCAATCCTTCAAACGAACGCATTTCCGTGTTGAATTCATCTATCGAGTCATGCAAAAGGCCAAGCATCACAATGTATTTTTCAGCTTGTTTAATCGACTTTAAAGAAAATGCAAATTCTTGTAACTTCATCAAGTATAAATACGGACGAATGTTCTTACCAACAACTAGCCTTTGTTTAGCGACTGCGATTTCTCGATAAGCAAGGCGTAGGTATAATTTTGTATACTTTTTTTCCTTACCATTGGCAAGCCGAGCTAGCCTACCCAACTCTTCATCTAGCTCTGCAATTTCTTCATCGAGAACCATCATATATAGGGAAATCAAAAGTCCTTGGGTCCTTCTTAGCTCCGCGTAAGATCTCCCCAGATCCATTTGCAGATGAAGAATTTCGGATTCGATATGATGTTGTACGCATCGCTTAAAGTATTTTTTTTCAAGCTCTGTTCCCCGATTCGTAATGGTGGAACTCAAGATTTTTAAGAATTCGTAATTATCCTTTAAGCCATAGCTGACACGAATAAGCTGTGTAGCTTTGGAGCTGGCTTGGTCGGGAATAGTTTCCGTCCAAGCCATCAAAATTAATAAAAATATACTCCCGATTCTAAGCACTGTGTCCATATCTTCGGTCAACTTCTAGATTCATTAACAAGATAAAAAAGAAAAGACAGTGTAGTATCTATTTAGAAGATTATGTCTAAAACGACATGCCTTCCGCCCTTAGTAAACTACCCTCGTCACCCCTTGAATCCATAGATTTATTAAAATCGGAAATGGATTCCCCTCTCTGGGAAAATCGTCTCCGTGAGCTTATGGATTTGGCGGCCAAAGGGGACAAAAATACTTGGGCATTGATCTATCAATTGGTTCGAGAAGCCGATTCTGGAAGACTTTCTTGGGGTTTCCACAAAGTGCTACTTAGTGGACTTGTCTACATCTTATCGAGTGTCGGAGATAGCAAGAGTTATAGAATTCTTGTCAATTATGTTAAGTCTTTAGATCGACCGATACCCGTAGGTGCATTGGAGCTAATCGCTGATATGTTACCCACATTTACCGAATTAGATATCCGTGAAATATTCGAGATTGCAAATCATGGTGACGAGTTTAAGTCAGCGTTCGGAGTGATGGCACTAACGAAATTAACGCTCGAAAATAGACTCACAGAATCCGAAAAAGCATCCGCCAAAGAATTTTTGTCCACCTATAAAAATGAAAAATACTACCTTAACGATATCATAGATACGACGTTAGAATTTCTTTCAGAAATAGATCATTCCCCTACCGATTTTTTAAATGAATTGGATGATATTTCAAAATGAAAGCGGCGGTCCTTCATTCATCAGAAAGATCACTTAAAATTGAAGAGGTAAAGATACCGACTGTATTACCAAACCAAGTTAAAATCAAGGTAAAAGCATGTGGTATTTGTGGATCCGATATCCATCTCATATTGCATGGAAAAATGAAAGCATCGTATAGCCCGTGTATACCGGGCCACGAAACGTCAGGCGTAGTAATCGAATTAGGTGAGACGGCCTCAAAGTTTCAGGTTGGCGATAGGGTTGTCGTAAGCGCTGGGACATCTTGTGGACAATGTTCATTTTGTCTTGCAGGTAAAGAAAATTTATGCGACCAGATTGGCGTTTTAGGTTTCAATCAGCCCGGTGGTTTTGCGGATTATCTTGTAATCGAAGAACGTTACTTGCACAAACTCCCAGATTCAATTCCTTTTGCACAAGGTGCTATCCTTGCTGATGCAGTTTCCACTCCTTACCATGCCATCAAATATCAAGGTAATTTACAAGCTGGTGAAACTGTGGTCATTATCGGTTGTGGTGGTCTTGGTATACATGGCGTTGCAGTCGCACGAGCTTTAGGTGCAGGAAAGATCATAGCTGTTGATATAGATAGAGGATCCCTTGAAAATGCGATCGCCTATGGTGCCAATGAAGTGATCTTACTCGAAAAGAATACGCAACTAGGCAAAGTTTTAAAAGACAAAGTGAAAGGTGTCGATCTCATTGCCGATTTTTCAGGTTATATGGCGAACATTGAGAGCAGTTTGAGAGCGATGAACAGAGGCGGAAGAATCGTTCTTGTCGGAATCGGCCGATCCAAATTGGAAATTGCTATGCCATTTTTTATCATCGAAAGGCAGATACGCATAACAGGTTCATATGGCTCAGACCATCGTGCCATTCCTGAATTGATACAACTTTATCTCGAAAAAAAGATTGATCTGACAAAATCAATAAGCGGAATCCATAGACTAGAAGATGCAAACGAATACTTACATGCACTCGAAGAAAAAACAGGTAACCCTATTCGATTTATTTTGAATCCTGAACTAAGTTAGGCTCTTTCAACTCAATGAGTATATATGAGACATCATCATCTTGGTGAGCCCATGATTTTGAAAAGATTGACAGTTCTTTTTGTATTGATTCATGAAATTTAAGGAAGGGTTCATTTCGAAGATCCCATAAAAGTTGGCGCAATCGATCCTCACCAAAGGCGCCCAATGAAGGACTACTCAAGTCTGGGATTCCATCTGTATAAAGGAAAATACGATCCCCATATTCAAGAGAAACTTTGCCGACTGTGTATTCTGAATCTGGAAAAATTCCGAGTGGCCTCCCCTTTGATTTGAAATCTAAAAGTCGCGGGGAACCATTACGAATTAAGAAGAAAATAGGATGACCAGCATTTACAAAAGAAAGAACTCGAGACTCCATATCGATATACAGATAAGAAGCCGTGATGAACATCCCCCGATTTTTTCCATGAAGATTTCTGTTCATCGAGTTAAAAACTTTTGCCGGATATTGAATGTATGGTGATGTAGCAGTAAATGCCATCTTTGCCATCGCCGCCACGACAGCCGATGAAATCCCATGACCAGCCACATCACATATCAGAATGCCCCAATTGCCCATACTATCTTTTATATAATCAAAATAATCTCCTCCAACAGAATGCAAGGAATGGTTAAAGCTGATGATATCTATGTTTTCATCACCTTTTTGTAGCGAGGATAGAAGAGATTTTTGAAGCTCTTTTGCTAACTCCAAATCTTTGTCAATTGCTACCAATCTTTCCAACTCCTTATTTTTATTGACAAGGACTAGGTTGTATTCGTCTAACGAACGTACCATCATAAGATAATATCTAAACACAAAATACGAAAAACTTAAAATTCCCATCCAAAATCCAAAATGAATGATTTGAAATTTATATGGAAGAAATTCTAAGTCTACGAGCGTATCATGTGCACCTGCAAAAACAACGGAAAGTATTCCAAAAGTAATTAATGTTAGTTTTACTTCGCCTCTGATTAGAATATAGACGGCAGAAAAAATGACAAAGATAGCTTCTAACACCATCCACCAAGAGAATGCCCATTCGGTATTCAGATAAGAAAAATGTCCATTATCCCGAAAACGAAACAAATAAGTGAAGTATAGGCACAAGTGCAGAAGGATAAATAAACGAAAAACATTTTTAAAGAACCGCGGAAAGATCTCTCCCAAAAATAACATTAGCAGAATTGGACAGATCATATAATTCAAATATTGTACAGAAGATAAAATTTTATCATAACCTTGCATTGAAAAGCCAGTAAAGCCATTGAGTCCCTCAATGATTGAGCTGCTAAGTAGTAGAAGGGAGAAATATAAATTGAAGATGGCTTTGGTTTTTAGAACATAGATCCCAAAAAATAAGACTGATAAAAAAAGTAATACCGGAGTTAAAGAAGACCTCAAAAAGTTCTTAGTGAATAAGTCTATAATAGCATCAGAATGTTCTAAAATTTCAACGCTATGATCTAAGCCGATAAATGAATGGTATTTCGATTCACATTTAATATAAATATAACCTTTGCTCTCATTTTTTAAAGGAATGATATGTGGAAAAACATAATCGGTATTTTCAAACAAGTATACTTGTTCCGAGCCATGAAAGACTTGAATTTTTTCAATGGCTATTTCAATGTATAGAGTAGGATTTTTAAATCTACTGACATTTGAATCGGGGAAACGAATCCACAAATCGTGATTCGCGATAGGATTAAGACCAAGTTGATTCGAATTAAATTCGCTCCAAGAAGAGGGAATCAGATTCTCGGGAGTTGAAACATCCAATTTCGATTCGACCCAAAGATATTCTCTTTTTTCGTTATAGATACTGTGCCTTTTTGTATTGCCAGCTTCGGTTGACGGAAACTGAAAGTTACAGCTAATCAAAAAGAAAGTAGAAACTAAGATAGTTATGTCTCGATTCATCTTTCTAAAAAAATCAGTTGTATTAAGTTTGACTTCTAACAATTTTTCCAACCATGATCAAGAATCTGGATCAATTTACATGAACTCACTGCGATTCCTAACCTTTTTTTACTTTCTCACACTAAGTTTAACTTTTTCTCTTTTTGCGCAAGAAAACCTTACACCGAAAGAAATTGTAAGCCAAGATAAAATGGAATGTTATTCGATTGCGACAGAAATTGACAATCTAGAATACCAAAAGTCTGTCAAATGTATCACGAAAGATGCAGTATGTTATATTATCCAAGGATTTGCCATGAGCTGTATCCCAAGAAATAGCTCGTATCCACCTGAAATCCCTAATCTTTCCCCAAAACCTACAAACCCATAACGGAACCTTATGAAAATTCAAACAAAAATAACTGAGATGTTGCACATTGACCTTCCCATCATAGCGGCTCCCATGTTTCTAGTCTCCTATCCTGAGCTAGTCGTCGCAGTATCCGAGGCAGGTGGGATCGGTTGTTTTCCTTCCTTAAATTATAGAACTCCTGAACAGCTAAAGGCTGGTTTGGAAGAAATCCGATCCAAAACCAAAAAGCCGATCGGTGTGAACATCATTTTACATAAAGAACACAATCCAAATTGGGCAAAACAATTTGAAATTGTTATGGAAATGAAAGTAGAATTGATCATTACAAGTTTGGGAACCCCAAGAACCATCGCAAAAGAAATCAAAGCCAACGGTTCAACCCTTTTTTGTGATGTAACTACACTCAAGCACGCTAATATCGTCGCAAAATCTGGAGCAGATGCTTTGATCGCCGTTGCACAAGGCGCAGGTGGACATGCAGGAAATATCACTCCATTTGCTTTAATTCCGTATCTCAAAAAAGAGACTGGTTTGCCAGTAATAGCCGCTGGAGCTATTTCTGGTGGTCAACAAATGGCCGCAGCTCTTTCCTTAGGCGCTGATGCAGTTTACATTGGAACAAAATTAATAGCGACTGAAGAATCGAGAGCGCAAAATGAATACAAACAAATGCTCATAGACTCCGCACCAGAAGAAATCATATACACAGAGAAGATATCAGGAATACCAGCTAACTGGCTTGCAAAATCAGTCGAGAAATCGCCTGATTTATTGGAAGGAAGTCCACGAAAAATCGCAGAAGGCCATGCTGGTGGCGAACAAGCCATGGAGCAAGAATACAAACGATGGAGAGATATTTGGTCGGCCGGTCAAGGGGTTGCGCAGATTGAAGACATCCGTCCAGCAAAAGATGTTGTTTTAGACATTGCTCGAGAATACTTAGAAGTGATCGGTAAATTGCCTAGATAAAAAACTCACTTAACGATTGATAGTTGCTCTATCATTCTTTTTGTCGCTAAGTAATCGTTAGTTTTAAAGATTAGGTCTCCTTTCGGACTTAGGATTACAAAGAAAGGGAGACCTATTTTGAGTTCTGGAAATCTTTCGTCATTCGCATACTCTTCAAATATTGGGTCTGTATCTTCAATCTTCCACAATACAGCGTTTTCCAAAAGAGCTCGATTCAAAGCCAAATCGCTGATTGATAGTTTTTGGAATTCCTTACAATTTGTACACCAATCTGCATAAAAATCGATAAAGATTGGTTTTCCTGACTTTTCTGCTTTTTGAAATACTATTTCTCGATCCCGAAACCATTCCAAGTTTCCAGACAATTCACTTTGTTTTTTTTGCGATGATAAAGTTTGAAGTTGTTTATCAACCTGATAATTAGCGTTTGAGTTTAGTATAACAATTATTATTGTAATCGTTAATCCGATACTTGTAGCAACACTCAATGCCTTTTTCATTCGAATTGAAAGATAATCTGAGCTATCTTGATATGAAAACACAGACCAAACTAATAAAATCCAAAGTAGATAAATTTTCGTCGATGTAACTTCAGTCCAACCCCATGATTCACCTGCTTTGAGCAAATAGGTTAGAGAAAAATAAAGAATGATTAATGCCAATGACCATTGAACATACCTCATCCATTTTCCCGATTTCGGTAGCGTGAGCCCAAAAACTCCAATGGCAAGAAATGGGATTCCGACTCCCAATCCAAAGGCGAACATTTTTAATGAGGCCGCTAGTAATGAAAAGATTCCAAAATTTCCTTCACTTGAAGTCGCTACTTGCAAAAGGATCGAAACAACTACTGGTCCAACGCATGGAGAAGATAAAAGCCCCGCGCCCATTCCCAAAACGAAGCTTCCACTTAAACTATTAGAATTTGAATTTGATGATCGACTTCCAAAAAAAGGTAAATGTAATAGTTCGGCGGAAGAAAGCCCAAGTACAAATAGTATGTATGCTAGAAATAAATTTGTTTCTGGATATCGCATTATCGCATTAAACACGCCACCGCTGATACCCGCGATCAATCCAAAGATCAAATACATAGTTGCGAGACCAAAATAATAGACAACTGGATGGAGCCATTTAACTCGATGAGTCCTTGATTTGAGAATGCCTGCCGTTATTGGGTAAAGCGGATACACACACGGGAGCAGACTTGCTAAAAATCCGCCAAAGATTAGAATAAAAAATAAAAAAGGACCAAAACTGCCGTTTGAGACTTGTGATTCGATAAAGATTTGAAATTCGGTAATCATTTTAGAAAACGAGGTTTACCTTAATCACTAAGTTTCGATCGAGTCTCCCATATTCAGATATCAAAGGAAAGGATGGAGTCGAAAATTGAGACCGATATTCAGAAACTGTTCTCTCCTCAGAGAAGTTATCAATATAATATTTGTTAGGAGTGCCTTGTGCATCGAATGATCTCGTCTCAAAGTATCCAATACCATATCGCACATTTTCTAAAGGAATGTACTCGAAATAGACCTGTCTAGTTACATAGTAAGATTTATCAGAATAAACTGGAGTTTTCAATGTGTTTAAATCAGTCAGTCTCACCCACGGTTCTTCGGCGACTGTCTCTGTAGTTCTTAGACCCTGATTCGGTCCTCCACTCGCAATTTCTCCTCTAAATACGATACGAAATTTACCATTTCCGAGACCTAACCAGGCATATGCACCTCTACCTATCGACTCTTTCCTTTGTACGGGAAGAATGAATGGAGAAAGAGTATCTCTAATTTGACCGGCGAATTGTTTCTTCGCCATACCTCCCAAACCCAAATTGATGTATTGTAAATACAACAGATTTGCTTCCATAGCAACTGTTTGGTCTTGAGCTAAACTAAGATCTCCTTTAAGTCTAGTATTGGCATTGTTATCCGATGGAAGACATCGAGTTTTGGCTTCGACACATTCGTTTCCGGCATTTCCAAAGGCGTTCCCTCTTCGAGCTAAAAAGTGAATTCCCGTTTTAAACTCTTCAGACCATCGATTCTGCCAACTCACTCGCCCAATCGCGTCGTAGCCCGTCCCATTTGCATTTTGGAGGCTTCTATATCCTTCACCGTTGACCAATGCTATATGGGCTGACAGCGATTTCCATTCCGCATGATATGAGAGTCCTAAATCTACAGGGTCTGCCGAAAATCCTAGCGATTCTAAAGGAGATCTTTCCATATAACGCCAATCATAGTATCCCCCCCAAACGGAGAACATATGAGGAAGCTCTTGCATTCCGAAAATTAACCTATGACGAAATTGACCATGTTCCCATAATTTTTGCACATTTGCCCGACGAATCGCAAAAATATGAGGGTTGGATTTTGTGCCACCGTCTACTGACGTATCTGCTGATAATGCATTGGCTTTTAATACTTCTCCCCAGAACTCAACTTTGATACCCGTATTCTCCCATTCCTTTGAAATGGAAACAAGCGTCCAAGGCATGGAAAAACCAGTTCGATCTGACTGAGAGGTGTCTGAAATCCCAGATGCGGAATCTCGCATTCTATGGCCATATGTTGGTGTAATAATTGCTCCAAGCCTGAGGCCGTAATAACCATCAGGCTCGTCTTTCTTTGTTGTGACGACTTCTTCAGCTAATATAGAATTGGCGAAAAAAAATAA
Organism: Leptospira sp.; assembly: GCA_027531445.1. Classification (GTDB taxonomy): domain Bacteria; phylum Spirochaetota; class Leptospiria; order Leptospirales; family Leptospiraceae; genus Leptospira_A. The sequence continues at coordinate 16,049 of JAPZRK010000091.1, forward strand.
AAAACAAAGAAAGCTAAATAAAATTTGATGCACTATTTTCCGTATTTTTCATCTGGAATACGATCTTTTGCATCCCAACCTTTTGGTTTATGGCAAGACAAACAATTAGAAAGCATTGGGGAATCTTTCATCTTATCTTTGATTTCAGGAAGTGCGCCTTCTTTTGTTATCAATGTTTTATATTCGTTTTTAGATACTTCGTTGGAGCCTAATTTAACAGACGCGCCATTGCCTTGAGTAAATACGGTTCCATTGACATCTACTTTACCTTCACAAACGCAAGTATAGCCCACTTGTTCCTTAGGGATATAGTAGACTCCAAATGCAGTTCCCCTAACACCAGCAGTAGATGTTGGCAACGATACTTCAAATTTTCCTTTTTTGAAATCTTTTGCTTTAAACCAGGCAGCACCATTTTCTACATATGCAGAAGAAATTTGTTTTTTGGTGTCCCATTCTTTTAAAGTAAATGTTGTGTTTGGTTGGATACGAAACTCTGATTCTTTAAAAATCAAATCTACTTTAGAGCCATTGCCCGTCTTTAAAGTATCACCAGGTTTGATGACATCGTTGACTTTGAAAGCCTTCCAAAGCTTTGCGCTGTCATCAGCAGATAAGATGCTAACCTTCCCTTTCACATAGCCGGCAACGGCATAATCTTCAGCAGTCAACGTAGTGAAAGACATCACAAATGTCAGGATCGTAAAAAGTGTGTAAGTTGAAAATTTCATAGACTACTAGTTTAGTAGAAATACTCAAAATCGATCAAGAAATTTTTTCGAATTTTGTTCACTTTAGACCCAGGGAATCTCAAAACCTAAATGGTGCAATTTGGTTTCCAATTCATCCCTCTCTCTGCTCTTTTTTGATGTCGATCCTGCTTCATCTAACAGTCCAAATTCTTTTGCAAGGTTGATCGCACCTTGTTTTCCTGATTTATTGTAAGCAGAAATAATCTTTTTATCATACTGCGTTAGGGAAAGAGATTGGACACGGTAATCTAAAAAAGCCTCCCAAGTATATGGGACCCATTTACTAACGATTTCATCACCTATCGTAGTCGCATACTTTCGAATTTCTAATTGTGCGTGGTCATCCATTCGAAGTGCGAGAAAATGTAAAAGATTGTGTAGGTCCACTTTCCAATAAGCTTCTGTATACGTGGCTAGTGTTAAATCTTTTCTTGCTTGTTCTCTAGCGACGCCTAACTCCAATCTTTCTTGATAAATGCTATTCGTTAAAGTTTGTAACTCTTTTTCTTTTTGGGTTAGTTTCTTTCCTGTTTCGAGATCTAAGAATCCGTCACTACCCTGTTTATTTCCACCGGATTGGACTCGCCACTCTCCAGGTAGTGTAGTCTGAGCGGAATCGATCGCTACAGAATATCTAGTAGAATACTCATTCACATTTGCAGTTCTATGTCGGATCCACTGGCGCCAAGTATCCATCGGCACCCGAACATGAAATTTGATTTCACACATTTCAAAGGGAGTGCTATGACGATGTCTCATCAAGTAGCGAACCAATCCCCTATCTTCGTTTACTTTTTTCGTTCCCTTTCCGTACGAAACGCGTGCTGCCTGTACAATCGACTCATCTGAGCCCATATAATCAACAAGTCTGACAAATCCATCATCGAGAACTGGAAACGCTTTGCCTAAAATAGCATCAAGGTGTGGAACGGAAGCACGGGAAATAGGTTCGAAGTCAGATTGTTGCATTATAGCTTTATTTTTTAGTTCCAAGCTGTCTGAAAAGTCGAAAATAGGGTAAGATTACGTTAAAAAGGAAGCTGAATGGCCCTTGAAGAAATTCCCTTTTGGGAAGACAGACAGATTAAGAATTCTGCGAGAGATTCGAGCAAAAGCCTTATGGTTAGCCCGGATAAAATTTTCATTTTTCCCGTCGCCAAACCTATCTATCATTTAGTTGAAAATATCTGGCAATCTTTTACCAACAAAATGGTTTCCTTAGTTCATTTTGACGATGAGCCAGTTTTTAGCTTTTCAATCTTTGAGGTCATTGACCAGGATCAAATGCGGATCGTAGCAACCGCAACTCATTTCAAATTAAGAGAGATCGCCGAACGTCGTAAGATTCCAGGTATCGAAGATTATATGACCAAGGCAAGACCCATTCACTTGAGCGATCCAAGAAATGAGTCTGCAAGATTTATACAAAAATCAATAATTGACTTTAACAAAGGTTTAAGGCCTGAAATTCAAATTATCAATTTAAAAGAAGCCGAGATCCATCCGGAAAAAAGGATCTTACTCTCTGAAACTATGAATTATGCAATCGGACTTCCACTTTTCGTAAATGAAAGTCCTATCGGTATTTTATGGGGAATCACAAAAGATCCAATTCCAGAAGATAAAATTAGACCATTAATGCTTCAGCTTTATTCACTTTTTGATGTAGTTGATTTTGTTGTTGGTAAGGAAGCAGAAAGCAGCAACGATTATTATATCGCACAAAAAAATATCGAAAAAGCAGATACAGTCTCTAACTCACGAAATCTTTTTTATACAACGACGAAAGATCAGAAGGAACCTGTAACATCCATTATCTTCAAATCTCACCAATACAATAATGAGTATCGAATGGATGCTTCGTTCATTATTCCGACAACGGAAGGTTATGCGGTATCTTTAAAAAGTTTTACGCCAGAAAAGTTAAACAATTCTGGAAAAAATTTACTTTTAATTCCAGGATTTTTCTGTCGTCGTTCTGTGATGGATAAGCTCGGAAAAGAACTGGCATTAAAGTATGGATATCGAGTATTCCTTATGGACATGCGTGGTCGTTCGAAACAAACGATGCCAAAACATGGGAAAAAAGAAGGATGGACGGTCGACAATTATATCCAAGATGACTTTCCTGAAGTTTTAAGATGGATTCGTTGGCATTATAGAAGCGAAAAGACGGTTGTTATCGGACACAGTATGGGTGGAATGATCCCAAGATTTTACGCCTCTTCGTATGATATTATTAAAGATTTGAAAGACGAGTTCAATCTTCCTAATCCAGAAGAACATATCGCAGGTGTAGTCTCTATAACATCACCTAATTATATTAGCTTAAAATCAAACTTTATTGGGTTAGATACCATCAAAAAGGGATTTGGTATGATTCCTCATAAAATGATATCAGATATGATTTTGAGTATGGCTTCCTTTTCGATGCAAGCTACGATTCAAACAATCGATCTTAAAAAATTCTTTAAATTTCTTTTGAATTTGCATTCGAGCTTAAGGTCTTTTAGTTATAACATTGGCACTCGCGTTTTAACGATTAAAGACTTTGTTGGTTACAAAGAAATAACACCGCCCGAATGGTATTTTTTAATGGAAGACGTATTTTGTGAAGAATCTGTTTCCGTAATCATGCAGTTCTTTCAAAGCCAAATCTCCAATGAACAAAGCTTTTTATCCAATGACGGAAAAATAAATTATTCCAAGAATTTTATCGATAACTTCAATCTACCTATATACAGTGTAGTCGGTACGATTGATCAAATCGTTCCTGAAGAATCGTTAAAAGACTTAGCACTTTTAAAATCAGAGAATAAAGTAATCACGAAGTACGAACAAGGACATTTGGGGATCATATTTCACAACGACACAGTTAGAAAAATCTGTGAAGGTGTGAACGATTGGATTCTGAAATTAAACTGATTTTTATCTTCCTGCTTTAAAATGATTTTGAATCATTGCCAACTCTTGCTGGAGAGTACTATCTCTCCCAGCAAGAAAGTAAGCACCCCGAATCAGTGGGCTTTTAATCTCCGATCTTTCTGTCACAGTTATCGTCGTGATGCCATGCTGTTCGCTTAACTCGTAAGTCCATTTTCCACGGATTTTGTATGATGAATCGATGAGTTGGACTTCCAATTTTTGGTTAGGAATGGTTTCCCCTCTTTGGAAAGTCATATATCCTCCCATTTCCGTTAGCTCCTTCCACTTGATGGGAATCGAAGTGGCCGGATCTAATTCCATAATTTCCACTTGAATAACGTCCTTTCGGCGATTGGGAATATCTTTGAAATCAACTAAAAACGTCCAAATTTCAGCTCTTGGAACATTCAGCGATCCAGAAATTGAATGTTTATATTCCACTTCCTGGACGAATCCAATACCTAAAAATGTGGCAACGAGGCAGAGTAAAATGAGTGAAATTCCAAACGAAATTTTTAGTGTTCTTGGCATATTTTTTATTCTTGCAGATTCGATTGTTTGGCAAGAAACTTAATTCCCACAATGAACTCGAACGAAGAATTAATCACAAAGTTTTATACCGCATTCCAATCAAAAGATGGGAATACAATGGCTAGTTCCTACCATGCCGATGCTGAGTTTTCGGATCCAGCCTTTCAAAACCTAAAAGGGAAAGAAGTTGGTGCCATGTGGCAAATGTTAGTGGAAAGAGGACAGAATCTCAGCATTCGATTCTCGAATGTAAAAGCGGATGATAATAAGGGATCGGCAGATTGGGAGGCGGACTATAGTTTTAGCAAAACTGGTAGAATGGTATATAACAAGATTCATGCAGAGTTCACTTTCCAAGACGGAAAAATCAAAACACACAAAGACTCTTTTAACTTTTGGAAATGGACGAGTATGGCACTTGGACCTATAGGCACTCTATTAGGTTGGTTACCGATGATCCAAAACAAGGTTCGCAAAGAAGCAATGACTGGTCTTGCGATGTATATGAAACGGAAAAAAATTAGCTAAAACAACTCAGGTGGTCTATTTCGGCATGTTTGAGAGACCACCTGCATTCGTTACATTTGTAAATCCGATAGATTCCAGGAAGGATTTTGCACTTCCACTCCTTCCACCCGATGCGCAATATACTATGATCGGATTTTCTTTTCCACCAAACTCATCCACACGCTTTTGAACTTGATCGACTGGTATGTTGATTGCGCCAGGGTAATGACCAGATTGGTATTCAGCCACTGACCTAACATCCACAATAAGAGCGCCATTTTCAATCATACCTTTTACCTTACCTGAATCTGCAGACAATGCCGTACGAAAACGATTTACCAATAAGAGGAGGACAACCAGACCGGCTGCGATTAAAACATATTTGTTCATTTCTGACCTAACTTATCTTTATAGACGAATAATAATTGATGATCGTTTAAAATCTGCCTAAAAAAACAAGAGTAGTATCCTGTGTGACATGCGGCGCCCGTCTGATCTGCTATATAGATCATGTAGAATGGTTCTAAACAAATATGGACTTCGATTAATTTTTGTATATGACCTGATTCTTCGCCTTTAATCCACTTTTTGTCTCGAGATCTACTATAATAAGTTCCTAATCCTGATGACAAAGACTGCTCAATCGTTTCAGGTTTCCCCCATGCAAACATCAAGGGATTTCCATTCCGATCAAAACTAATGATCGGAAATAAATCAGGTGCTTTCGAAATAATGTCAGTTATTAGATTGGGATCGGACAATGGGTCAGTTTGTCTCCAAATCAATGATGTTGCATCGATTTGTTGTAAATCATCTTTAACGATGATAAATGCATCGTCATCGCAATCCTTAAAGATCATTCCTTCTGAATTTAACAAAGTCTGATCTATGAGTTCCGAACTAGATTCCGATGTATGTAAATCTAACTTCATTCGAAATGAATCATTTTTCTGACGATGCAATACCAAAATAGATTTTGTCAAAATATTCATAAACATTTACCTCGTCACACCGGCTCAACAGAAAATATTTCAATCGGTTTCATCTTTTCGCGTAACACGTGATTACCGAGAGAAGTAAATTGAGCCTTAAGGTCTGAAATATCCGAGACAGCAGATAAAATCTCCTTTGAGATCAGGAATGATTTCTTTAGATCCTTGCCTAAGGCCTCGATTCGACTCGCACTGTTGACTGTATCACCGATAACAGTATATTCTAATCTACTGGAAATACCAACATTGCCTACAATTGCAGGTCCGTAGTGTATTCCTATCCTGATATTGATCGGAGAAAGTTGATCCTTAAGACGTTCACTATTCCATTCTTTTAGATTTTGTTTCATCTCAATTCCAGCTTTGATTGCGTTTTTGGAATCGTGAGGACTTGGAATGGGTGTCCCAAATGTTACCATCATCCCATCACCAATAAACTTGTCTAAAGAGCCAGAGTTTTGAAAAACAACATCTAACATACGTTTATGATACTCTGCAAGGGTTGCCATGGTAGACTCTGCACCAATAGTTTCGGACAACTGCGTAAAACCTTCAATATCACAAAATAGGACTGCAACCTGTTGCTCTTTACCGCCGGCTTTGAAAAAACTATCCTCTTGGGAACTTATCTCTGCTACAATTTTGGGTGAAAAATAACGAGACAATTGATTGGATTTCAACTCATTCGCAACAGCACTAAATAGAGTTTTTCGTACTTGAAATGTTAGGTAGGCTAATACAAAACCTAGAATCCCGACGATTCCCATTCCCATAATATAACTATTAACATGTGCAGAGTTACCCAACAATGCTTCTTTAAAACTTTCAGTACTTTGAAAACGTGGGTCGGCCTGTGCATATAGCAAAATAAACGACTGACTGATCACAACGCCCAAAGCATAGAGCAATGGATAAACTGGTTGCATTGTGAAGGCATTCATTAAAAGAATTGCATAAATAAAAGTGTGAGTGTATGTTTTTACTAGATAAGTTCGAGGAACGACATCACCACCGACCGAGTTGTACCAGATAAATGGCAATGCGGTAATAATGGCAATATCAATCAACACACAAAGAATACCAATTGGAATTACCAATTTGTTCTTTTTCAATAGTTTAAGTAACAAATAAAGAATAACAATCGTACTTATATTGATCGAAGTAACAGATACTATTTCGGAAAGAGAATTGGCTATAAAAAAGGTGAGTATGGCCGAGAGTAAGGCGACAAAAATTTTGCCATACAAACTAATTTTGATACCATTGATTTCCTTTTCTCTTAAAATGATCTCTGTTTTGCTTAGCATACAAATACTTACTTTAGAAGATCACCTGGATTTGCATCTCTGTCAGGAACAAACAATGACAAGGTAGAATCTTTACCAGAAGCAAGTAACATTGCTTCAGAAAGACCGAACTTCATTTGTCTTGGCTTTAAATTCGCAACCACTACCACCTTCTTGCCTAATAAGTCTTCTGGTTTGTAAGCGGATTTGATTCCTGCGAAGACATTCTTGATTCCTTTGTCTCCCAAATCCACTTTTACATTTAAAAGTTTATCGGCTCCTTCAACGTGATTGGCTTCTCGAATCAACCCAACTCTTAGTTCTACCTTCGTCAGTTCATCGATTGTGATCGTACCGGATTCTGAAATTTGATTATCTGTTTTTGTATCCAATGTTATGGTTTCCTTTTGTACTTTTTCAAATGCTTCCTTGGTTTCCTGAATCATAAGTTGAATGTTCTTTTCTTCAACTCGCTTTGAGAGCATCACATAACTTGCCAATTGAATATTTTCAAGAACAACTTCAATATTAGTAAAATTTAATTCACTTAGTTGATAAAGTTTTCTTACTTCCTCACTGATTTTAGGTGTGACAGGAGAAAGATATGTAAATAAAATTTTTGCACAATTGCTCGAAACGGTTACCACTTCTCTAGCTTTTTCTGGATCGGTTTTGATCAAGTTCCATGGAGCGTAATCATTTACATATTTGTTAACTTTATCACCGAGAGAAGTAATCTCCCTCATAACTTTCGAATAGTTACGTGATTGATAAGCGTTTACAATCTCCTCTTTTCTCGATAGGAGCTCTGCTAACAGCTCTTTACCTTCGGAGGATAAGGTACCGAGTCTTCTATCTAACTTATCTAGTATACTCGTTGATACTCTGGAAACAAGATTTACTAGGTTTCCGATTAAATCGGAATTTACACGCGAAATAAAATCATCAAAGGAAATGTCGACATCTTCCATTCCGTTTCCCAGTCGACAAGCGAGATAGAATCTAAAATGTTCCGGATCCAGATAACGGATAAATGTCGATGCATTTATAAAAGTGCCTCTAGACTTGGACATTTTTTCGCCATTGACCGTCAAAAATCCATGAACGTTTAATTGTTCGGGAGTTTTGTAACCCGACCCCATCAACATGGCAGGCCAAAATAATCCATGAAAGTATAAGATATCTTTTCCTACGAAATGGACAATTTCACCTGTACCATCTTTCCAATATTCGTTGAATCGTTTTTCATCTTTAAAATAATTCATCGATGACGCCATATAGCCGATAGGTGCATCTAGCCATACATAGAAAAACTTATTTTCTTCACCAGGAATCGCAAAACCAAAATAAGGACCATCACGACTGATATCCCATTCTTGAAGTCCTGAATGAAACCATTCTTGCAATTTTTTCTGCGCGCCCTCATTCAATCTATCGCCGGCTTCCATCCATGTTTTCAATTGATCTTGAAAGTCTTGTAACTTAAAGAACAAATGTTTTGATTCTTTTAAAACTGGTGTATTACCACAAATCGAACAATAAGAATCTTTTAGGTCTTTGGGCGTATAACTGGTACCACACGACTCGCAGGAGTCACCGTATTGATCTTTAGCTCCGCATTTTGGACATGTTCCCTTAATAAACCGATCAGGCAAAAACATCTTATCATGTTCGCAATACGATTGTTCAATATTCCTCGAGGAGATATGTCCTTTTTCCTTTAAAGTCAGATAAATTTTTTCAGAAAACATTTTGTTTTCTTCTGAATTCGTTGTATAGTAGTTATCATACTCTACTAAAAAGGCTGTTAGGTCTTTATAGTGTTCCTTTTGGACTTCCTCAATGAGGGCCTCTGGTGTCTTACCCAGTTTCTTTGCGGCAATCATTATGGGAGTGCCGTGAGTATCATCAGCGCAGAAGAAATGACACTCGTTGCCTATTTTCTTTTGGAATCTAACCCAGATATCAGTCTGAACTGCTTCCAAAATATGACCCAAATGAATGGAGCCATTGGCATAAGGAAGCGCACTTGTTACTAAAATTTTTTTCGCCATAAATATTAGCTCCAATTTCTTTTGTATCACATCGGATTCAGCCTATTTTTAAGAAAATTTGAGAAAAGTTTTCAAAAATGAAGTTGAACAGTTTTTTTCATAAATTATTCTCAGGAGGCTATGCCAAAGAAAATTCTACAAAACATCAAAGAAGGAAAGGCTCATAAAAAAGCACATTCCCCTTCCCTCACTCCAGCAAATGGGCTAGAGGATGATCTTCATATTGAATCTGCAAAAATCTTGGTTAGTCTTTGGTCTTATGCCTGCAATGTCGACGGTCAATTGAAAAAGGGAGAGGGAGAACTCGTCGGTGAACTGGTCAACGTACTCTTTGAGCCAGATTGCCTTTTGTCAGAATATAGAGATCGTAAAAAGGAAGTCCTTTCTCTACTATCAGACACTTTCGACAATCCACTTCCGATGAAAACCGTAGCAAAATCCGTCCTCGGCAATGACCAATACTGCCTTAATTTTTTCGAGGATGCAGTCTGTATCGTAGCGAGCGATGGAAATTTAAATCCCCTTGAAGTCGATTTTCTGAACGAACTTGCGGTGGAACTTCAAATATCTCCTATGGACAAACATCAGGTTGAAAAAAAATATTTGGGCACTTAATCATCTAATCAGCGTTGCACTAACTTTATGCATTGCTAATGAAGTACACCCACGTCCTGGTATGGGCGGTTCATATCGATCTTCTGGATCAGGTAGCTCTAGCTATCGATCGAGTTCCAGTTCAACTTACCGCTCATCTTCATCAAGTAGTAGTTCGAGTTCAAGCTCATCACTGAGTAACTACACTTCAAAACCATCCACAGACCCCACTTCATATTTCGATACATCGAATCATTCCATGAGTATCCATTTTCGGGCGGATGGTAGTGCTCATGTATTTGAAACAATGGTTGTTAAGGCAGAATCTGCAAAGTATGGTGTTATCAGAAAGAAACTTCCCATTCTATTTCAATGGGAGATAAAGAATCTCAAAGTATCTCCAGACATTTTTTATGCTTATGAAAGTGCCGATGATATACATCTCTCTTGGAGTCCTGAAGAAAGTAAAATTGATATTCCATTAGAGTTTGAGTATGATATTCAAAATGGAATGGATGTGTTAGGTTCTTTTCCATTGGTATTTTATGAATATGAGCGCCGAAATAAAACGACAACAGACTTTGCACTCAAAATTACTTGGGATCCAACAATTCAATGGCAATCATTTCAGGTAGAACAAAAAGAATACAATCAAGAAATATCTGATTATTCGCGTTATCCGTTAAAGTTAAACCCGATATTGAATGGCATTGAGGTAGATTCAAGTTCCTTCCGTGAATCATATCGTTATATTATTATTACTGCATTTCCTGAGGTCATCCCAACAAACCTCAGCTCAAAAATTGAACTGCAAAAAAAAGGAAAATTTTATCATTATGTTGAGAAGATGAGCTTTTTTGAAAATTCATCGATACATCATTCAACGGATCTTATTTTTTCAGAAAATATCTCAACAAAGAAAGACATCACAGGCGTCGTCTTCGAATCCAACATTTATTCAGATAAAACATACGATTCAATATTTGGGATCTTGCATCCAAACTATCAAATCATTTACAATGTATCGAATATAGAAACATCTTTCTGGCACCTCTACAGTGCTGGCTTCAAAAACGAACTCAAGCAAGAATTAGATGAGGGTAAACCAACATACACTTATCATTTTAGTTATTCAAAGTTTGGAGAGCATACATATAGTAGTTCGGAACGAAAACAAATTAAGATCCGTCCAGTACAATTTCATTCAACTGAATACAATCCCGGCTCATTTGCCTTTGAATTTCTCTTTCCAGAAGGAATGGATCTATCTAAAACGGACGTTAAACTTAGTATTATAGGCTGTACTTATTGCCCATCCATCGAAAACGGATTACAAATTCCAGCCCAAATCGGTAGGGATAAAAATCGAATTTATCTAAACTGGGACCATCCTTTTCCGAAAGATTATTTTCCTATTATTCTAATCGATACAGATACAAAAAATTTCCATTATAGCTATTTTGGAAATTACTTCGCTTCTTTGAATGCTTTATATCTTTCTCCAGGTGCGGGAACAAACGTTGGTTATATTCTTTGGAACACGATCATACTCGGTATCCCTTTCTTCGTTTTGTTTATTTACATTAAAAAGAAAAGAACTGAACTGCAAAAAACCAAACAGCGGAATGAACTTTTAGAAAAAATAACGGTGCATGATCCTCAATTTAACCTTAAGGAATTTTACCAAAAGACAAGCCAAATTGCTGAAAGAATCGTTTTGGCATGGACAGATGGAAATATGGAGAGTGCGCGGCATTTCATTTCAGCTGGAGTTTTCCAAAGATTTCAAATCCAATTAAAATTGTTACGCGAGATTGATCAAATTAGTAATCGAATGGCCAACTTTCGTGTCTTAAAACAAGAAATATTAGGTGTGAATTCTTTCGGAGAATTTTTAACGATTCATACGAAGTTGTACTGTGCCGCGAAAGATATATCGGTCCCGATATCTGCGAATCAAGATATGGTCGATTCATTGTTTCGTTCAACAAGTGAAGGAAATTACGAAGAGGTATATTCTTTTTCTCGCAAAGTTTCTGCTAAATCAGAATCAAACAAAGATTTATTGCACAACGTATGCCCGTCGTGTGGTGGTGAATCTCCATTTCAACATATAACCAACAAATGCAGATATTGCGGTTCTATTTTTAATTCTGGAGAATCCGATTGGGTTCTTTCAGAGATAACACAAATGATTGAATGGGATCCTAATCGATTCCATTCTGAAGACTCTTTGCAAAAAACAGATTTTAAATCCCCGACTCACTTCCAAATTATTGAAGATCGGGCATCCGCACTCCTCTGGAAATGGATTTATGCAAAAAGCAAAGCAAATCCACTTTTTTTAAAACGTGAGGTCTCGAATTCCAAGATATTGCAATTGGCCGAATCAAAGGAAATTATTTTTATACCCGTGGTTGGTTCAGCTGAAATCACAAAGTTTGAAAAATTTGATTCAAGATACTTTGCCGAAGTCGGCTTCCGTTGGAGTGCGGCGAGAGCCAAAAACTCTTTACCAGAACATAGGCGGACATCAATCCGACTTCAATTGAAAGAAACACGAGATCTTAAATTAGGCTTTGGAGAAGCTTCCTGTAAAAATTGCGGTGCTCCCTATCCAGAAATCGATGCGGTCAAATGTGAGTATTGCAATCAAACGATTCCGGAATCGGTTGAAGATTGGTTGTTGGAAGATATAAAATGACCTTTTCGATTTTGTGTGATTTAGTTTTTTACAATAAGAATCTTGAGTAACATACCCATTGTCTTTCAGAAACTAATTCAACGTTTACTTTGTTTGATAATCGTATTTGTGACAACATTGTTTCCAATTCTTCTATTGTAAAAGAAGCAAGCAATGCATCATAGAATTTTTCCTTCCAATTAACATTGATAGGTTGGTTGGATTTATGAGTTAAATTGCTGTTTGAATCATTTTTTATTTCTTGCGATAATTCAAATCGATGAACTGATTCTTTTGCCTTCTCAAATGAAGATGGTCTGATATAGTCACTGATATAGATTACTGTATTCTCATTGGAGGCTCTTTGAAGGATTGTCCAGAAATCAAATGGATCTGTGAATGAATGAAGATAACAAACCGAAAATACCAACTCATAAGAATCGAGATCGGTCATCTTCAGATTTGAACTGTTATATGTTGTTACCTTCGATGCGGGAAAGATGGTTACTAATTTTTCCTTAAAGAATTCGTCAGAATCACTTAAAATTAGAATATTGCTAGGTGAAAATTTTTTGTGTAAGAGATGTAAAAACTTTTCAAATATCGCTTCGCTTTCATGGATAACATTGAAATCAAGTTTTGTCTCCTCAATCCTGTTTGCTAGAGATGTGTTGCTAAGAGGGATGCGTGAAAAACTAAGATAGGGATTTGGAGACATTCCTCTTTAACTCTATTGAGTTTTGGAAGGTTGGTAATCTTTTACCGCCCAAGCCCAATATAAGAATAGCAGCTGGATAGGAAGCCTAACCGCGAGTAACCATACTGGTATCTCAGGAGCTTCTGAATTTAAAGCATTGGTAAACATATGAATGTTAGCTGGAAAAATCGCAACCAAAAGAAGAATCACACCATAACAAGCATACAGGCGGTATTTGTGACTAAGGAGAAGTAAGCCCAAACCTATTTCCGCTGCTCCACTTGCATAATTCACGAATTCCGGAAAAGGCAAAAAACTAGGAATCATATTCAAATAGAACTCGGGAGAGATGAAGTGGTTTAGGCCAGCTACCGAGTAGAATAGACACATAGTATATAGGAAAAATTTTTTCATTATGAGCTAGACTTATTGAATGTGCCCGATCAGAGTGATCGGGCATTTTTGTCTTACGCTGAAAGCGCTTGGTCGAGTAGATCCTTTGCAACTACTCGGAGTGCCATTACTTCTTCCGCACCTTCAAAAATTGAGAAGACCCGAGCATCAACAAAGTAACGGGAAACCGGATATTCTTCAGCGTATCCCATTCCACCGTGAATTTGCATCGCCTCACGTGTGACCCACTCTGCAATCTTTGATGCATAAAGTTTCACAAGAGTCGCTTCCATTTGACCTTTATGGTCATCGAGAAGTGTAGCAACATAGTTTGTATATTGACGAGTTGCTTGGGTGATCATTGCCATTTTTGCGATTTTAAACTTTGTTAAAGTATAATCATAAATTGGCTTAGAAAAAACTTTCCTTTCTTGTGCATAACGGAGTGCCGCTTCGAGAGCCGCTTGCATCACACCATTCGCACGTGCCGCCGTTTGTATACGACCACCAGCAAATCCTTCCATTTGATAATAGAAACCTTTGCCACGTCCAGCATCTCCGCCCAAAAGGTTTTCTTTCGGAACAAAGTAGTCCTCAAATGAAACTTCATAAGAGTGCATTCCACGATATCCGATCGTTCCGATGGCCTTTCCTTGAATCACGCCACCACCTTCTTGTTTGAAGTTGAATTCATGACCGTCAAAACTTGGTTTTTCTGCCAAAAGAATTGAAAGTCCACGGTGTTTTAAGCTTGGATCAGATTCAGTTCTGCAAAGAACCAACAATAGGTTCGCATAACCTGCAAAAGTACACCATGTTTTCACACCGTTGATTACAAATCCGCCATCCACTTCTTTAGCGGTCACAGAGATACCAGCTACATCTGAACCGTAATTGGGTTCAGTAACCATAATTCCCGCCATTTTTTCTCCAGCGGCAAGTTGCGGTAACCATTTGTTCTTTTGTTCTTCCGTGCCACCTTTAAGCAGTGCTTTTGACATGATTTCAGGTCTAGTGATCAAAGAACCTGCTGCTCCGAGAGATCCTCTTGAAAGCTCTTCCGTAACAACTAACATTGAAATATTATCTGGACGATCGTCTGGCTGAATACCTCCAAATTTTTCTGGTATACAAAGCCCAAAACAACCCATATCTTTCAGACCATCGATGATTTCTTTTGGGATAAGGTCGTCGTGTCTATGAACATGTTCCGCTTTAGGAACAACCACATTCTCAGCAAAATCTTTGAAGATTTGTCGAAAGTTTTCGTGGTCTTCAGAAAGACCGTAAGCACCGAAATGTCCGTGTTCTACGATTTGATCTACGATCGATGAATAATTTTCTATCTTTGCGGCTGACTCAACAAAGCCATTGATCTCATCAGTAAATAATTTTGAAAAAATTTCTGCATACGTTAGTTCGTATTCGGCAGGTCTTGCGGCGAGTTCAGAACGAATGTTGGTAATCGTCTCTGCGGCAAAGCAGATCGCCATTTGTTTCTCTAATTCGCCTGTACCTTTCGTTGTATCCCAGGCATAAACAATAAAGTTTTCCGCAACTCTTTGTTGGGCTGTCATCCATGCCAATTGGTAGAATACATGTTGGGTTTGGTCCATTTTGGAAACAGAGACTTTTCCGTTTTCGGAATTTTTCTTTGCCAATCTTGATGTGAGGTCACCCAATAGGGATGCTTGGGCGTCTAGTGCCTTTTGCGCTAATGATTTTTCGATTTTAACTGCAGTTGCGGTCATGTTGTTTCGGTCCTGCGGGAATGTTTTCTTCCACTATACAGAAAGAAAGTACCCTGTCATTTTCATTTTAGACAAGGATCAACGGAGTTTTTGTCGATGGTAAAGAAAGGAATTCAAGGAAAATCTCCATTCATGAAAATCATTGGTATTGATCCTGGATCTCACCGAGTGGGGTACGCCGTTTTAAATTTCCCCGATAGCAATCGGTCCAAGCCGGAATTATTGACATACGGAACCATAGAAGTAGCTCCTAAAACCCCTTCTCCCGATAATCTTTTACAAATCAAATCAGAACTAGATTCCATTTTAGATGAGCATCGCCCTGAAATGGGATCCGTTGAAGAACTCTTTTTTTTAAAGAATGTCACAACAGGTATGCGGGTTTCTGAATCCAGGGGCGTGATTTTACTCTCGCTTGGAGAGAGGAAGATACCAGCTGTCCAACCCACCGCTACCCAAATCAAAAAAGGAATATCGGCGAATGGAAATGCGACAAAGAAGGAAATTAGACAGGCAATTAAATTGATCCTGGGCTTTAAAGATCTGAAAGGCCATGACGATTCTTGGGATGCGATCGCCGCGGCCTTCGTTGGAAAATCCTTACTTCAAGGTCTCGTACAAGTCAAGAGAAAATCTTCAAATACTTGAGAGATAAAGATCCTATCACCATTGGGTAGCGCAGTACTTGCGGCAGATATTTGATCTCCATCGTTAGAATAAACCAACTCCACCTTATCTGTGCTTGTATCGATTTTAAACACTTGTGAAGGAGCGATTTTTTCTTTGTTTGATGCATGTTTGAGAAACTCGATCGTTGAAGGATGTCCTGCTACCCACAAGTTTCCTTTTTCATCTTGCATGATGTTATCGGCGCCGCTCTTAATGTCGATTTTTCTTTGAAATAAAAGTGAGACTTGATTATTGACCCTGATTACCTTAAAAACAGAAATTGACTTTTCAGAAAAGACGGAACGGTAGAGTATCTCTTCTCCTTTCTCCATTCTAACAAAGATTCCGTTACCGAGAACCACCTTATGATTCAATTCCTGAAATTTATCTCCATCGTAAAACGCTATATCCGCTGTTCCGTGATTCAAGATCATATTTACATATTGCATCAATTTGTTTTCCGGACCTCGATCATTGGACGCAAAAATTTCTCCTCTCTCATTTAGAAATAAATCATTGGGAGCAGTTAGATAAGGATCTTGTAAAGTTTTTACATGAATCCACTCGTCCATATTTTTTCTTTCGAATAACTCTATAGAGTGAGGAGATTCCTGGATTAATGTATGCGAAATAACGGCTAATGTATCTTTGCCATTTACCTTAGCATAACTAATACCATGTGGCCTAAAATTCGCTGGATAATTGGATTTGATGATAACGGGTAGCTGTTTGTTTGTTGGCAAACTTAAATCTACATAACTAAGCCATCCAACTGAACTCATATCCCTTCTGTTATGAACGGAAACGATGAGAAATGGTTTTCCATCCACTTTCAATAGGTCGAGATCTTCGGGGCCCGGAACTCCACTGATTTTTGAACAAGAGTTTAAATCTACTTTCTGGATCTGTGATCCACAATTTGCAGAAAAAAATAGGATAAAAAGGATCGAAAGGTAAGGAATTCTACGCATTCTGAGGACGTTTCCATTGGGTTGAATTTTGCTCTAGAAGAAATATTTATGGTTGCACTTTTTGTGCACTGCAAAATAATGGTAGCAGAAGGAGAACTCTCCTATGAGCAATGTGGAAAACAAATTACAAGAAATCGTAAACGCAGGCATTGGAGCCGTCAAAACTTCGAAAGAAGTTTGGGAAAAGTTGGTCGTAGACCTAAATGAGAAGAAAAGCGAATTTGAAGTAAATTTCAAAAAGTTATCCGAACAAGGTGAGAAAGACACAAGTGACGGAGCTTTAAAAGTAAAAATGGGCGTGGCTTGGGGAATTGTAAGATTCGATGAGCTAAAAGATAACGTCGTAAATTACTTTAATAAAGAGAAGGAACAAAAAAAAGAAAATCCTTCCAAATAGAACGGATTCATTTCACCATCCTGAATTTTTTCTGGCAGGTTTTCGCATGGAGGCCTGCCGGTTTTTTCTCGGAATGACCAGATTTGAACTGGCGACCCCTTGCCCCCCAGACAAGTGCGCTACCGCTGCGCTACATCCCGAAATTATCTACAGATAGACAGATGACCGACGAAAGCTGAATTGGCAAGTCTTTCTTATTTCAATTGTCTAGATCAAACTTCAGACGCTCGCGAACAAAACAAGTTTCATTTGCATTGCCAATCGAAATGCTTACATGGTCTTTTTTATCGCTGGAAAAAAACCATTAATCTCCGTTAACCTAACATGTCAGGTGATATCGCCCAAATGATTTGACCGTGGGCAAATTTTTCTCGAGCCACATTGATGGCGATAGATGATCCTGGCATAAAAACTAAATTTTCTGAAGTGGAAGCATTGCCCAATAATTCTGCAGCAAATAACGTGATATCAGGATTATGGCCAACTAACAGAACAGTGTCCGAATTATTGAGTGAAACTAAACAGGAGAGAATATCGGAACATCGCGCACCTGCCGCTAGAACATCGTAAGAAGTAGGTTCACCACTAAATGCGATTTCCTTGGAAAGAATCTCTGCCGTCAATCGAGTGCGGGTATAAGGGCTATAAAATACCTGACTCACCTTCAAAGGTGAACTTTTAATAAACCTACCAATCTTATGAATGTCAGACTCACCCTTTTCCGTAAGTCTCCTAGACTGATCTGATGTTGCTGAGCTCGGATCCTCTGCTTCACCATGCCGAACCAAAATGATTTTCATTTTGAGATCTCCTAAAACAAGTCTGAAAAGCTCTCTAACTCGCGAAACAAAAAATTAGCATAGTTCTTGCGATTTTCAACCAATGGGGAAATCCTTATTTTATGACTGAGAAACCTTACCGTAAAAATGTTGGCATGGTTGTCTTTAACTCGCAAGGCGAAGTGATCGTTGGGGAGAGAGTTCATTTCCCAAATTCCTGGCAGTTCCCTCAAGGTGGCATCGATGAAAAAGAAGATTATATTGATGCCGCCAAACGAGAATTGTATGAAGAACTGGGAATTAAGGATGCGGTCTATGTTGGAGAATATCCAGATTGGATTCCATATGATTTTCCAAACAATTTGCACCTGAATGCGAACCTACAAAAATATCGAGGTCAATTACAAAGGTGGATCCTCTATTATTGGGATGGGGCATTGAGCGATTGCGATCTCACTCATCACGAGATCGAATTTTTATCTATCCGTTTTATGCGACTAGAAGAAACAGTCGAGGCTGTTGTTGATTTCAAAAAACCTGTATATCAAAAGTTTGTGCCTTTTTTCTCCAATCTCGTCCAAAATTACATTGCACATAATGTAAAATAATCAATGCTACTTAGTTAGGAGAATTACCCCTTGGGAAAATCAGAAGAAGGCAAAGCAAGAATCGTTGTTAGAGGATTTGTACAGGGCGTTGGATTCCGCTACTATATCATGCAAAAAGCCCAAGAAATGAGATTAAAAGGTTATACTCAAAATCTACCGAATGGAGAGGTTGAAGCTGTCGTGGAAGGAGACAAGTTATTCATTGAAGACTTGTATAGAGCAATGCAACGCGGTCCAACTAAAGCAAAAGTAACAGATCATGTCATTGAATGGGGTGATCCAAAAAATTTATTTCGCACATTTTCAATCAAACGGTAGTTATATTTATGAAAAAAAGAAGATTAGGCAAAACTGGTATCGTTGTTTCTGAAATATGTATGGGTACAATGACTTTCGGATCCTCATGTGATGAGGGAGAGGCGTTCCGAATTTTAGATCGAGCCTATGACGCCGGAATCGATTTTTATGATACTGCCGAAATTTATCCTGTGCCACCCCAAAAGTCATGGGTTCACCGAACAGAGGAAATATTTGGGAAATGGCTCAAAACAAAACCGAGAGATGGGATCATCCTCGCTACTAAAGTGGCAGGACCTGGGCATGGTTGGTTCAGTCCTCCCCTTAGAGAAGGAAAAACTTCTCTTGATCGATACCATATCAAAAAAGCTATCGAAGGATCATTAAGAAGACTTGGTATCGAAACGATAGATCTCTATCAAACACATTGGCCAGATCATGATATGCCATATGATGAGACTATGGAAGTCCTCACTGAATTAAAGGAGGAAGGTAAGATTCGCTATGCTGGATGTTCCAATGAAACTTCCTTTGGCTTAATGAAGAGTCTTTGGACTTCAGATAAATATAACCTAACTAGATACGAATCAATTCAAAATAATTTTAGTATACTCAATCGCAGATTTGAAGATGAGTTAGCTCAAGTGTGCAGAAAAGAAGGAGTTTCCCTTCTCCCTTATTCACCTCTTGCTGGCGGCGTTTTAACTGGAAAATACAATGGCCCAAATCCTCCTGAGGGCGCTCGCTTCGTAAAGTACATGAAAGACGGTGAACGACAAAAACGAATGTCAAACCGTTTTCTTAATGACGATACGATCGCATCAACCGCAGAATTGATCAACGTTGCCAAAGAAGCTGGTATGAGCGTTACCGTAATGTCTGTTGCTTGGAGCAAACAACATGATTATGTAGCATCGACTATTATTGGAGCAAATACGGTTGCTCAGTTAGAAGAATCGTTGAAGGCGGTTGATGTGACACTCAGCGAAGATACTTTGAATCAGATCAATCAGGTATCTAAAAAAATTCCTTACCCAATGGGATAACTGAACGTTATGAATACCGCTATCGTAAAATTCAAAATCAAAAAAGCAATCAACTCATTGATGATGAAAGCCTTGATTCTTTTTTTAGTTTCTTTGCTATTGCCAGAGTGTTCAACATTTGGACCAAGAAATGCTCAAAGTTCACTCATTATCATACAAATGAATCTTCAAAAAGACGAACTATTGTTAGATGAGTTTGTTGATCCTAGATTTCAAAAAGTCACTTTGAGAAAAGGTGATTCCGTTTATGAATATTCAGAAAATTCGGAACATTACTACTACTTTCAAAACTTAAAACCAGGACAATACGAAATCTATGATGCAGTCCATCTACTGAATCGAGGCGCTTCAGATTTTCCATCCGGCTCTACTAAACAACCAATGAAAATTGATATCGATTTTGATAAAAAGGAAATCGATTCAACTCGATTAAATTTGGAGCCTGGAACTGTAGTTTTTATGGGAACCTTCAATATTAGAGTGAATTTTAAATTTCAAGGTGAGCCAGAAATCATTATTAAGTATTCAAAGAGTGTGGAAGAAGAACATGCAGCATTTGATCACCTATACAAAAACTATCCTCGTAACGGTTGGGGTCAAAAGGCAAAAGCAAGAGCCAAGTTTATGCAATCTATCGGGCAATGATTAAACGATAGTCTTATCTTCTGGATTCATCAAATGTGGGGTGCCGTTAAATGATACCGGTTCCCAAATGCCAGCTGACTTTTTGAAAATGCTCAAGGATGAATTTAAAATATATTTCATAAATATTGGATAATCTTCCATCTTTAATTTACAAGAAATACCCATAACGATTGCTACAGGAGTACTGGACGATACTACAAGTGTACTTTTCATATTTTCTGGGATTGACGCAAGCCCACCCAAAATCAAATCAACATATTCTTTGAATGTATAAGGTTCTACTGGATCCCAAACTCCATTCACCCAATCAGCCAAAACTTTTTGAATCAGTAATTGAAAATGATCTCTAGTTGTAGGTGATTTCTGTTCCCAGGCTTCTTTATAATTCTTATAGTTATATGCGAAATCAGAATCCACATGACGAATCTTAGCTGCCAGTGTGAGCCACATTTTTGGATCAAATTCATTCCAGGATTCATTTACAATTGCTTCCGGCATACAAAAATGTTCTGTTTGAAAGGCTTTTGCAATCCCTTCCATGGTTTGTTTTTGGCGTTTCAATGAGCCAGTAAAAACAGAATCAAACTCAATGTTCTGACTCAAAAAATAATTTCCAAGCGCATTAGCTTGTTTATGTCCTAGTTCGGTAAGTTGATCATAATCCTTGCCCAATCGATCGGCCTGACCATGTCTCACTAAATAAAGATAAGTCATCTAAGTATTAAACCTTGGATTTGAAATGGAAAGATTATTTTTTAAAGTTTGTTTCACATGTAACCAAGTCTTCGAATTTATATCCGGAACCTTATCCTTGCGAATCGTCTCCACCAGTTTTTGATTTAGATCCTTTAATTTTTGAATCTTTGCATTCTTGGGAAGTGCCGAAAATTCCTCTCTAGTTATTTTGATTCCTTCGCTCAGTTTATCTACGAATTGAAGTGATTCAAATTCTGCTAAAAAAAGATTTTCATCTTTTTCAAATTCTCTAGAGATAACTCCGAGCATATTCCAGCTAACGAGTGTCTTATATGAAAGTAGCTCATCGTCCTCAAGCTTTGGTAAAATTTCTTTCATCAGTAAATCTTGAATGGTACTCAAGATCTCTTTCGCGTCCGGTCTATATTGCATTTTCCAGTTCCTCAATCAAACGCATTGCTTCCCATTCCATCTCAGCAGTCCTTCTACCTATAGCGGCAAGCTCTATTCCTTTGTCTTTACCAGATAAGTGTCGTTCAGCTTGTTGCGCTGAACCAATCGCCCATCGAATATTTCCCATCACTTCCCAATATGTAACTTTTTTTGCATCTACTGTGAAACCGGAAGAATTCGAATATTCGCGATAAAAATCTGCACGATCTCCAAATCCACCAACTTCCTTATTGAGTTTTCCAAATCTCCAATCACGCATACAGAGCCAAGCTATATCTTCATGACGATCTCCCCAATGAGCAAATTCATAATCGAGGATTCCTTGCAGACCATCCTTATTCATCATAAAATTCCCAGTTCTATAATCTCCATGAACAAGCACAATAGAATCTACATTAGGTGCCTTCGCTTCCAGCCAATTCAGTACAAGTTCAATGGCAGGATGTATTTCAGGTAGTTCTGCAAGAGTGGTTCGTAGATCTCGGATACAGTTTTCTATGTAGTTATCGACCTGCGTTAACTTTAACTTATCTTTTAACGAGTTATCTTTCACTTTCTCGGGTGTAATGGAATGTAACTTTGAAAGGTTAAGCGCTAGATCAGCTACCATTCCATTTTTGCGATAAGAGCTTAATTCAGGATCTTTAACAATGTAACGTCCCGATGCCTTGCCTAAAATCTTTTCCATCAAAAAAAAAGGAGCACCGATTATTTCTGGAGCTTCTTCTAAATAAATTGGCTCAGGAGTTTTGACTCCTGCATTAAACACAAGTTCAGCCACTCGGAATTCATCCCTCTTTGAAAGTGAGGATAAAAGGGATCCTCCTTTGTCAGTGCGCAAAACCATCTCTTTCGTTTGTTTTTGAGAGGAATCAACAATTTCTAATTGGATCGAATAATTGTCCTGACATGCCCCACCACTCAAGTGAGAAATTTGAAGAACCTTAACTGGTTTTTGCCATACTTTCGTTAGATGAGAATTGATTGCCTGTTCCAATTCTTGGATTATCATTTACAGCCTCTTGAAAAAAAGATCAAAATATGAATCACTCATTTAAAAGTCCCATTTTTGAGATAAATAGTTTCTTCCAATGACCATTTTATGCACTTCAGAAGGACCATCGGCAATTCGTGCAGCTCGTGCATCACGATAAAACAATTCTAAAGGAAGATCTCTTGAATAACCTTTGCCACCACATATTTGTATGGCGGTATCTATTGTGTTGCAAAGTGCCTCACTCACTTTCCATTTTGCCATCGATGTTTCCTGTCGAGCATCCAAACCCTTTTGTAAAAGCCAACCAGCCTTCAAAGTTAACATAAATCCCATCTCTATGGCTGTTGCACATTCAGCAAACATCCATTGAATGCCTTGGTGTTCCGAAATTTTTTGAGAAAATACTTCTCTTTCTTTTGCATATGTTCTAGCAATACTAAGTGCCCGCCTTGCCATTCCAGTCCAACGCATACAGTGCGTTAATCTAGCTGGTCCTAATCTTTCTTGGGACAATCGAAAACCTTCTGCTACGCGACCTAATACCATATCTTCCGGAACTTCTACATTCTCAAAATTCAATTCACAATGACCGCCCGGCCCATGTGATCCCATGAGTTCTATCTCACGAACCATAGTATAACCCTTGGAATCCGTTGGCACTAGAAACATCGTCGTTTTGCGAAAGCTTCCGTTTACCTTTGCCATTACAATTAGATATTTAGCACCATTTGCTCCTGTGCAGTACCACTTCCTTCCATTTAGTATATACTTATCTCCTACTTTTTCTGCATTTGTTTGCAAAGAGGTTGGATCGGAGCCGGCTCCTGGTGAAGGTTCTGTCATCGCAAAACCTGTTCTTATCTCTCCTCGACACAAGGGATGTAAGATGAGTTCTTTTTGTTTGTCTGTAGCGGCAAGGGAAAGCAAATGCATATTGCCCTCGTCAGGCGCATCACAATTGAATATATAAGGAGCGATTGGTGATCTACCAATTTCTGAAAATATGATGCAGGTCCCTATCTGATCTAACCCAAGACCCCCTTCCGTTTTGGGAAGGTGGGGAGTCCAAAATCCTGCCGCACGAACCTTAGCGCGTGCTTGTTGATTTATGTCTTCAGGCATCCTGCCTTTTTCATAATTATAGAATTTTTCTAGAGGAATGATCTCTTTTTGGATAAACTCACGGATGTCCTTGCGAATCGATTCAACAGCTTCAGGTATTTCAAAGTCCATGAACCAAAAATATTCTAAGAGATAAAGAGAGGGAAAACTTTTTTATAAATGAGATTGAAAAAAAGGTCTTTGTCGTTTTGAATTTCTTCGTACTTCAAAGTGCAAATGTGGTCCAGTTGTTCTACCGGTCATTCCAACCTCCGCAATTTTTTGCCCTTTTTTGACCCTTTCTCCAATTTTCACTGCATAACTACTTAAATGTCCATATCTCGTTTCATATCCCATAGAATGTTTGATAATGATCAATTTTCCATAGCCACCACTAACAGACGCAAGTTCAATTATGCCATCTTGGGAAGCGAAGACATCTGTGCCTTCTTCTGCAGCTAAATCTATTCCGCCATGAAACGTTGTCTTTTTTGTAAAAGGATCAATGCGATTTCCAAAGGAAGAAGTTAAGGTTGCTCCTTTCAAAGGTGTAAAAAAACCTGAGCCATAAAAAAATGATTTTTCGATTTTTCCCATTACGATACCTGGAACAAACCACTTTTCTCTTGCTCCATCATATTGAAGTTTCTCTTCGGAAATATTATATTTTTCTGCTATGTTTTGTTTGATTCGGTCCGTATTTTCTGAGGTCTCCGGGTGAAAGACACCTCTCATATTCGGTATTTCTAAAACCATTCCTTCTACCAAATCATGCGGAGAACTCAGCTCATTTACCGAGGATAAAGTCTCGAGATCCATCCCTGTTCTCGCCATGATCTTAAAGAAAGTATCATCCTTTTTTACTTTATATTGAAAGTAACGGAGTGGAATGAGTTTATCATCTGAGTGAAGTGATTTTGAAATCCGGAGATTTTCTTTTACATCAGATCTTAAACTCTTTAGGAGTGGATTCGAATAATCCAAATTCGCTAGAGTTACTGCATTGGAATGAAGATGGCGCGAAAAAACAAAGGATAGCAGTATAATTATGAAAAATCTTGGAGTTGTGACCATGACAGACGTATACTCTGATTGTCGGATCAGTTGAAAAAAACGATGACGATATTACCCTAAGGGAGACGATGGAAGCACATGACATCTCGTTTTTTTGAGATTTTTAAGCTAACGACCTTTGCTTTGGGTATCATCTTAATCGCAAATCTCGTTTTTTCCGTATTTTACCAACAATTTGTCTATACGGTTGTCCTAAACGATCGTCTTCCACCAGAAATCTCAGAGAATTTTTCGGAAGATGCAGCAAATCCTGATATTTCCTTTTCCGAATCATACAAGAAAGTTAGGGAGTCGGTCGAGACATTAGAAAAACAGTTACAATCAGAATTTCGTGAAAATCCGAATATTGCCCTCGAACGTTTTTACGATATCATGTTAAAGGACAAACCCTATCTGCTTTTTGTTCAATCTCTGTTATGGTTTGTTTCGTTTATTGGACTAGGATATTTGATTCTCAAAAAAATATTAAAATTTGAACTAACGGATTTAAGCGAGGAATTATCGATTCCAATTATTTTGAATGGGATAATGAATGGTTTCATTATTTTCTTCATAGTGGTCGTGTTTGGTGTCATACTCAAATTATTGGGAGTCGAAGCAAATCCAGGTTTATTTCCTACAAAACTCTTTAAGGCATTGGCTGGTGATGGAGTTTTACTTCTTTGGGCAATCTATAGTGTTGGAATAATTACTGGAATCATCGAAGAAGTTTTCTTTAGAGGTTTTCTATTGAAAACGTTTATCGACAAAGATCTTGGTAATGAAGGTTTACTTCTAATTTCGGTAATTTTTGGATACCTTCACTTTGGAGTTGGAACAACAGTTGCGGTCCCATTTTTGATAGGTTTAGTAGGTTTATTTTTTGGATATATCTACATAAAAAATAAAAACATTTGGGTATCTATTGCTTGTCATGCGACTTACAATAGCTTAGGCCTTCTTCTTGCTTATGCGGGTGCAGAAAACATATGAAAAAAATATTCAATCGTTTCGTTCACTTAATGTTACTCATTACCGGCTTATCATTTCAAAATATTTATGCAGGTGAAACTATCGAGGTATTAGGATCACCTGATGATTTAAATATAAGACTTACTGCGCTTCTTAACAAATTGAATCCAGATTATTATGCAGACGATAAGACCAATGGTTTTGTCTATAAATACCGCCATCGATGGAACAATCCGTATGATTTTAATATCTACATTGGTAAGGTAAGCAAAAATTCACCTGATTCCATTTTACGTGTTGAATCACCGAGACAGGGACAAGAAAAGATGTGGAAGCAAATCTTTGAACAGGAACTTTTACAAAAGCCTCCTCATGTAAGTGCCGTTCCTCTATCTAAAAAATATCATGTAGTTACCCAAACTTTAAATCTAGTTACTCCTATCGCATCCGTTGGTTACAATTCATGGAACTCTCCACTTTATTCGGGAAGAGATACGGTCATTAGCATGGCCATTTATTTTCTAACAGATCTTATCTTAGTTGGAGGTGCTTACCTTTATGCAGAACAAAATCTACCACGTAAGAATATTTGGGGCAATCTGTTAAACGAAAAAGGTCCTGGTAATGTTTGGGATAGTCCGAACGCAATTGGTATCTTTGGTGCGATGGCCGTATCACGTGGAATTCGAGCATTTGATGCATGGGAAGATACCTCCGCACACAACAAAACGGCTCAATTTAGTTGGTCATTCAAATTCTGAGTTTAAGTTTTAAACAAATCTTTGACTGCATCTCTCGCATTCGATTTTTCAAAATCTTCTCTTTCAATTAGTATAAGATCAAGTTTTTCCTTTTCAATTCTTGCTAAAATTTTCCCGACTTCCGCAGGATTTGATATCTTGGTTGCAAGATACTTAAATGTCGTTCCACAATCCGGACACTTTTTATCTTTGATATAATTTAACCCAAGTTTTTTGCAACTACCACAGGTGCCATACAAATCATCTATGTATAGCAATTGTTTTTTGATGGCATCACTATCGACTTGAGTCCAAACTCTAATAAATTTTGATTTATTTCCTGTAGGTTCTTGGGTCATAGTTGAAAGAAAGGTGAAATATGTATCCTGTCAACAACCAATCTATTCGTTTACAAATTCTCATAGTAACTATCTTGGGCTTTCTAGCAGTAGGGATTGGAGCTTTCGGTGCTCATGGATTAAAGTCGATCATTGGACAAGATAGAATGCCTATTTTTGAGACTGGAAATAAATACCATTTTTATCATACACTGGTTAGTGTATTGATCATTATCACTTCAAGGCAAATTGGTTTCAACCGCAAACTCAACCTTGCATTTTTATTCTTCGTTATAGGAATTTTCCTTTTTTCATTCAGCCTTTACGCCCTTGCAATCACCGGGATAAAAACTTTGGGAATCATCACACCCTTTGGTGGAGTCAGCTTTTTGATCGGATGGATTTTGTTTGGATTAGGCAGTCTTCAATCACGAGAGGAGCCATAAAAAAATTGACCTCTTTTTTCGATTAGATTTCTAGAAATTAATCCATCGGCGATTAGCAATAGTCCATTCGCTGCTGCCTGTTTTTCTTCATCGCTAGCATCTTTTTGAAGAGCCATAAGTTCATGAACAAATTTACGACGCTTTAGATCTAAAACACCTAGCATGGAGCCACTTATCTTTTCGTCCATCTTGAGAAATGCGAGTGCTAAGGTCTTAGGCGGAGTCTCATTACAAAGATAATAAAGTGCTCTATTGTCAAAGTACGATAATTGGCCAATTTTTTCTAAAATTTGATCTCCACCTGACATCGATAAACTCCTATATAGAAAGCACTTCTTGAACTTTATTTTTTAAATATGAAATTAAATATTTCGAATTTGGATATTCTAGGGTAGCAGATTGAATCAATTCTTTTGCATCTAAAATTTTTCCTTTTGAATGAATTTCATTGCGTAACCAATTCAAAAGAACACTAAAATCACCATTGATCCTAAAATTCGATTTATAATTCGAATGAGCTTTTTCAAAAGAAGAGAACAATTGTGCTGAAAAAATATTTCCTAGAGTATATGTCGGAAAATATCCAAACGCCGCCATTGACCAATGTATGTCTTGAAGAACACCTTCCGCATCGTTTTCAACTTCCAAACCAAGATATTCTTTTACTTTTGCATTCCATATTTCTGGAAGATCTTTGACTTTAATTTTTTCATTGATCAGATCCCTTTCTATTTCAAAGCGAAGTATGATATGCAAATTGTATGTTATCTGATCGGCTTCCACTCTAATTTTACTTTTTTGAGTTGAATTGATATACCGAAAAAGATTCTTGAAAGGAACATCATTCTCTGTTAGCTGAAAATCGGAAAGTAAAATAGGATAAATGAATTCCCAAAAAGCTTTAGATCTTCCCACTTGATTTTCCCAGAGTCGACTTTGAGATTCATGAACACCTAATGAACAAAATTCAGTTAATGGTGTAGGCCACTCTTCCATCATCGATAAACCAGCTTCATAAAGTGAATGACCTGTCTCATGCAAAACACCGAAGATCGATGACAGGGGATCAATCTCTGAATAACGTGTTGTAATTCGTTTATCCATTTTTCCTAAGCTGGTCGAAAAAGGATGATGGCTCGAATCAAGTCTACTTTCCGACTCCATTAATCCCAAAATTGATGGTATCCGTTTACAAAGTTTTTCTTGTTTTTCCCGAGCAATAGGACCATTAAAAGGTGATTCAAAAGAAGGTGCCGATTCAACAATTGGTATTAATTCTAATTTTAAATCCTGAAATAATGATTCAATGTCTGATGCCTTGGCTCCTTTTTCATAACTATCAAGTAAAGCATCATAAGGCTCTGTCGTATAACCAATATAATTCGCTTGTTTCCGAGAAAGATTGATAATTTTTTCAAGCATCGGAGCAAAGTCTGAAAAATTTGATTTCTGTTTCGCGTCCGCCCACACTGCGTGAGCTAAATTTGTCGTTTGTGATAGCTCGGCTACAAACTCAGATGGTAATTTTTCCAGTTTCTTTTGCTCTTCTTCAAGTATTGAAAATTCACGTTCCCAAGATGAACGTTCATGAGCTGGAAGTTCGTTTAAGACTTTTTTTGCATTTTTGATCAAGTCTCGGTATTCTGAACCTACTGACCACTCGTGGGTCAATTGAGATAGATCTGCGATTTGTTTTGCCCTGTATTCTCTTCCGTTCTTGGGCATCATAACTTCTGAATCCCAATGCAAAACAGAAGCGGTGTCTTGAAAGGATTTGATTTTTTGGAAAAATTGTCTATATGCTTGGAGAGGTTCAGGAAGAGCCATTAAAGCCATTCTAAAAATCGAATCAATTCTGGAATCAAAAATCATTGACCACGATCTCGAACTAAAAACTATGTATTTACCTATGCGGGTGTGGTGTAACGGTAGCACAGCAGCCTTCCAAGCTTCTGGCGAGGGTTCGAGTCCCTTCGCCCGCAAAAATGAAATCTTTCTTTTTCACTAAATAATTCCCATCTAACATATAGTCGCGAAGGACTCGAACAGTTTTGTGAGCCAAAAGGTTGCGACCCATAGGGAGCAATCTTTTGGAGAGCCGACCCGGATGGGAAGGCGTCGAACAAAACCGTGCCTCGGAGCGTTGTTTGGACACGATGTCCAAACCGCGGAGAGGGCTTTGTCCCTTCGCCCGCAAAAAAGATATCCAATTGGACAACTTCGATAAATATGTTAACCTTCAGATGAACGAAATCGTTCTCGTCAATTAAGGAAAATCAAAATGTATTCTACTTTTTACAAATTCTCGATACGATTACTGTCTGCCTTTTTCCTCAGTGTTGCGATATTTTCTGATACATCACAAATTCTAAGTGTTGATCTAAATACCCGAAGTCGAGCAGATTCGCTTCTCAAAAAAAAGGATTTCCAAAGTGCATTTCGGTTGAGCAATGAAATCATTAAAAATTCTCCCTCGGATCCTTTTGGTTGGTGGCTAAAACTACAGGCGACATCACAATTAGCGGCCTCCAAAGGTGCATGGCCGCGCGAATGTTTAGAAGCAGCTTACCAATTGGTGAACCTAGAACCTGCTAATGAGGCAGTGCACTTTAATACTGCTATATGGTGCTTAAATCATGAAAAAAATTATAAAGAAATCGCATCTTTAAAAGACAGAGTGATTCCTGCTGCAAGGGAAAGCATCGGCAATGACAACTATGCATTGCTCATAAATCTAATCAGTTTTTCCTTTATGAAGTTAGATGAATATCAAAACGCGCGAAATGTATTGAAACAAGGAATATCAGATTTAATAGACCAGCCATCTGTTTTTAAGACCGGATACAATCTTACAGAACTTTTCCAGGATGATTCAATGACCATTGAGGAACGAGCGGAATGGCATGAACTTTTTAGTTTTATCATACCGAGAAGCAATTCAGAAAATCCATTGATTGGAAGTATTGCATGGAACACATCCCTACTCACGGACATGTATGTTCAAGATAAAAATTTGAAAGAAGCCTACCAAACGATCTCTTTATTGTATCCTGATTATGATCAACAGGTCATGTCCCATTGGAACTTCTTGAGAGACCAACTTTTTATTAAATATCTTGGATTAAAATATAGTACAAGTCGTCTGAAAAAAGAGCCCAAAAGAATTCTAAAAATGATTTTTTTAGTGATTCCTCGAACTAGATTAATCAATCAACAACCAATTACTTTATCAAAATTTGGTTCATTGAATAGTGATCTAGAAGAAAAAGATCTACAATCCTTGTTAACAAGTTTTATTTACTTTCGTGATTCTTTTGAAGTCATCTCAGATGGAATCAGATGGGAGATGTCTCTTATCAAGACTAATGCCGAAATTCAATCTACAAATTTGATTGATCAAAAGTTTCGTTATGTCATGCAACCGGACATTTCATCCATTGTTCCAAAACTTACTGAAGACGTTACAAATCAAATAATCAATTCAGATGCCGTCGTCGTAGTATGGCCGGGCACAAAACAGCCGAATGGTGTTCTGATTACAAACGGAGGTGGGACTGAATGGAATTATGGAACCGATCTAAATCCAGAAATTAGACTAACAATACTTTCTGATTCTAACAAAAATAAAAATGGAGGAAATCATGCAAATCATCCGATTTTTCTTTATCATGAGATGTTTCACGTCTTGGAATGGGCTTACCATAAATCAAAATTTCCGAAAAATGATCACCCATACATGAGAAAAAAAGAATGGCCGAAAGATTACGAAGGCTCTACGGAATGGGACTTCTATTCTGAAACGTTTAAAAAACGAATGATGCAAGAAGACCAATTTGATAGATTATATTGGAAGGGAAGAAAGGAAGGATTTTACGGAATTCAAGAAAGAGAAAGGACCAAATAAGTATATCTGAAATTTGTCCTGTCTATCTTGATTTGATCTGACTAAGATGCCTGGAAATCAGTCAAAAGATCACTTCGATTTTCACCCAATAGAATGGTGATAATCGCTTTCGATCCATTTTCCTCGTATGTTAGATCATCAAAGGAAAGTTTCCTCGCCATGAAGATCCCCCTTCCATGAGTTTTAAATGCATTCTTTGTCATAGCTTGCAATGAAAGAAACTTTTTCCAATCAAAACCTTGCCCTTGATCTTTGATTATGATATTGATTCTATCTTCAAATTTCTCAAACAAAATCTGCACGAATCTATTGGAATATTCTGGCATTTCAAGTCGTTTAATAATTTCTTCCATCAACTTATCTGAATTATGAAGTTCTGTCTTTTCTTGATAAGAAATTCCGAGGTTTCCATGTTCAATGGCATTATTTAAAATTTCCATGATTCCAGTTAACACACGTTCTGGATCTGGACATGCATTTGCTAATATAGGAGCTAATTCATGAGATTCTCTAATCGACTTAATACGGAATTCCCCCTTAATCAAATGTCTTAAAGCTCCCATCCCCTTATGAAGATCTTCTTTTGCTTTTTGAAGTTTAATATAATGCTCAACTGCTGTTTGAACAATTGTGATTAGTAAAGCTCGCGAATATGGTTTTGTGAGATAGTAAAATGCACCTGCATCCAATCCTTCTGTCATATCTGTGACACCGCTCATCGCAGTTTGGAAAATAACAGGAATATCGCGCCACTTTTCTGAATGTTTGATTTTTTTGAGTAAATCAATCCCGTCCATTTTTGGCATTAAACGATCCAGAATGATTGCAAAGAACGGAAACTCATTGCGATTTAAGATTGCGAGTGCTTCTTCTCCATCTTTTGCTTTTACAACGTTAAAGCCTTTATCACTTAACGATTCTTCGATGATCATCAAATTGATCGATTCATCATCAACGGCTAATAGGCTCATTGTCATAAAAATTCTCCTTGTTTAATAGGAAGCAACAGAGTAAAGACTGCACCTCCACCTTCATGATTGTCTGCGTACAACAAGCCATTGTGGTGACTTACAATCTCACGCGAAATGGACAACCCAAGACCAGTTCCCTTTGTTCCTGCCTTAACCTGTTTAGATTGGATGAATTTTTCAAAAATTTTATCTAAATCTTCTGGAGGGATTCCGGGTCCAAAGTCTCTAATTGTGATACCAATTCCCTTAATATACTTTGTTTTTTTTAGCGGAATAAATTCTCTTTCTATTTTTTCGATGATGATGTCAGTATTCTCGGGGATAAACTTGATGGCATTTGAA